>NZ_KB890701.1 GCF_000373205.1 Calidithermus timidus DSM 17022
ATTTTATGTGACAGGGATTTACCATGAGAAAGGGGGAGATAGGTTTTCAAGGTACGCTCGAGGGGACCTCGCTAGGGGGATTATAGCATTTTGCGCAAAACATAATGCCGCATTTTGGCAAGCGGGCTTTGTATTGTCCCAAACGGGAATAGTGGCCGCTTTTTCTGGTGAGGGGGTGCGATCGCAAAGGGGTTTTTGTGGGCTGTGGTGCGCAGGCTGTTTTTGGTGGGCTCGAGCCGAGGCAGTCTAAGGGACTTAACCCTGCCGGGTTTTGCCGTCGTAGGTCAGCAGGGGGCTGTAGAGTTGGGGCCTGCGGTCGCGGAAGAAGCCCATCCCGGCGCGGAAGGCGCGGGCCCTGGCGAAGTCGAGGTCGGCGTAGAGGATGCCTTCTTCCGTGGCGCCCAGCTCGGCGATTTTGTTGCCCATGTAGTCGCTGATGAAGCTGTGGCCGTAGAAGGTTTGCCGTGTGCCCTCGATGCTTTCGGTACCCACGCGGTTAGGCGCGGCCAGGTAGACCACGTTGCTCACCGCGTGGCCGATCATGGCTCGCTGCCACATGTCCTTGGTGTCGATACCCCCGGCTTCCTCGGGCTCGGAGCCGATGGCGGTGGGGTAGAGCAGCAGGTCGGCTCCCAGCAAGGCCATGATGCGGGCGGCCTCGGGGTACCACTGGTCCCAACAGATGCCCACCCCGATGCACCCGTAACGGGTGCTCCACACCTTGAAGCCGGTGTCGCCGGGGTTGAAGTAGTACTTCTCCTCATAGCCGGGGCCGTCGGGGATGTGGCTCTTGCGGTAAACCCCCATCAGGCTACCGTCGGCGTCGATCATGGCCAGGCTGTTGTAGTGGGCCTGTCCGCTGCGCTCGAAGAAGCTGATGGGCAGCACCACCTCGAGCTCCTTCGCCAGGGCCTGGAAGCGGGGGATGAAGGGGTGCTCCTCGAGGGGATGGGCCAGGCGGAAGAACTCCTCGCGCTCCTTCTGGCAGAAGTACAGGTTCTCGAAGAGCTCGGGCAGCAGTACGATCTGGGCCCGGTTGGCGGCGGCCTCGCGGATGAAGCGCTCGGCCTTGGCCAGGTTCTGCTCGAGCGCCTCGCTCATGCTCATCTGCACGATGGCCAGCCTGGGCACGCTCAACCTCCCGCCCAGATCCGCCCGACGGGCTGCTGCTGGGTCACGCAGTGAAAGGCCCCACCCCCGGTGATGAGGTTGCGGGCCATCAGGCCGATCACCTGGCGCTCGGGGAAGACCTGGCGCAGGATCTCGAGGGCCTTCTCGTCGTTGGGGTCGCCGTAGATGGGCACCAGCACCGCCCCGTTGGCGATGTAGAAGTTGGCGTAGGTGAGAGGCAGACGGGTGCCCTCGAGGTAGAGGGGGTTCCTGGGCAGCGGGAGCTTGACGATCTGGAAGCCTCCTAAGCTCTCGAGGATCTCCAGGTTCTCCCGCAACGGAGGGTAGTTGGGGTCGGATTCGTCCTCGCACACGGCGCTCACGATGGTGTGCTCGCGCGCAAAACGGGCGATGGTGTCGATGTGCCCGTCGGTGTGATCGCCCTCCAGGCCCTCACCCAGCCAGATCACGCTGTGGACGCCCAGGTAATCGTGCAGGTAGCCCTCGAGCTCCTCCTCGTTGAGGTGGGGATTGCGCTTAGGCGAGAGCAGGCACTGGCGGGTGGTGAGGCACACCCCCTGACCGTTGACCTCGAGGCTGCCCCCTTCCATCACGATGCCCACACGCCAGAGCTTGCCGCCCAGGATGCGGGCCATGTGGGTGGGGACCTGGTTGTCGAGCTGGGCGGGGTACTTCCCTCCCCAGCCGTTGAACTCCCAGTCGGTGAGCGCGACCTCCTCCCCCCGCCTCACGAAGATCGCCCCGCTGTCGCGCAGCCAGAGGTCGTTGTGGGGGACGCGGTGCAGGGTGAGGTTGGCGCTGTCCAGCCGGGCTTTGGCATCGGCCTCCGACTCCTCGTCGCCGACGATGAGGTGCACGGGCTCGAAGCGGGCCAGGGTGTTTACGAAGGCGGCGAACTCCTGGCGCACGGGCTCGAGGTAGCCCAACCACTGCTCCTCGTCGTGAGGCCAGGCCGTCCAGGTCGCAGCGTGTGGGGCCCACTCGGCAGGCATGGCGAAGCCAAGGGCTCGGGGGGTGAGGGTCGTCTCCACAAGTTCATGATCCTAGCACACCCGCATGAGCAGGGGGTTGGCAAACAGACAAGGTGGTAAGCCCCTTGCCTCACCGGCTCGACCCGCTCGCCTGCTCCACGCCGCCGCTGGTGATCTGGTCGTCGGAGAGGTAGTCGGCCCAGGTCTCCAGGTGCCCTGCGTCGCCTACCGTAAGCGCGCTGCCCTCGGGGTAGAGCAGGCGGGTGATGGAGGTGTTCTGGATGTGGAATTTGCGCCAGGAGAGGCCCTCGAGGCCCAGCGTCAGCTTGAGCGCGGCCCGGATCACCCCACCGTGGGCCACGGCGATGAAGCGCCCTTCGGGCAGCTCGCGCAGGAAGTCCTCCACCCGGCGGGCCACGTCGGCCATGCTTTCCCCGCCGGGGCGCGGGGTGTTCCAGGGGTCGGCGCTCACGGCCCGGAAGTACTCGGGGAACTCGCGCTTGATCTCCTCGTGCAGCTTGTTTTGCAGCTCTCCCACGTCGATCTCGCGCAGGCGCGGCTCGAGCCAGAGGTCCAGGCCCAGGTTCTCGGCGATGGGCCGCGCGGTCTGTAGCGCGCGGGTGAGATCGGAGGTGTAGAGGGCGTCGAAGGTGAGGTGGCTGTTCTTGAGCCGCTCGGCCACCCGGAAGGCCTGGGAGACCCCCTTAGGCGACAGCGGCACATCGAGCTGACCCTGGAGCCGACTTTCGGCGTTCCAGGCGGTTTCCCCGTGACGGATCAGCCAGATTTCGGTCATAGTCTAAATCAACTATCCCACCGTCACGCCCTGACCCTCGAGCGCCTTTCCTACACGATACCCCATCCCCAGGCACTGCAGAGCTGGAGCTACGTCACTTTCCCTGACCACGATCAAGTAGCCCAGGCCCATGTTGAACACGCGGAACATCTCCTCCAGCGCGACGTTCCCGGCTTCCTGGATCAGGCGGAAGAGGGGGGGGAGGGGCCAGGTGCCCAGCTCGAGGTGGGCGCCTATCCCCTCGGGCAGCACCCGCGGCAGGTTTTCGTAGACCCCGCCCCCGGTGATGTGGGCCATGGCCCGCACCTCGAGCCCGCTGTCCAGCAGGCGCGAGACGGGTTCCAGGTAGCTTCTGTGGGGCTCGAGCAGCGCCTCGCCCAGGCTGCGGCCCAGTTCGGGGCGGGGCTGGCGTAGGTCCCAGCCCTCGAAGACCTTGCGGGCCAGGCTGTAGCCGTTGGTGTGCAGCCCCGAGGAGGGCAGGGCGATGATGGCGTCGCCGGGTTCGACCCTCGAGCCATCGACGATGCGGCTGCGTTCCACCACACCCACGATGGTGCCCACCAGGTCCAGGCCGCCGGGGTGGTACACTCCCGGCATCTCGGCGGTCTCGCCGCCCAGCAGGGGCATTCCCGCGGCCTTGCAGGCTTCGGCCAGCGATTCCAGCACCACCCCCAGCAGCTCGGGCTCGAGGCGGCTGCTCGCTACGTAATCTAGGAAGAACAGCGGCTTGGCCCCCTGCACCAGCAGGTCGTTGACGCAGTGGTTGACGATGTCGAAACCCAGCCCGCCCCAGCGCCCGGTCTGGGCGGCCAGCATCGTCTTGGTGCCCACCCCGTCGGTGGAGGCCACCAGCACCGGCTGTTGCATTCCCTGGAGCTTGCGGGCGTCGATCATGCCCCCGAAGGCCCCGATGCCCGCGAGCACCTCGGGGGTGTAGGTGGACTTGATGCGGGCGGCGGCGGCTTTGAGGGCCCCGGCCTTGCGGTCGATGTCTACCCCGGCGTCTTCGTATTTCATGGCGTTCCCTCGCTCAGGTCAGTTGCACGCCGATGGCCTCGGCCAGCAATTGGCGCACCACCTCGGGCTTGGCGGTGCCCTTGCTCTCCCTCATCACCTGGCCCAACAGCGCGTTGATGGCCTGGAGCTTGCCGTCTTTGATCTGCTGCACCACGGCGGGGTTGGCGCTCACCACCTTCTCGACCAGGGCACGGATGGCCCCGGTGTCCACCACCACCCTCAGGCCGCGCTCTTGCACCAACCGCTCGGGGTCGGCGCCCTCCATCACCTCGGGGAGGAGGTTCTTGGCCACGCGGCTGGTGATCTCGCCCTTCACGAACAGCCTCACCAGGCGGCCTAAGTGCTCGGGGGTGAGGCGGGTGTCCTGAATCTCCAGCCCCCGCTCGTTGAGGTAGCCGGCCACGTCGGTGCCCAGCCAGTCGGCCAGCTTCTGCGGCTCCTCGCCGTAAGCCCGAAGCGCCTCGTCGAAGAAGCGGGCCAGCGAGGCGTTGTAGGCCAGGATTTCCGCGTCGTAGGGGCGCACGCCGCTGGCTACGTAGCGCGCGAACTTCTGGGCCGGGAGCTCGGGCATGGCCGCGCGCAGGCGCCGCAGCCACTCCTCGCTCACCACGATGGGCGGTAGGTCGGGCTCGGGGAAGTAGCGGTAGTCGGACTCGCCCTCCTTCAGGCGCATCACGTAGGTCTTGCCCCCGCCCTCGTCCCAGCCCAACGTGGCCTGCTCGACCCGGCGGCCCAGGCGCAGCAACTCGCTCTGGCGCTTGATCTCGTACTCGAGCGCCCGCTGCACGCTCTTGAAGGAGTTGAGGTTCTTGATCTCGACCTTGGTGCCCAACGGCTCCCCCCGCCGCCGTACCGAGACGTTGACGTCGGCGCGCATCTTGCCCTCTTCGGGGTTGGCGTCGGAGATGCCCAGGGTCTGGGCGATGGAGCGCACGTGGCTCAGAAAGATACGGGCCTGCTCGGGGGTGCGGATGTCGGGCTCGGTGACCATCTCGATCAGCGGCGAGCCCGCGCGGTTGAGGTCGATGAGCGAGTAGTCGCCGAAGTCGGGGTGCAGCGACTTGCCCGCGTCCTCCTCGAGGTGCACCCGTTTGATGCCGATGCGGCTCCCCTCGACCTCGAGCCAGCCGTGCTCGGCGATGGGGAGGTCGTACTGGGAGATCTGGTAGTTTTTGGGCATGTCGGGGTAGAAGTAGCTCTTGCGGTGGAACTGCGTCCAGGAAGCGATTTTGCAGTTCAGGGCCAGCCCGAACATGATCCCGTACTCCACCGCCTTGGCATTGGTCACGGGCAAGACCCCCGGCAGCCCCAGGTCTACGGGGTGGACGTGGGTGTTGGGCTCAGCGCCAAAGTAGCCCGCCGGGGCGGGCGAGAACATCTTGGTCCTGGTTTTGAGGTGCAGGTGAATTTCCAGCCCCACCACCGCTTCGAAATCCGACATACCGCTTCATTATAGGCGCAGCCTGACATAGAGCGGTTCCCTATGGATACCGCCTACAATTGCCTCTTGCTGTAGGCGGTAATTTGTGCCGCATCGCGTGCGGCGTAAATGCGGCAAACGCCACAAGCGCCCGCCACCTGAAGTCAGTCGCCCCTACCGTTCTCGAGCAGCAGCTCCTCGCTGGTCTCCAGGCGCACCACGTCGTCTTCGCCCAGGTACTCCCCGCTCTGCACCTCGATGATGACCAGGTCGATGAGGCCGGGGTTGGAGAGGCGGTGGGGGGTGGCGGCGGGGATGTCGATCGACTCGTTGGTTCGCAACCACAGCTCCTGCTCCCCCCGCACCACCCGCGCGGTACCCGAGACCACCACCCAGTGTTCGCTGCGGTGGTGGTGCAGCTGCAGCAGTTGACCCTGGCCGGGTCGGATCACCAGGCGGCGGATGGTGAAGTTGGGGCCTTCTTCCAGCAGCGTGTAGCTGCCCCAGGGGCGCTGTACGGTACGGTGGCGGTTGGCGGCTTGGTGCTGCTTGGCCTGAAGCTGCTCGACTACCTTCTTCACCTCCTGCACGCGGTCGCGCCGGGCTACCAGCAAGGCGTCGGGGGTATCCACGATCACCAGGCTCTCCACCCCGATGGCCGCCACCACCCGCCCCTCGCTCTGCACGAAGGTGTCGCGTGCTTCCACCAGCACCACGTCCCCGAAGACCCGGTTGCCCTGGGCGTCGGGGGGTACCAGCTCGGCGGTGGCGTCCCAAGAGCCCAGGTCGCTCCAGCCGAAGGTCGCGGGCACCACCGCCACCCGGTCGGACTTCTCCATCACCGCGTAGTCCACCGAGATGTTGGGCACCGCCTTGAAGCTCGCGGCATCGAGGTAGCTGGGGCTGCTCTTGGGGCTGTTCTCCCAGCAGCGTAACACCGCTTCGTAGACCTCGGGGGAGAGGGTTTTGAGGGCCTCGAGGTAGCTCCCGGCCTGGAAGCAGAAGATGCCTGCGTTCCAGGAGAAGGTGCCCCGCTCGAGGTAGCTCCTGGCGGTCTCGAGGTCGGGCTTCTCGACGAAGCGCTCAACCCTGAACACCCCCTCGCCTAGCGCCTCGCCCTGCTGGATGTAGCCGAAGCCCGTGGCCGGGTAGGTGGGCCGGATGCCGAAGGTCACCAAGTACCCCTGCCGAGCCGCGGCCTCCGCCTGCTGCACGGCTTGCACAAAGGCCTTGAGGTTCTCGACGAGCTGATCGGAGGAGAGCACCAGCATCACTGCTTCGGGGCCGTGTCGCTGGGTCACCTGCAGCGCAGCCAGGGCGATGGCGGGGGCGGTGTTGCGCCGCAGGGGCTCGATCACGTAGCTCAGCTCGAGGCCCTCGGGCAACTCGGTCGCCGCGTACTCGTTCTTGGTGCTGAAGTAGTGCTCCTGCCCGGTGACGGTGAGCACCTCGCGCACGCCTGGGATGCTCACCGCCCGCAGCAGGGCCTTCTGCAGAAGACTCTGTCCATCGGGCAGGCGCATGAAGGGTTTGGGATAAAGCTCGCGGGAAACCGGCCACAAGCGCGTACCGGCTCCTCCAGAGAGAATCACGGCAATCATAGCTCCACCTGAGCCTTAGAGTAACGCCTTCTCGTAAAACCCTCGTTATCGGCAGGACTTGCCGATGGGGGCACCAATTGGGCGCTTCGTTACTTGGGCGGTGTGGCGGGCTGACCCCGTTGAAATGGCGGGGGTTACGCATAAACCTTGACGCGACCCGACCGGGACCCTGCCCCCTGTTAAGGATTTTGTAAGGGGCCCTGGGGAAGCTAAGGGTAGGAACAGAGGTCTGTCTCCTACCGGAGGTAGGTCATGCGGAAGAGCGTCTGGGTCCTGATGGTTCTTGGGGTTCTCCTGGCGGCTTGCGGGGGTGGGGGAGGGGGTACCCCACCGGCGTCCGACCTCAGCCTGGTGGGGGTGAGCCCCAACAACCCCTAGGTCTGCCAGGGGCAGGGTCACTTACCAGGACAGCAGCAACACAGACTGCAGCGCGCGTCGCTTCTACCTGGAGCGCTTTACCCCGGGGGGCCAGAGCCTCGCCTACCACCTAGGGACGCCAGAGGAGGCCCGGGAGGTGGATGCGGCTGGGAGATGTTACCGCGCCGGATTTTCCCTCAACTCCTCGCCCATGCTCCTCCGGGGGGAGGGTGGGAGGCTGTACCTGTACTACGCGACCCGAACCTTTGCCAACTACCATAGCGGCTACCAGGTCTGGACTGCCCAAGGCCAGCTCAACGCCATGCGCCTAGACCCCGCCACCCTGAGCCCGGACTGGGTGTGGAAGGAGGGAAGCGACAACCAAGCCCGGACCCTTGGGGGTTGGTTTATCTACTGGCCCCGTCAATCGGATTGCAATGCCCTCTACTACACGCTAAAAAATGATGGGCAAGCTCAAAGAACCCAAGTTCAAGAACCTCGATGAGGAAATGGAGTTCTACGCCAACATCGACCGGTATGCCCTCATGCAGGCCGCCACACCTCCGAGATCGAGGCTGTGCGCAAGAGCCTGGGCCTGCGCCCCCGCAAAGCCCCGAGCAAGGCTAAGAAAAAATCGGCATAACCTTTCCCGTGTGGCATCGGCAGCGGCATACGGAACCTAACCCGCCAATCCCAGCCGAATTTGCTACCCTAAAGGAGATGCGCCATGGACGATAGAAGGCTCAACCCCATGCGGTTGCTCATTGGAGTAGGCGTTCTGGCGTACTTTGGCTGGCTGATGATTCAACCTGGCATGCAACCTTCCGGGGCCCTGGTGGTGCGGCAACCACCGACAGCCACAGCACCCGCACCTGCCTCAACGTCAATTGATTGGCGGGAGGAGTTTAGCAGCCTCTGGGCCAGGGTCGAGCAACGGGGCTACGTGGTGGCCTTCGAACCCTGGCCGGCGGGCGGCGGCGGGCTGCTGATGGTCTACAACAGCGGCACCCTGATCGAACGCACCGAAGCGCCGTACAGCCGTCTGGTGCTCACCTTGGAACGACTAATTAATTAAGCGAAGTGTTACAATAATCGCATGGAGCCCGTAAAATACCTGGGCCGTACCGCCTTCTGACGCTTCACCCGCAAGCGCAGCTCTAGCAGCCCCAAAGACAACACCTTCGAACTCGCCGTCCTGGCTGGAGGGCTGGGCCGCCTCGAGAACTTGCCTGAAGGCCAGGGCTGCCCTAAATGCGAAAGCCTGCAAGCCCTGGTGGCCTGGGCTGGGTGGGAGCTGTGGCGGAGCTACCAGGCGTGATAGGCTGGGGGTATGAAGCGTGAAGGGAAAACCCCCAAAGAAAAAGCTGTCCCTTCTAAGGAGTGGCCGGACGACTTCCCAGTTATTGAGCCTACCGAACCAAGCAAACCCTCTTTACCCAAACCCATCAAACTCAAACCCGGTAAAAAGACCTCCCTCGACTATGTCCGCGAACAACGGAGATAGATTGGTTGTTTTTGATACCGGAGCTCTAATCCAACTGCATACCCAAGAACGCTTCAACGCACTGTCAAGACAGGTATATAACCAAGCAAACCAAATAGGAATGTGCTATTTGGTGATGCCGGAAATCGCCGGGGCGACCGGTGCAATGTTGCGCGACAAACGCATTTCGAAACAGCAAAGAAGTCAAATACAAAAGTTTGTAATGAGTAATCTACAACATTGGCTAATGCTACCTGTTTCAAAGCGGGTGTGTGATCTGGCCTTTGAGCTATGCCAAAAACACCCTCTCAAAGGTGCTGACGCGGTACATCTTGCTGCGGTAAAAACTCTTTTGCCGTTCAGGCCGCAGTTGACGTTCTTTACCCTAGACAAAACCCTGTACCAAGCTGCCAAAAGAGAAAAAGTCCCGGTCGTAATGGTCCCGGAGTTGGAACGTGGCCGGTAGGCAGACCTTCCGCATCCTCATCGTGGGCAAGTCGGGCTCGGGGAAGAGCACCCTGGCCCGCGAAATCATCCGCCGCATGGAGGGCCGCTACCGGCACCTGCGAGTTTGCCGAGCTGGCCCAGGGGCGCTATACGGTGCGCGAAGATGGTGATCCCATGCCGGTCCTGAGGCGGCATCGCCGGGTGATCTTCCAGGTGACCGGCTACGACCCCCGGCCTTTTTTGGACAACCTGGGCCAGGCCATCATGGGGATGCGCGACGTGCTGCTGGTGGTGGACGAGGCGTATCACTTCTTCCCCCGAGGACAGGTACCCAAGGGGCTCTTCGAGGTGTTGACGGGAGGACGCGAAGCCGGGCACAACACCCTCTTTGTGACCCAGAGGCTGCAAGGGGCCACCGGCGGGATCGACCCCGGGGTGCGCCGGCAGGCCAGCCACATCATCGCCTGGGCCAACAGCTACACCGAGCTGCGCACATAAGGTGTCAAAAGCGCAACCCCGAGATCAACCGATCTCGGGGTTTTTGCGTCCTGGCGCTGGTGGGCGGTAGTGGACTCGAACCACCGACCTCACGCTTATCAGGCGTGTGCTCTAACCAGCTGAGCTAACCGCCCATGTGAAACCCCACAGGACAGCGTCCCCTAATATAGCGAAGCCCCCTGGCTTGGTCAAGTAAGCCGGGCTGGAGAAGCCTTGATTGCCTCACGGACGTGATCAGAAGCGGATTCCCACGCCAAGCCGCAGCAGGGGGCTGAACTCGAGCACCGTCACGTTGCCTAAGTCGGTGCCCGTGATCCGCAGGCCGCCCTCCAGGCCCATCTCAATGGGCCCCTCCGACATCCGGTAGCCTCCCGTGAGACCCAAGGTGGTCACGAAAGTGCCGATGGCGTTTTCGATCAGCAAGCCGCCGCCCGCCCGGATTGCACCAAATAGACCAGTGCGGTCGTAGTTGGAGTAGATCGCTCCCCCACCTTCGACCAGGAGGCCGTAGCGCGGGCCGCTCAGCAGCGTCTCCAGGTTGAGGAGGTAGGCTACGCTTCCCCTGGGGTAGACCCGCAGGCTGGGGTCGAGCCACTCCAACTCAACCCCCAGGCTGCCTGCGAAGCCGTAGGACACGGTGGTGCCCAGCCCAAAGTTGCCCCGCAAGCTGACCCACCCATCCTGGGCCAGCGCACTGCCCAGGGCCAGCATTGCCAAAGCCATCAGAGACCTCAACACGCGCTTCATCGTGCTTATGCTACAAGAGACTCTTGCGGAAATCGTCGATGGCCCTAAACCCCTGAAGCAGGGGGAGAGTAGAATCAAGGGCAATGATACGCATTCTGCTCGCCGATGATCACGCCCTGTTTCGTCAGGGCCTACGGAGCCTGCTCGAGGCCGAAGCCGACTTTCGGGTGATTGGGGAGGCCAAAGATGGGCGTGAGGCGCTGCGCCACGCCCTCGAGGCCCGGCCTGACATCATCCTCATGGACATCCAGATGCCTGGTCTCGACGGGGTGCAGGCCACGCAGGAGATCCTGCGGGAATGGCCCCAGGCCAAGGTCATCATGCTGACCATGTACCGTCAGGATGCCTACGTCTTCGAGGCAGTCAAGACCGGAGCGCGGGGCTACTTGCTCAAGGATGCCGACGCCAAGGAGTTGCTCGAGGCCATCCGCCGGGTGCAGGCTGGGGAGGTGCTGCTCGACGCGGAGATGGCTGAGCAGATCATCCAGGACTTCAAGAGCAAGCACGAGGCCATGCCTAAGTCCCACGCCGAACTCTCCGACCGCGAGGTGCAGATTCTCAAGCTCGTGGCCCAGGGCTACACCAACCTCGAGATCGCCAGCGAGCTCTCCCTCTCCGAGAAGACCGTGCGCAACCGCCTCTCGGACATCTTCCAGAAGCTTCACCTCAACAACCGTACCCAGGCTGCCCTCTACGCCCTGCGGGAGGGGTTGGCCGAGTCGGGCGAGGGTGAATGAGTGCCCAGGCCATACACCTAGACCCCCGCTCGCTGCTGCTCGAGTTCGGCCCGCTGGCCGGGGAGCGCGAACGGGGAGAGTGGGTGGCGAGGCGGCTGGGAGAGCTGGGTTTCACCCCGCAGCGCGACGAGCTGGGCAACGTTTGGGCCGGGCAGGGGGCGCTGTTGCTGGTGGCCCATATCGACACCGTGCTGACCCCCACTCCCGTGCAGCAGCGGGGTGAGAAGTGGTACGCTCCGGCGGTGGGGGACAACTCGGCGGGCGTGGCCGTGCTGCTTTCGCTGGCCCCGCTGCTGCTGCCCCTGGGAATCGGTTTGGGCTTCAGCGTGGGGGAAGAGGGTTTGGGCAACCTCAAGGGAGCCCGTGCGCTGGTGGCGAGGCTCAGCCCGCGCATGGTGGTGGCGGTGGATGGCTACATGCCCGGTGTGGTCACCGAGGCGGTGGGTTCAGTGCGGCTGCGGGGGCTGTTCGTAGGGCCGGGTGGACACGCCTGGGGCGACCGTACCAATCCCAGCCCCATGCCCGCCCTGGGGCGGGCCATCACCGCGCTGTACGGGCTGAAGAAGCACGAGGACATGAGCGTGAATGTGGGCCGAGTGTGGGGCGGGGAGGCCATCAACGCCATCCCGGCGGAAGTGGGTTTCGAGCTCGACCTCCGGGCCAGCAAGGCGGCGATGTTGGAGCAACTCGAGGCCCAAGCCCGCGAGGTGTTGATGGATGCGGCTCAAAAGCAGGGCGTAAGGCTCGAGCTCGAGGTCTTGGGCCGTCGCCCGGCGGGGAGCACGGCCACGCTCGAGATGCAGCGGGCGGCTCAGCAGGCCCTGGCCGAGGTGGGCCAGGAAGTGCGTTGGCTCTCGGGCTCCACCGACGCCTCCGCGGCGGTTGAGGCGGGTATTCCTGCTCTGGCCTTCGGTACCTACCGGGGTGGGGGCGCCCACACTCCGGAGGAGTGGGTAGAGCCGGAATCGCTGCTGGAAGGGGCCAGGGCGCTGTGGGCACTCGTACGCAGCCTGCGCGGGCTGTAGTGTGTCGGTACGGGTGCTTCCCTGCTGCCGCTTCGTCTCCGGCTTCCTGGGGTAGTAGCCGTTTTTGCTCCCTTCGCGCTCTCTCAGAAATGCTTCCTGATCTAGGCGGAGGAGGTGCTGTACTGCTTTGCGCACCACCTCCTTGACGACCCGTAGGCCCTGGATATTGGGCTAAATCAACATCGGGTTTAGAGGTGGTTTCTTAAAATAGTTAAGTGCCGGAACCTACACGCGCACAACAGGCTCGAGCGACAAGCGGGGCCCGTGCGTCTTGGGGTCGTCTCGAGCTGTTGGGCGTTCCGGCCTTGCAGATTTATAGGCGCCAATTGCGCCCGGTAGAGCGCAAGACGGCGGGTGTTCTGGCCTACCTGGCCCTGGAAGGCCCCACCAGCCGCTCTAAGCTGGCCGGTTTGCTGTGGCCCGAGTCCTCCGAGGCCACCGCCCGTAACAACCTGGCCCAGGCCCTGCGGCGGCTCAAGCAGGCGGCAGGGGCCGAGTTGGTGCGGGGCGCGGATGTGCTGGAGTTGCAGGGCCTCGAGGTGGATGTGGCCGCCCTCGAGGTCGCCCATTTCGCGGGCCGCCATGCCGAGGTGCTGGGGTATACCGGTCGCCTGCTGGAGGGGGCCGACTACGACGACTGCCCCGACTTCGACGACTGGCTCTTGATAAAACGCGAGCGTCTGGACGATATGCGGCGCGATTCGCTGGTGGTACTGGCCGACGAGCTCGAGCAGGCCGGGCAGTACCGCGAAGCCCTGAGCTATGCCGAACGTCTCCTGGAATCCGATGCGCTTTCCGAAACCGCGCACCGGCGGCTGATGCGCTTGTGGTATCTGCTGGGCGACCGTAGTGCGGCTATAGCCGCCTTTGAGCGGTGCCGGGCGGTGCTCCAGCGGGAGATGGGGGTAGCGCCGCTGCCCGAGACCCAAGAGCTCCTCCGTCAGATCACGCGAGGAGAGTTCGTTGCTTCCCATGGCCCGGCGCCCCGCTCGGAAATTCCCCTCTCGGTATTGCGCCCGCCCCGGCTTTTGGGGCGTGAGGCCGAGTGGGCCCAGATGGAAGAAGCTTGGGCTCAGGGGCAGGTTATTTTGCTATCGGGCCCGCCAGGGGTGGGTAAAAGCCGCCTGATGCAGGACTTTTTGAGCAGCCAGGGGCAGGCTTTGGTTTTCGAGGGCCGTCCGGGCGACGTGGGTATTCCCTATGCTACCTTGAGCCGTATCTGCCGTCAGATTCTGGGGCAGTTTCCGGGTCTGGCCCTGCCGGAATGGGCGCGGCTCGAGCTGGCCCGCGTACTACCCGAACTCGGCCCCCCCCAGCCCCCTATCCAGACCCAGGCCGAGAAACTGCGCTTCTTCCAGGCCCAGGCCGAACTGGTGCGGCAGGCGGTGGGGGAGGGGATGGAGCAGATTTGCCTGGACGACCTGCAATTCGCCGACATGGCTAGCCTCGAGGTATTGCATTTTGTCTTTAGTCCGTACTGGAGAAGCCCTGGCCCGCTGCGCATGGCCCTGGCCTTTCGCACCGGCGAGCTTTCGGCCGAGCTAGAGGCGTTGCTGGTGCAGGATGTTCAGGGCGGGTGGGCCGTGCGGGTTGAGGTTCAGCCGCTGGACGTTGCCGCTGTACAGGGCTTGCTGGAGAGCCTCGAACTGCCCGGTTTGCAAGGCGACCCCCAGGAGTGGGCCCAGGCCCTGAGCCGCCACACAGGCGGTAACCCCTTTTTCGTGCTCGAGACCCTGCGCAGCCTGTGGGAATCGGGTGGGCTTGGTCAGCGGAAACCGGGCCGCCTGCCGCTTTCCAGCAAGATCGCCACCCTGATTCAGTCCCGCCTTCAGCGCCTTTCCCCCGGCGCCCAGCGGTTGGTTCGCACCGCAGCGGTGGCCGGGCCGGACTTCTCCCTCGAGCTGGCCGCCGCCGTGCTAAGGAGCAGCCCCTTGGAGCTGCTGGAGCCTTTGGCCGAACTCGAGGCGGCCCAGCTTTTACGCGGTCGCGCTTTTGTCCACGATCTGCTCTACGAGGCCACCCTGAGCGGGGTTCCGGCCAGCATCAAAACCTATCTGCACCGGCAAATCGCGCTGTACCTGGAGGGCCAGCAGGCCGATCCGGCGCGCATTGCCGGCCACTGGCTCGAGGGGGAGCCCCCCAGGGCCATTCCCTTTCTCGTTCAGGCGGCTCAAAAAGCCGCAGAGACCTACCGCTTCGCCGAAGCCGCCCGGTTTTACGAGCAAGCCGCCGAGCTATCCGAGGGGCTGGGCGACCCCAAGCAGACCTTTGAGCTGCTGGAAGCCTTGAGCGAGGTGATGATCCGCTTTGACACCGGCAGCCACCATGAGGCCCTCACCCGGCGCCTGCAAGCCCTGGCCACCACCCCCGAGGAACACGCGCGGGCCTGGCTGCGGGAGGCGGTGCGGCTGTGCGAGCACGGCTACGGCCCCGAAGCCGAGCAGGTCGCCCGCCAGGGCTTGCAGCAAGCCGTGGAAGCCAACCAGCCCGACCTGCGCGTTCGCTTGCTGGATGCCCTGGCCCAGTCGCTTTATGTCCAGCGCAACGCCCCGGCCCTGATCGAGGCCCTGGAGCAGCTCCGACGCCTTCACCAAGAACGGGGCGACACCCTGCAGGCGGCCATCTGCACCTCGCGGCTGGGCATCGCCTACGACCAGCTCGAGCGCCACCGCCAGGCCCTGGGGTTCTACCGGGAAGCTGAGCCTGTGCTGGTGCAATCCGGCAACCGGCTCACCCTGATGGGCTTCCACCACAACCGCGCGGTCTGCCTGGCCGCCCTGGGCTACGCCGAGGCCGCCCTGGAAGCCCAGTTGCAGGCCCAGGGTTTGCTCGAGGGAATGCAGGGCGTAATAGGCCGCGAGGTGCACCACTTCAACAACCTGGCCCTGCGCTACTACGACCTGGGGCGCTACGCCGAAGCCCAGCAAGCCCTGGAACACGCTTTGCAAATTGTGCCCGAAGAATGGGGCTGGACGCGGGCTTTTAGCGAGTACCAGATGGCCCGCCTTTCCTGGGTCTGGGGCGAGTGGGCACAGGCCTCGGACTGGCTGGGCCGGGCCTTAGGAGAGCCCGACTTGCCCAAGCGGGACGAGGCCACCTACCGGATTTTGCAAGCCCTGCTGGCCCACCGGCAAGGCGTTGGGGTAGAACCCGTCCTGGCCTGCCTGGAAGAGCTTTTCGCCCAACACCGAGGCCTGGCCTATGGCCGCTACCTGCTGGCCAAAGCCCGCGTGAGCCTCCCGGAGCAGTCCTTGCCCAGCATAGAGGAGGCGCTGGCCCTGGCCCAGCAGAACGACTGGCCCAGTCTCGAAATCGCGGCCCATACCCTTTGGGCTAACGCCTCGCTGGAACTGGCCGAGGGCTCCCCCCGAAGGTTGCGCGAAGCCCAGCACCACATCCAGGCGGCGGTGGAGAAGCTAAAGACCTACTGGCCCACGGGCTGTACAAGGCTCGAGGTCTTGTGGGTGCACTACCGCGTCCAAGCGGCCTACCAAAAAGCCGGCATCCCCGAGCTTCAAAAGCTGCTAGACCACCTTACACGGATTGCCGATAAAATACCCCCTGCACACAGGAGCAGTTTTCTAAGCCAAAACCCCGTTAGTAAGGCAATTCTCGAGGCGGCTCAGTCTGCCGGAATCGCCACCCTCTAGCGCCGCTCATTCCTTAGGTCCGGCAATCTGCAGGCCAACTTTTCAGCTCGACGCGTTGAGCGACAACCTATCGCGGCTGGCTCCAGGGGTGTTGCGGAGCCTCGAGCGGGCTCGAGTCAAGTAAGCCTTCAATCCTACGGACAGACCCCTGCGGGGGGCTGTTTTTTTGCAGTCATCCTCCAGTCATGCTGTTTTTTCTAACGTGAGCACAGCAAGGCGAAGGAGGAGAGGTTATGGAACAGGTGCGCGCTTGTTTAAGCGTAAAACCCGGCATCAGCATCCAGCTTATTCGACCCCGATCGTTCGAAGGAAAAATGACCGTGCGTAAAATGCTGTTTTTTGCCTTGTTGGCTCTAATGGTGGGGTGGTTTGGAAGCGCCTTGGCGGGGCGGGCCTACTTCGATAGCTCTCCTGTACCGGTGAACACAGTTTGCCCGGTTACCGGGAATATTGTTGTGGCCACCCAAAATACGGTGGGCTACTTTACCGACCCCAACGAGCCCTATCCCAAAACAGGCGACCTGGCCTACGTGAGGGCGAGCTCAACCAATGTGAGCCCCTGTACCAACGATACCGTGGGTTTTGACTTCTTTCTACCCGAGGGAGCCAGCTTTGCAGTCAGCGCCCAGAACCGGGTGTACTGCTACCTGATCCGGCTCTCAGACGGCTACACCATTGATGTTTCGAATAACCCCTCGGGTTTTCAGGGGTATTGTTCACAAACCCCGCAAACCGCAGGAGCTGGCGGTACCTCCTATGGGTGGGCCGCGCTTCCCTCGGGCTGGCAGTTTCAGGTACAGGTACCGGTGTTGTTCAACAAGCAGCTTCTAGGCCTTGCGGGCCCCAGCACCCACCGCCTAAGGGCAACGGCGGTCACGGCCTATGGCAACGCTACGCCCGAACAGCCGGTGACGGTGTTTTACCAGGCCAGCTTCCAGAACCTTCAGAGCAACAACATCACCGCCACCTCGGCCACCTTAGGGGTCAACCTCTACAGCTATTTCAAGAGCGGGCTACTTTACCTCGACTACGGCACTACCAGCGCCCTGGGCTCATCGCTGCCACCGGCCAATGTTCCGAACACCTCGCTCAACTTCCCCAATGTGAGCACCAACCTCAGCGGTCTGAGCCCCAACACCACGTATTACTGGCGCTACCGCTTCGTCACCGATGCGGGCACCTTCAACAGCCCTACCCAGAGCTTCACCACCTCGGCAGCGCCTACCTTTGCCCTTACGGTCAACAAAAACGGTACCGGTTCGGGCACCGTAACCAGCAACCCTACGGGCATCAACTGCGGGTCTACCTGCTCGGCCAGCTTTGCCCAGGGCACCACGGTCACGCTGACCGCCACCCCTGCGTCGGGCTCGGTATTTGCCGGGTGGAGCGGAGGCGGCTGTAGCGGTACGGGCACCTGTACGGTAACGATGAGCGCAGCCCAGAGCGTGACCGCCACCTTCAATACCGCGCCCGCCCCCACCTTCAACCTGACCGTCAACAAAGCCGGCAGTGGCAGCGGTACCGTCACCAGCAACCCCTCTGGCATCAACTGCGGCGCTACCTGTACTGCTGCCTTCAACGCCGGAACCTCCGTTACCCTCAGTGCGGCAGCGGCCAGCGGCTCTACCTTTGCCGGTTGGAGCGGGGCCTGCACGGGTACGGGCGCTTGCACCGTCACCATGAATGCCGCCCAGGCCGTGACCGCTACCTTCAACACCGCGCAGAGCTTCGGTACGCTCAATCTACAGGTGTCCGGCCTGCCCAGCGGCAACAGCGCTACCCTCACCATCACCGGCCCGGGCGGCTTCAACCAGCAGCGAACCATCCTCACCGGCACCGGCCAGTCGCTGTCCGATCTGGTAACCGGCGTTTACACCGTCTCGGCGCCCAGTGTGGTGGTGAGCGGTACCACCTACAACCCCAATCCGGCCAGCCAGAACGTCACCGTGACCACCGGCAGTGTCACGGCCAGCGTGAACTACACCCAGGCTCCTGCGGCTACCTTTGCGCTTACGGTGAGCAAGGGCGGAACGGGGGGTGGAACCGTAAGCAGCAGTCCAGCAGGGATCAACTGTGGTGCGACCTGTAGCGCTAACTTTAGCGCTGGGGCCAGTGTGATCCTGAGCGCGGTGGCCGATGCGGGCTCGAGCTTCGCCGGTTGGAGCGGAGCCTGCACGGGCAGTGGAACCTGCTCGGTCACCATGGACGCGGCCAAGTCGGTCACGGCTACCTTCAACACCGCGCCCGCCGGAGGCTTAACCATCGCCGTAGCCAAGCCGGCCAACGCTCCTGCCGACGCCACCCGCAACAAAGGCCAGAGCAACGTCGTCATGCTGGCCTTTACCCTCAATCCCTCGCAGGCCACCCAGTTGCAAAGCATCACCCTACAGGCCAGTGGCAGCGGCAACGATCAGCTCGACCTCACGGCGGTCAAGCTGATCCCGGATGCCAACGCCAACGGCCAGATGGATAGTGGCGAAACGCCCATCGCCACCGGCACTTTCAGCGCCGACAACGGCACCCTTACGCTTACCCTCTCCACCCCACTGGCCCTTGGTGTGGGCAACAGCCAGTTCCTGGTGGCCGCCGATATCGCCAGCTCGTTGGCTGCCCGTCCGGCGGTGCTGAAGGCCCAGAGCCTCCCAACTTTGCCCGCGCCTTTGCTCCTTACCTTGCTGCCCTGGATGCTCCTGGGTGCGTGGCGGATGCGCTCGCTAAGGGCGGGTTTCCTGGCCCTGGCGCTGGCCCTGACCCTGGCAGCCTGTGGCGGCGGTCAGAGCACCAACCCGATCAATAAGACCTACCAGATCAACCTGACCGCCGTGGGCGCCCAAGGCAGCCCCACCCTGAGCGGCCTGCCCATTAGCGGCGCCACCATCACGGTGCAGAAGTGAAGCCTTGGGGTGTCGGTGGGGCGCCTCCTCGCACCGACACCCACCCTCTGGAAAGGAGTTTCCATGAAGCGTAAAGGACTGTTGGTAGTGCTGCTGCTGAGTTTGTTGCTGGCAGCCTGTGGAGGTGCTCCCACCGGCGCCAAAGGTATCTGGGATAACAGCAAATGGGATGAAGCTCAGTGGCAGTGAGAGGGAGGAAGCTATGCCTGCAAAAACCTTGAAGCTCTTCATACTGGGGGGTGCGCTGGTGGCGGGGGGGCTGGCGGCGCTCGCGGTGGGCGACCTGGTCGCCTTTCAGGCCAACACACCCATCAAATCTGCCGATGTGAACCAGAATTTCACCATCCTGCGCTCGGCCATTCAAGCCCTCGAGGCCCCGGTTGGAGCCGCGCGTTTGGCCGACGGTGCGGTCACGCTGCCTAAGCTTGCGGTGGGTGGAACGCTTGCCGACGGCAAGGTACTCAAGGCCCAGGGCGGGGCGCTGGTATGGGGAGACGACCTGGTGGGCAGTGGGGGAACCACCTATTCCGCTGGCGCAGGGCTGGCGCTGAGCAGCAACACCTTCTCGGTGGCCCTCGAGGGCATTACCAGCGGGATGCTGGCCGACGGCGCGGTGACGAGCGCGAAGTTGGGCAGTGCCAGCGTTTCCTCGGATAAACTGGCCGACAATGCGGTTACGAGCGGCAAACTGGCTTCAGACCCGGCTGGCTTGGCCAGGGTCTCGGGTGGGGTGCTGAGCGCCAGTGGCGGCAACCTGACGGCCACCGGCAATCTGGCGGTGAACGGGAGTCTGGAGATCGGCTACGTAAACACCTTTGATATTGCCGGCCCGCTGATTGGAGCCGGTGCGACCTTTGAGCAGACCGCCACCTGCCCGGCGGGCACGCGGGTGCTCGGCGCGGGGTATTACAACTCCACGGATAGTGACCTCACGATTACCCGCTTCTACCCTTCCGCTGGAACCTCGTGGTTTGTAAGGGGGGTTAACAACAGCACCACTGAGACCCGCTTGTATATTCGGTTGACCTGTGCTCGACTCGGATAATTTTTGGCTCCTTGTTCAATCCCCTTACAGGAAAGGAGGGCTAATGGGCAGGAACATTCTGGCGTTGTTGGTGTTTTTACTGCTGTGCGCGGCGCAGGCCCAGTACATCGCTGGGGGATGGGGCGCTCCCGTACAGAGTTTTAGCAACATTTACCAAGCCAACGTCTACATGGCCTACAACAACCTCATGTTGGCAAGCCAGATGGCCGCGAATAAGGCTATTTTGCAGGCGGTCATCAAGCGTAGCCAGCAAAAACAAGGAGGGAGCGCCCAGACTGCGACTCCTAGGACTACCTTTAGACCTGGCCCCAAACGGCTGCTGGTGCAAGCTTTCGCACAATCCCTAACCCAGAACAAAGCCCAGCAAGCCGAGCTTGTCAAAGTATTCGAGCTTGGACTCGAGCTCTACGAAGACGAAGCCCGGCGGGCGGGCAAGCCCAACGACGTGGCCATGGCGTTTACGTACTTTGTGGGGGTCTGCTACTTTGTCTACGCCGGTGAAGAGCCCTCGGAGCAGGCGCTGTTGGGTTTGTGGGGGGCGGTGGAGGAAGCTTTTGCAAGCTCGCTCGAGTTCAAAAAAGCCACCGACCCGGAGCGCCAGCGTCTGTATGAGCTTTTTGTACTGATGGCTACCCTTCCTCTGGCCGGCTACTCGGTAGCAACGGAAGCAAACGATGCAGCCCTGAAAAAGACCTACCAGGAAATTGCCGGGGTGGCCCTCGAGGCGGCCCTGGGGGTGCGCCCGGATCGGCTGAAGTTCGCCCCGACGGGCCTCGAGCTGCGCTAAAGGCGGAAACTGTGGCGGCTACCAGCACCCAAGTCTATGTGGTTCGCATCTGGTACGAGTCTACCCCCGAGGGCGAAGTCTGGCGGGCCTCGGTCAGCCAGGGGGAGGAGCGCCACTACTTCGCCGACCCCAGCGCCCTGACGGCGTTTTTGCAGCAGGAAGTGCAAGCCGAGCGGGAGGAGCCACTGTAGCCGGAGTATCTTTTGGAATCCGGCATCAGTCTTTATGGATTGATTCTGCTAAAACCGCAAACGCGGGCCGGGAGATCGGGGGGAAGCTTTGCTCAATTCGGGGACCAGATGCGCACGTTGAGCCGTAACTCTTCCACCAGGCCCAGCATCAGCTCGAGCGCTTCTACGTACTCGCGCACTTTACCGACCTCCACCGCCTTGCGCAGCAGGGGAGGGTCGAGGGGGTTGGCGGGCATGGGGATGGCCAGGTAGAGCTTGCCGTAGTTGAGCGAGACCAGCAGGGGCCGGCCAAGTTGGCGGCGGAACTGGGCCAGGCGGCGCATGAAGCTGGTGGAGAGCAGGTAGCGGGCTTTGATCTGCTGCTCGGGGCCGGGGGCGGTGTAGACGGCGAAGAGTTCTTCGAAGTCGGGGTCTTCGAGCTTGACCAGTTCGCCCTTCGAGCGGTCGAGGCTTTGCAGGCTGTGGGCCAGCGGGCCCAGGGTGGGCTCGAGGTGATCGGGGATGATCAGGACCTGGCCGCTGAAGGGCTTGGGAAAATCGGCCACGAACAGCAGGCCCCGGAAGAGGCGAGAGCGCCGCTTTAGAGAGGAATTTTTGTCGCGCTTTTCTTCGACGGCGAAAGCCTCCACATAGGCGAACTTGCACTCCACCCCCTCGATGCGGCCCCGCACCAGGTCGCTGCCCTCGACCTCGCTGGTGCGCTCGAGCAGTCCGCTGGCCCACAGCTCGAGCTCGTTGAGCGTGCCCAGGCTCTGGTAGATCAGAGTCGGCGCAACCTCGGCCAGGATGGGCTGGATGAGCTTCTGCTTGAAGTGGCGGCGGTAGTTGTACTGCAGCGCGGGATAGACGCTGAGCCATGTCCCCGCTGCCAGGCCCAAGAGCAGCAGCCCGATCGGGAATACTCCCGCCAGCATCACCGCAAGGCCCAGCGCCAGCAGTGACGCAGTGAACAGGGTCAGCAGTCCCACCAACAGCAGACTATGGCGACGCTCACGCTCCAGCAGGTTCTGGGCTGGGAGCAAGACCTGATAGTAAAGGCGAGTGAAGTCCATCTCGAGCCCTAGGCATTCCAGATGCGGGTGTTGAGGTTGAGCTCATCCACGATGGAGAGCACGAAGCGCAGGTCGGTGAGGTAGTCCACGAGGTCTTCCAGGCGCAGGGGCTGGAAGATGCGCGGCTCGAAGAAGTTCTTGGGGGTGGGGAGGGCGAGGTAGAAGTTGCCGCCGCTGAAGGCCAGGTAGAGCGGGCGCTTGAAGGCCTTGCGGAAGTTGACCAGGCGCTGCATGAGGCTGGTGGAGAGCAGGTAGCGGGCTTCGACCTGGTCGGAGGCGTAGGTCACGAAGTAGCGTTCGAACTCGAGGTCTTCGAGCTTGACCAGTTGGCCGCGGCTGCTGAAGCGCTCAAAGAGGTCGAGGAAGGCCCCGTCGCCGAAGTCGGGCAGCACCAGCGTGGTGCCGCGAAAGGGCTTGGGGAAGTCGAAGACGAAGAACAGCCCGCGGAAGATGGTGTGCCAGTGGGTGGTGCGGCGGCCTTTGGAGTCGGTGGACTCGGTCTTGTACTCGCTGTGGACCTCGCTGACCTTGAGGCGGGTTTGGCCGATGCGGCCGGCGATGAGGTCCTCTTCCTTGTAGCGGTCGGGCTCGCGGGGGAAGAGCTGGCTCGAGCGGTAGCTGCCGTAGCCGACGCCCCGCTCGGGATGGTAGTCGAGGCTGGAGCTGAGGTGCTGTACCAGCCGTCGCACCAGCTCGTTCTTGAAGCGCGCACGGTAGCGCCGGGTGAGGGCGCCGTGGGCCGCGCTCAGCACCGCGATGCCGGCGAAGGCCACGAAGCCCAGCAGGCCGGGGTCGTGCGCAGCGGGGAGCAGGACTACCAGGAGTAGCCCGACCAGCGCGGTGGCGATCCCAAACCAGACCAGCCGCACGGCCACCTCCCGCCGCTCGCGCTCGAGGTCGCCGATCACCGGCTCGAGCTGGCGGTAGAGCTCGCTGAAGCTCGGGTTCACCCCCTCCTCCGGCACGGGCTGGTCTGGGTCAGAAGGGCGATGTTGACAACTGGACGGACCATGGCAGGTACGCTCGCAGGAGTGCAGCCGGAGGCAATCAATTGCCAAAGAGTTGGCCTACGTTGGGGGCGAGGCGTTCCCCTTCGGGGATGGTGAACACCGGCTTGCGCTCTAGCCGCATGCTCTGGGCGATGAGGCTGGAGGGGAACATCTCGATGGCGTTGTTGTAGTCGGTGACGGCGGAGTTGTAGAAGCGCCGCGCCGCCGAGATCTGCTCCTCGGCCTCGTTGAGGGCGGCTTGCAGTTGCAGCACGTTCTGGCTGGCTTTGAGGTCGGGGTAGTTTTCGAGCTGCACCATCAGGCCGCGCAGGGCGGCGCTGAGCTCGCCCTCGGCCTTGAACTTCGCCTCCGGGCTGGGGGCGCCCATGGCCTGCGAACGCAACGCCACGACGCGCTCGAGCAGGCTGGCCTCGTGGGCCATGTACTGCTTGACGGCGGCGACCAGGTTGGGGATGAGGTCGTAGCGTTTCTTGAGCATGGCCTCGACCGAGCCAAGGGCATTCTCGACCTGGTTCTTGCGGGCGATCAGCCCGTTGTAGAGCGCGACATAGACCAAAACCAGCAGCACCGCCAGCCCCAACACGATCAGCAATCCGGCCATGCTTCTACGCTAGCACCTCTGCCCTGGGGGCCTTGTTGCGTATGTACATGAGAGCCGATAGCAAGAGATTGACGAGCCTCTAAAAAGCGCGAGCCAAAGAAGAACCGTGCCGTGAGCTTTTGAAAAGAACCCGGTCAGCCCGGTACTTCTGTACGATGTCTGGAGTCGTACAGCATAGCTGACCGCCTCTAGGGGCCATAACCTACTGTTGTGTGAGCTGCTGCGGTACGGGGAACTCCCCTACCGAATCCCAGGCGAGGCCATGGAACAGGCGGCCCTGGCCATCCGAAAGCCAGGCTACAGTCTCGCAGGGGTGGTTTTGTAGCGCGGGCCAGGCTGAATCAGAAGGTCGAATATGAAGGGAAGCTACCCTTCGTTCTCCGCCTAGACTTGTGCATTTCTTGTCTGAATTTTTGCTTTCAGTTCAATCTCTTGCTCAGAGGTAAACACCGAGTTAATGGGGGTTTAGCCAGACTTAAGGCCCCCTGGCGGTTGGGCTTTGGCGGGGTGCCGATCTGTCAGCCGGCGACGCCCTCGAGCTCGGGCGCTGCTCTCACCTGCTCGAGTGCCTTCCACAGCACCTCGGGCGTAGCCCCCTGACGGGTGGCTTGCTGGGAGAGGATGCGCCGCCACAGCTTGCCTCTGCGCTGGTTTTTGAAGAGGTTGAGCATGTGGCGGGCTACCGGCCACAGCGGCGTGCCCTGGGCCATCTGGGCTTCGGCGTAGCGGATCATGGCCTGGGCCACCGCCAGCCTCGAGGGCCGGTGCTCCAGGCCGAACAGCCTGCGGTCGGCCTGCTCGAGCACGAAGGGGTCCTCGTAGACGGCCCGGCCCAGCATTACCCCGTCTACGTGGGCCAGATGGCGTTCCACTTCCTCGAGGGTGCGCACCCCGCCGTTGAGCACGAAGCGCAGGTGGGGGAAGTCCTGCTTGAGCCGGTAGACCCACCCGTAGCGCAGTTCGGGGATCTCGCGGTTTTCCTTGGGGGAGAGGCCCTTGAGCCAGGCTTTGCGGGCGTGAACGATAAAGACCTCGATTCCCACCGCCGAGAGCTTCTCGACCCAGCGCGTGAGGTAGCCGTAGTCCTCGAGGTCGTCCACGCCCAGGCGGTGCTTGGCGGTCACCCTCACCCTCACGGCCTCGCGCATGGCCGCCAGACACTCGGCCACCAACTCGGGCTCCTTCATCAAGCAAGCCCCGAAGCCCCCGCCCTGCACCCGCTCGGAGGGGCAGCCCAGGTTGAGGTTGATCCCGTCGTAACCCCACTCCTCCCCGATGCGCGCAGCCTGTGCCAGGGTGAGGGGGTCGCAGCCGCCCAGCTGCAGCGCCACGGGGTGCTCGCTGGGGTCGAAGTCCAGCAGGCGGGACCGGTTGCCGTGCAGGATGGCCCTGTCGGTGACCATCTCGGTGTAGAGCAGTGTGCCACGGCTGATCTGGCGCACCAGGTAGCGGAAATGCCGGTCGGTCCAGTCCATCATGGGGGCGACCGAAAGCAGGTGGGGGTTCGGCTCGAGGCGCATGGCGGCACTCCAACCTTACCAGGATAGCCGCTACCCCACCGCCTCGACCAGATTGCCCCCAGCCCGCTTGGCTGCGTACATGGCCTGATCGGCGCGGTTTATCAGGCGGTCGGGGGTGTCGCCGGGCTGGGCCACGGCTACCCCCAGGCTGGCGCTCAAGGGCTCGAGCCCCTCCATCAAGGGCTGCTCCAGCTCCTCGCGCAGCCGCTCGGCCAGCTGGGTGGCTTCCTCGAGTCCCGCTTCCGGCAAGAGCACCAGGAATTCCTCTCCGCCCCAGCGGCCCATACGGTCGGAGTGGCGAATACCGCGCTGGATGCGCTGGGCCACCTGCTGCAGAGCCCGGTCGCCCACCTCGTGCCCGTGGCGGTCGTTGACCTGCTTGAAGCGGTCGAGGTCGATGAGGATGAGGGCCGTGGGGCGGCCATAGCGCTGGCTGCGCTCGAGTTCGTGAGCGATCTCGCTGAGCAGGTAGCGGCGATTGGCTACCCCGGTGAGGGCGTCGGTGTGGGCCAGGCGGTAATAGGTCTCCGCCTGCAGGCGCAGGCGGGTCAGCTGCTCACCAAAGCCGATTACCAGGCGAAAGAGCAGCAGGTAGGCCAGTTGGGAGAGGTAGAACTGCGCCAGGGTATCGAGTTGGGGCAGGGTGGGCCGCCAACCTCCCAGCCACAGCGGCAGCAGGGTGAACAGGCCGCTGAAGGCGTGCAGGCTCAGGATGACGAGGGAGAGTTTGAGGGCGTGGCGGTAGCTCCCAACCAGGTAGGTCCACAAGTACAGCGCGCTCATCCATAGGGCGGGTAACCATATGCCGTGACCCCACAGCGCCAGGGCACTGAAGTTGAGGTGGGTGTTGAACAGGGAAAAAAGGGTCGCCCCACCCAGCAGCGCGTATTCGAAGGCCAGGGTCACCCGTCGCTGCCACAGCAGCACCCCATAGCAGGCGAACAGCCAGGCCGTGGTGAGGGGCAGGTTGAGTCGGTCCAGCGCTCCGAGCTCGGGGGTGGGGGTATTGACGAAAGTGCCCGCCAAAGCCGCCAGCAACACCACCGGCAGGCCCAGCCGGTAGACCCGGTTCTTCAGGCCCTCGAGCCCGCGGTCTTCTTGGGGCAAGCCTAGCCCAGGGGGCATGGCTCTGATTGTGCACATCAAACGTTACAAGCGCGTTACTAAGAGCCCGTACCCAGCACCTCGCTGGGCGAGAGGCGGCGGGGTTCGCGGAACTCGATGTTTTCCCACTCGCCCTCCTCGATGACCTCGAGGGCGGGGTTGTGGGCCTTGAAATAAGCCACCACCTCCTGCACCAGGTCCTCGGGGGTGGAGGCTGCCGAGGTGATGCCTACGCTGCGCACGCCCTCGAGCCACTCCGGCTTGATCTCCTGGGCGGTGTTGATGCGCTCGGCTCGAGGGGTGAGGCTTCGGGCCAGCTCCAGCAGGCGCATCCCGTTGGAGCTCTGGAGGCTGGTGAGCACCAAGAACAAGTCCACGTGGGGTGCGATCTGCTTGACGGCGTCCTGGCGGTTTTTGGTGGCGTAGCACAGGTCGTCGCGCGGGGGCACGACCAGCTTGGGGAAGCGCGACTTGAGGATTTCGATGGTGGCCAGAGTGTCGTCTACGGAGAGGGTGGTCTGGGTGAGCACCACCACCCGCTCGGGGTCGGGAACTTCGACGGTGTGGGGGTCGGCCAGTTTGGGGTCGCGGCCTACGTGGGTGTGAACGGCCACCAAGATGGTGTTGTCCGGCGCCTCGCCCCGCGTGCCCTTGATCTCCTGGTGCTCGCTCGAGTCGCCGATGAGCAAGATCCAGTAGCCTTCCCTGGCGTACTTCCTCGCCTCGGAGTGCACCTTGGTCACCAGTGGGCAGGTTGCGTCGATCTGGTGCAGACCCCGCTTCGCCGCGTCGCTGCGCAGCCAGGGGGGAATGCCGTGGGCGCTGAAGACCACCGTGTCGGCGAGCTTGGCCCCGGCCCTGGCCCGCGCTTCACGCAGGGCCTCGACCTCGGAGAGGTCTTCCACGAAGTGTACGTTGTGCTCTTGCTCGAGCCGCCGCACCACCACGTCGTTGTGGACGATGGCGTGGTAGACCACCAGCTCACCCTGCCCCCGCAACTCGCGGGCGGCTTTCTCCACGGCCTCGATGGCCATGACCACTCCGGCGCAGAAGCCACGGGGCTTGGCAAGATAGACTTTCTCGATCACGCCCCCATTCTTACACATTTGCCCAGGCGGTTTTACCGCCGAGGGCAGGCGCGCGGGCGTCACGGCTCAGGTGCCAGGGGGGCCACGAAGGTGAATCCCCCGCCGCTGGAGGGGCTGGGCGTGCCGATGTAGTAGCCCTGGGCCAGGTCGCACCCGGCGGTCCGCAGCCAGGTGAGCTGGGATGGGGTCTCCACCCCCTCGGCCAGCACCTCGAGTCCCAGGCTGTGTCCCAGCGAGATCATGCTGTGCAGGATGGCCTCGTCGCGGGGGTTGCCGATCCCGGCGACGAACTGCTTGTCCAGCTTGAGCAGGTCCACGGGCAGGTGCTTGAGGTAGGCCAGTGAGGAGTAGCCCATGCCGAAGTCGTCGAGGGCGATGCGAGCACCCAGGTTGCGCAGGGCTTGCAGGTTGTAGATGGCCTTTTCTCGCTCGAGCATCAGCGCGGTCTCGGTGATCTCCAACCACAGCCGCCCACGACCCAGCGGGTACTGCTGCAAGAGGCGAGCGGCCAGCTCGACGAAGTGGGGGTCGTGGAAGTTGCGCGCCGAGAGGTTGAGCGAGAACTCCAGGCCGTGGGTGTGGGCTTCGCGCAGGGCCTGCTCGAGCACGAAGAGGTCGAGCTCTTGGATGATCCCACTCTCCTCGGCCAGGGGCACGAACTCGTGGGGTGGGACCATTCCCCGCTCGGGGTCCTGCCAGCGCACCAGCGCCTCCATCCGCCGCAGGGTCTGGGTCTTGAGCTCGAGCACCGGTTGGTAGTGCAGCACCAGCTCGCCCTGGCCCAATGCCCGGCGTAGGCCCTGCAGGGTGGACAGGCGCTGACGGGTGTAGCGGTTTTGGGCCGGGTTGTAGAAGCGGAACCCGCCTCCCTCGGCTTTGGCCTGGTACATGGCGACGTCGGCGGCGCGGGTGAGGGCGTCGAGGGTTTCCCCATCGCGTGGGTAGGCCGCCAGCCCAATGCTGGCCCTCACGTGCACGGTTTCGCTCCCCACCACAAAAGGCTGCTTGAGGGCCTCGAGCAGCCGGCTCACCACCTGCGTGGCTCCGTGTTCATCGGTATCGCACAGCAGCAGCGCGAACTCATCGCCGCCCAGACGGGCCTGGGTATCGGCTTCGCGGCTGAGGCCCCGGATGCGATCGGCCACCAGCCGTAACAATTCGTCGCCCACCTTGTGCCCCAGCGTATCGTTGATCTCCTTGAAGCGGTCGAGGTCGAGGTAGGCCAGGATGAGGGCCTGCTGGTTGCGCCGGGCCCGGGCTAAGGCTTGCTCGGCCCGCTCCTGCAGGAGGAAACGGTTGGGCAACGCGGTGAGGGGGTCGTAGTAGGCCAGCCGCTCGACCTGGGCCTGGTAGGCCTTGCGTTCGCTGATGTCCTGTAGGCTGCCCTCGAAGTAGAGGGGCTTGCCCTCTTTGTCGCGGATGAGCTGGGCCACTTCCTGCACCCACAGGCGCTGCCCGTCTCGCCGCACCAGCTCGGCTTCGGTGATCTGAACGCCTTCCCACCACTCCGCTTGCTCGAGCTGGGCCAGGCGGGTCTGCGGGGCGGAGTAAAAGCTTCCGGCGTTGTGCTGGCGCAGCTCCTCCAAGCTCCTGAGGCCCAGCATCTGCATCAGGGCAGGGTTGCCATCGAGGAAGTAACCGTCCAGGCTGATGCGGTAAAGCCCGATGGGCATGCCCTCGAAGAGGCTGCGGTAGCGCGTTTCGCTCTCGCGCAGCGACTGGAAGAGGCGGGCGCGCTCGAGCACCAAGCCCAGCGGGGCGGTGGCGTTTTGCAGGCGCTCGAGGTCGGCCTGTTCGAAGACTTCGCTGAGGCTTTCCACCGCCAGCACGCCTCCGACCTCGCCCGCGATGCGCACGGGGATGGCCATGGTCGACACCACGCCGCCAATCGGGTCTAGGAAGTCGGGGTCGGCGGAGGGATCGCGGACGAGTTGGGCTTCCCCGCTGCGGGCGGCGCGTCCGATGACCCCCATCTCCAGGGGTATGCGCTCGAACCACCGGTGGTAACCCACCTGGTGCTGCAACACCAGGTTCTGTCCTTCGAGCAGGTACAGGGAAGTCAGGGCCCCGCCCAGCGACTCCGACACCGCTTCGACCACCTGGCGGAAGACCGAGCGGGGCTCGAGGTCGGTGGCCAGGGCCTTGAGCACCGAGGAGAGCAGGGTCAACTCGGCGACCCGCCGCTGGCTCGTCGCCAGCAATTCGCCGTAGCGCGCCTCGAGGCGTTGGCGCTGGACGGCCTCGGCCAGGAGGCTAGCCACCAGCCGTAAGGGCATGGTCTCCGCCTCGCTCCAGTCGGCTTCTTGTTGCCCGAACGCCAGGGCCAAGAAGCCCCACAGCCCTCCCTCGAGCACCACCGGGATGCCCAGTACCCAAGAAGGCGCTTGCGGCAACAGGATTTGCCCCTGGGCCAGAGGCTTCAGCCAGGGGTGGTCTGGGTCCAGGCGGGGGGGTGGGGGCTCGAGGCCGGGCCCCGACCAGAGGTGGCTCCCTTCGAAGCCCTCACCCTGCGCTGCGGGTTCGAACAGCGCTACCCACCCGGCTCCCAGCGCCTGCCCCAGGCGGGCGAGGGCCTGGGGAATCCGGCTGTGGGCTTCGAGGCTGCCCAGTAGGCCGAGTGCTTCGGCGGCGGCGATGGAAGTTTGGTCGCGTCGTGCAGGGTGGGGCGGCATTGCCAGTGCATTGTATTCACCCACGGGTCAGGGCGCTGCGGCTTTTTACCACAGGGGAAAAAGCGCCTCTGGGCGCGGCCTTAGCTCCCCGGCCCGTAGCGGCCTCCGGGCAGCGCCAGCACCAGGCCCTTGAGCTCGAGCAACGTCAGGTGGGAGAGCACTTCGGCGGAGGAGATCCCCAGCGCCTGCGCCAGGTCGTCGGGCAGGGCCTGGCCCTGCTCGAGCAGCGCCCGGTGCAGCGCGGCCTCGAGCCCTTCGAGTTCGACCGCCGCTTTGGGGCGCGCCCTGAGCCCCAGGTTGCCCAGCACGTCCTCGGCGCCGAGCACCAGGCCAGCCCCATCCTGGATCAGCCGGTTGCAGCCCTGCGAGAAGGGGTCGCCGGGGCGACCCGGCACCGCCAGCACGTCACGCCCGAGCTCGAGGGCGATCTTCGCGGTGATTAGGCTGCCGCTCTTCACGCCCGCCTCCACCACCAGCACGCTGCGGGCCAGCGCGGCGATGAGGCGATTGCGCCGGGGGAAGAGCGGGGCCTGGGGTGGTGTGCCCAGGGGAAACTCCGACAGCAGGCTCATCTCCTGGGCGAGCCGGCGGTTCTCGGGGGGGTAGATCTGGTCGAGGGCGCTGCCCAGCACCCCCAAGGTGTTGGCTCCGCCCTCGAGGTTGCCCTGGTGAGCTGCGGTGTCGATGCCCCGCGCCAACCCCGAGATCACGCTGACCCCGGCCTGAGCCAGCTCGAAGGCTACCTTGCGGGTCCAGTCGCTGGCCCATACGCTCGCCCGCCGGGTGCCCACCACCCCGATGCTGCGCTCGAAGGGGGGAATTTCCCCGCGCAGGTACAGCACGCTGGGCGGGCTCTCGAGCTGCCGTAGGGCTTCGGGATACCCCGCCTCCCACAGGCCGATCAGCCGGATGCCCAGCCGCTGCGCCTGTTCCCGCTCCCGCTCGGCCCGCCCCTGGCGCAGCACCTTGCGGTACTCCGCGCCGATCTCTGGTCCAAACATCTCCTCGATGGCTTCGGGGGTGAGGTTTGGCTTCTGCAACGCCTGCTTCAGGCGTCTTGGGCCGACTTGGGGAGTCAGTGCGAGCGCGAGCGGATCCATAGACCGGTTACAAACCGAGGCTCAATATAACCGCGGAGGTGTCGGTGGCCAAGATGTCGCCTTGCTTTTCTTTGCGTTGGCGCTGAGCCCTATATCACCACCTTGCGCGCGTAGAACGCCTCGGCGTAGCGCGTGGCCGACTCCATTCCCCGCAGGCGCGGGAGGGCGCGGAAGGTTTCGGGGTCGAACCAGTGCTTCGAGCGCTGGGTGCCGAAGGCTTGCATGAGGTAGTCGATCTTGCGCTCGAGCAGCTCGGGCTCGAGCCGCACGTAGAGGTTGGGTTGGCCCAAGTCGCCGTCGTACTTGGGGATCTCGTACTCGAGGACGGTCTGCGAGCGCCAGGTGTTCCAGGCGAGGTCGCTGAGCACGCGGTGGTCCTGGTGGCGGTCGGCGCGGGCGTGGGTGAAGACGAGGTGCGGATCGAAGGCCTTGAGGGCCTCGAACTGCTCTTTGATGGCCTCGAGCTGCACCGGGAAGAAGCCGTCGCGGAAGTTGTGGGTGACGACCTCGGCCCTGGCCACGCCCTGCAGGAAAAGCGCCGCACCCCGGCGGGCCTCCGCGCTGCGGGTCGCGTCGCCGCTGAAGACCACCCACTTCACCTCGAGACGGGGGTACTCGCGCACCAGCCGCAACACCGTGCCGCCACAACCGATCTCGATGTCGTCGCTGTGAGCGCCCACGAACAGCACGCGAAAGGGTTGGTCAGGGGCGGGGGAAAAGGTGAACATGGCTTCAGGGGCGGATCACGGGGACCCCGGCGGGCCGGGAGCGCTGCTTCCAGAGCTCCCAGGGAGCGTCGCCGCGTGAGTACATGTCGTTGAGCGCCTGCATCTCCTTGTAGGTATCCATACAGGCCCAGAAGCCGTGGTGCTTGTAGGTGACAAGCTGGCCGAGCTGGATCAGGCGGCGGAAGGGCTCGTTGACGAGCTCCTCCCCGGGGCCGATGTAATCGAAGATCTCTTTGCGGAAGACGAAGTACCCGGCGTTCTGCCAGTTGTCGGACTCCGCCGAGGAGCGGATGTCGCGCACCGTACCGTCTTCGTCGGCGCTGACGTAGTGAAAGGTCACGTTGGGGCGCACGCTGACGAAATTGGCGATTTTGCCGTTCGCGAGGGCTCGCTCCACGTAGGCCCGCAGGTCGATGTCCAACAGACCGTCGGAGTAATTGGCCAAGAAGACCTCTTCACCCTCGAGGTAAGGCCGCACCGCCAGCAGACGCTGGGCGATGTTGGATTGCAAGCCGGTGTCGGCGAAGGTGATCTTCCAGTCGTGGATGTCGCTGGTGATGAGCTCTACTTGCTTGCCCCCGGTCATCACGAAGTCGTTGGTGAGGGTCTCCTGGTAGTTGAGGAAGTACTCCTTGATGAGGTCGGCGCGGTGCCCTAAGCAGAGGATGAAGTCCTTGTGGCCGAAGTGGGCGTAGAACTTCATGACGTGCCAGAGGATGGGGCGGTAGCCGATGGGCACCATGGGCTTGGGAATGCTCTCCGAATAGTCGCGCATCCTCAGACCGAGGCCCCCACAAAACAAAACGACCTTCACGATAGCCCTCCGCGATCCATTTTGCCCCCAGTTATGCCTGAGATGAGGGTCATTATGGCCTGGAAGGGGTTACGGCGGCGTTACTCGTAGCCCAGCTCCCGCAGGGCCTCGGGGTCCTTGCGCCAGTTGGGGTAGACCTTGACCTCGAGCTCGAGGTACACCGGGCGGGCCAGAAACACCGAGAGCTGCTTGCGGGCCGCCGTGCCGATCTCGCGCAGCATACGGCCCTCTTTCCCGATGAGGATGGGCTTGTGCGCCTCGCGCTCGACGTAGAGGATGGTGCGGATGTAGACCATGCCGTTGGAACGCTCGGCGAACTCCTCGGTCTTGGTGGCGATGGAGTAGGGGATCTCCTCGCGCAGACGCTTCATGGCTTCCTCGCGCACGATCTCGGCGGACCACTCCTGCGGGCTCTGGTCGGAGCGGGAGAAGTCGGGTGGGTAGAAGAAGGGCCCCTCGGGCAGCATGGCCAGGATCTCGGCCCTCAGCTCGGCCACGGCTCCCTCGTGGGTGGCGCTGAGCATGCGCCTTTCCACGCCGGGTAGCAGCTCGGCGTAGGCTTCCATGGCCGCTTCGGGGCGCTTGGCGGCGTCGAGTTTGTTGCCTACCAGCAGCACTGGGATTCCCTGGGGAAGGCCCTTGAGCGCGCGGGCTACCAGCTCGTCCTCGTGGGTGGGCGGGTGGCGCAGGTCCACCACCCACAGCACCAGGTTGACCTCGGCCAGCGCCTCGACGATCTGGCGGATCATGTAGTCGGAGAGCGCGTCGGCGGCCTCGTGCCAGCCGGGGGTGTCCACGAAGACGATCTGGCGATCGCCCTCGGTGTAGATGCCCCGCACCCGCTTGCGGGTGGTCTGGGGCTTGGGGGTGATGGGGGCTACTTTCACGCCCAGCAAAGCGTTGAGCAGGGTGGACTTGCCCACGTTGGGTTTGCCCACGATAGCCACGAAGCCGGAATACGTCGTACCTTCGCTCACGGCATTAAGTTACCCCAGGTGGGGGGATGGCCGATAGCCGATGGCTGAACCCAGGCGGGCCCTTCCGGCGTAAGCTTACTCACACCGTTTTCGATCTCGAGCTCCTAGCTTAGGTACATTTATGCCTTGGCTTCTACCTAAGCCCATCCCTGAAAGCTCCGACCGGCTCCTCCAGCACTGGCTGGGCGGGCTAGCCGAGAGGCTGTCGGACCCTTCCACCGACCGTTACGCCCTGGTGCGCGACGAGCTGGCCCGCATCCTGCACGCGCGGCCTTACGACGAGCTGGCCGAGATCGCACCCATGGCGGCCTTCGCCCTCGACGCGCGCAACATCACCTTCGAGGCCGAGCACTACATCGCCACCGATCCCGAGAAGTTCGAGCGGGTCAAGCCCTTGCTGTGGCTGTGGAAGACCCTCGACCTCACCCCCCTGGGGCAGTCGGTGCACTCGGGTGTGGCCATCCGCCGGATGCTGGCCCCCTTCATCTTCAAGCGCGTCGGGCGCAACCCCAAGTTCTTCCAGAACGTGGAGTTCAGCGTGGGCTACAACCTCGAGCTCGGCGACGACGTGGTGGTCCACCGCTTTGCCTTCCTCGACGACATCGGTGGGCTGGTGATCGGCGACCGCTCTTCCATCTCCGACTACGTCAACCTCTACAGCCACACCCACCACGTGCTGGCCTCGCCCGACGTGACGCTCAAGCAGACCCTCATCGGCTCGGGGGTGCGCATCACCTACCACGCCACCGTGCTGGCCGGGGTCTGCATCGGTGACGACGCGCTCATCGGTACCGGCGCCGTGGTGACGAAGGACATCCCGCCCCACGCCATTGCGCTGGGCATCCCGGCCAAGCCGGTGCGCTACAAGGTGCGCCACGACTGCCCCTACTGCCGCCGGGGCGAACCCCACCCCTCGCAGTGCCAAGACCGCCTCCCCGACCGCAAGCCCAACCCCGACTACCCCGACTTCCTCAAGCCGGGCTTTGGCACGCGCGAAGCATAAAGAACCGCAGCCTCCTGTGGCACTATAGAAGAATGCGCCGTGGATGCTTGTTCTTCATCGCCGGATTGGCGATCTTGCTAGGGGTGCTGGGTTGGCTGGCCAACAGCTTCGTCATCCAGCCGGCCCGCGCCCTGGTGCAGGATTTTCGCCAACTGGTGCAGCTCGAGAGCGGGGTGCGGCGGCAGGAGCCTTACCAACCCCCGGCCAGCGGGCAACTGAGCCCGAGCCAGGTGCAGCGCTTGCTGCGGGTGCAACGCGCTGTCAAGGAAGGGCTGGGCTCGAGGTACACGGCCATCGAAGCGCGCCTGCGCCAGCTATCCGACCGCTTCAGCGCCCAGCAGCAGCTCGACTACCGGGCCGCTTTGGACCTCTTCCGCGACGCCGGAGCGCTGATCGTCGAGGCTAAGAAACTCCAGGTACAGGGTCTCAACGCCCAGGGCTTTTCCCTCGAGGAATACCGCTGGGTGCGAAGTCAGGTCTACGGTGCGCTCGAGTTGGGCCTGCCCAAGCTCGATCCCCAGAAGCTCCTGTCTCAGATCGCCTCGGGCGACTTCAACCCTCAGACCGCGCTCGAGGCCCCCGCCCCCAACCCCGCCAACCGCAAGCTGGTGCAGCCCTACAGCAAGGAGCTGCGGGATTTCTACGCTTTTACCTGGTTTGGCTTGTAGCCCTGAGCACCCGAAGCTGTTGGGGAAGGCGTTTACGGTTGAGGTCGGAGTTCCCCATTAAGATAAATGGGATGTGGGCTATCTTCGCCCAGCGGCCTGTGGCCAGGGCGGTCGCCGTCTTCGCGGCGCTGAACCTGCTGACGGTACTGCTATTCACCCTGCTGGTGCCGGGCCGTTCCCAGCTCAAGCCCGACAGCATCCCCTTGCAGAACTCCCAGGAAGTGCTGTGGCGGGTGGGCCTGGCACTGCTGACCTATCTGGTCATCCTGTGGGCCCTGCGCCCTGGGCGGCGGGCCTGGTGGGAGACCATCGCGCTGGCGGTTTTTGGCGTGGGGGTGGTGGTCTGGTTGACCAACTACTACATGCCCTTTCTGGCCCTGGGCATCGTACCGGTGGTGGCGCGCTACTTCCTGCCGCTGCCCTGGGTTTTGAGCTTGGTGATCGCGCTGGCCGGGCTCTCGGGCTGGTGGAGCGTGCGCCAGCCGCTGCAACTGACCCTCGAGGTCAAGCTCACCCAAATCCCCACCCGTTCAGAGACCCTCTCCACCCGTCCCATTCCCGCCAACCCCACCGCCCAGACCAGCTTCTGGGTCTTCATCACCGTGCTCTACGCGGGCTACTCGCTGTTTGCCCTCGAGCTGCTGGTGCGCGAGGCCAAGGCCCGCCAGGCCCTCGAGTCCACCCAGCGCGAGCTGGAGGAGGCCAGCCGTCAGGCCGGGGTGCTGGCCGAGCGACAGCGCCTGGCCCGTGAGATCCACGACACGCTGGCCCAGAACTTCGCCAGCGTGGTCGTACACCTCGAGGCCGCCGAGGGGGCTTTGGGGACCCCTGCCGTGCTCAACCACATCAGCCAGGCTCGCGACACCGCCCGTGAGGGGCTTTCCGAGGCGAGGCGGCTGGTGTGGGCCTTGCGACCCGAGATCCTCGAGGGCATCCCCCTGCCCGAGGCCTTGCAGCAGCTCCTGCGGCGCTGGCAGTCGGTGAGCAGCCAGGAAGCCCGCTTCACCTTAGCCGGCGAGCCCCGCCCGCTGCACCCCGAGATCGAGCTGAGCCTGTTGCGCATCACCCAGGAAGCCCTCAGCAACGTGCGCAAACACGCTCAGGCCAACCTGGTCAACGTCACGCTCTCCTACCTCGATGGCCTGGTGCTGCTCGACATCCAGGATGACGGAATTGGGCTCGAGCAGCGGACTGCGAACAGCAGGGGGTTCGGGTTGCGCTCGATCCGAGAGCGGGTGGAGGCGCTGGGTGGGGAGTTCACGGTGGAGAGTGAGCCGGGTCGGGGGACTATTCTGGCGGTCAGCCTGCCCGAATTTCCCATTCCCAAGCACAGAGTCGGAGGTTCTACGTGAGTCGTATTCGGATCCTGATCGTCGATGATCATCCGGTGGTTCGGGCGGGATTGGCCGGGCTGCTCTCGAGCCAGCCCGACTTCGAGGTGGTGGGGGAGGCGGGCAACGGGGCTGAGGCGCTCAACATGCTCGAGCGCCTGGACCCCGAGGTGGTGCTGATGGACCTGCGCATGCCCGGCATGGACGGGGTGACCACCATCCGCCGCATGCGCTCTCAGAGCAAGAGCCAGGTGCTCGTGCTCACCACCTTCGACACCGACGCCGAGATCGTGCAGGCGGTGGAGGCGGGGGCTACGGGCTACCTGCTCAAGGACGTGCCCCGCGAGGAACTCTTCCGTGCCGTGCGCCTGACGGCCAGGGGCGAGGCGGTGCTTTCCCCGCCCGTGGCGGCAAGGCTCTTAGGCCGCATGCGCTCGCCCAGAGAGGAACACCTTTCCAGCCGTGAGCTCGAGGTGCTGGGCCTGGTGGCCAAGGGTTTCTCCAACAAGGAGATCGCCAAGCGCTTGCACATCAGCGAGGCCACGGTCAAAACCCACCTGCTACACACCTTCGGCAAACTGGGCGTCGATGACCGTACCGCCGCCGTGACTGCCGCACTCGAGCGGGGCATTTTGCGGCTGGAGGGCTGATAGGATGGGCTCACCGTGAGTGCTCGCCGCCGCCTCTTCCTCATTAAGCACGGTCGCCCCCACATCGTGCCCGAGCTACCCGCGCGGCAGTGGACCCTCTCCGACGAGGGCCTTCGCCAGAGCGAGCGGCTAGCCCAGTGGTTCAGGACCCACCTGCCCACCCAAGTCGTCAGCAGCCTCGAGCCCAAGGCCCGTGAGACTGGCAAGGTGCTGGCCAGCCGCCTCAAGCTACCCTTCAACCTTGCCCCCAACCTGCACGAGCACCAGCGCGAGAACGAGCCCTACTTCCCCGATGTGGCCCAGTTCGAGGCCAGGGTGCGCGACTTCTTCGCCGAGCCCAGCCGCCTGACCTTCGGCGAGGAAACTGCCGACCAGGCCCACAGCCGCTTCAGCCAAGCGGTGAACAAGGTGATGGACGAGTACCTCATCGACGACGTGGCCCTGGTGGCCCACGGCACGGTGATCACCCTACTGGTGAGCCGGGCCAACGGGTTGAGCCCTTTCCCGCTGTGGAAAGCCCTGGGCTTTTGCGGAGTGATCGAGGTGGAGTGGCCCAGCCTGAAGCTGATGCGGGTGATGGAGCGTATTTAGAGCACCGAACGCCAAATGCAAAACGCTGAGCGCGAGTGGCTATCGGCGACTTCTGTAGGGGTGGTCTCGTGCCCGTTCTTCTTTTCCGCTTCCCGCTATCAAACCTTCGGAAGCAGGTTGCGTTCGATCTCGGCGCGCAGTCGCTCGGCAAGCTCGAGGGTGTGTTCCGAGACGGCTCTGGGCTTGATGGAGAGCCAGAGCCGGTGCTGCTGGGGCCAGTAGGTGGCTTCCACAATGCCCCGTGTGCGGCCCTGCTTGAAGTGCCAGTGGGTCGAGCCGGGGTACTGAGCCAAGGTGGTGCGCAGGGTGATGGTGAGGCCGAGTTCGCGCGCGGCTTGCTCGACCGCGGCCCAGACCGCCATCAGGGTGAGGATGGAGGGCAGGGAGATGTCCAGGCGCATGCCGCCTCGAGCTTACCCCACCACCTGCGACCACACCGCCACGACGTGCGCTGCGCTGCCCAGCAGCACGAAGACGTGCCAGATGGGGTGGGCGTACCTCAGGCGTTTGTTGAGGAAAAAATAGGTTCCTGCCGTGTAGAACACCCCGCCTAACACCAGCCAAAGCAGGCCCCAAGCCGAAATTTTGGCGAGCAGCACCGGGAAGGCGATCACGATGAGCCAGCCCATCGCCACGTAGAGCAGCGTCGAGACCAGTTCGAAGCGCCCGGTGGCGAAGGACTTGAACACCACGCCCAGCACTGCCAGGCCCCACACCACGCCGAAGAGGCTCCAGCCCCAGGGGCCGTTGAGGGTCACCAGCAAAAAGGGGGTGTAGGTCCCGGCGATCAGCAGATAGATGGCGCTGTGGTCGAGGATTTCCAGCACGCGCTTGGCTCTGGGGTGCCCTATGGCGTGGTAGAGGCTCGAGGCCAGGTACATCAGGATCAGCGTGGCCGAGAAGATGGCCGCGCCGACGATCTGCCAGGCGTCGCCAGTGAGGGCGCTGGAGACGACCAGCACCGCGCCGGCGGCCAGGCTCGCGACCGCTCCGAGCCCGTGCGAGAGGGCGTTGAGGAACTCGACTTTGGGGGGATGGGTGGTCGCGGTCATGGGGGTTCCTCGAGGGTAGAACTCACCCGATTATGCACCGTGGCTCCTGAGGGGGGTGAGCCCACGGCCCGTAGACTGGGGGAGATGGACGAGCGCGAGATCGAGTTTGCCCCTACCGAGCAGGTCGAGTGGCGCCAAGCCTTGGTGGAGGAGTTCGTGGCCGAGGTGCTGCGCCTGCCCTGGGCTTTCGTCTCCGACGGCACCCGCCTGCAGGACTTCGAGGGCGTTCGCACCGGGCTCGAGCTCGCCGAGGCCTGCTACGAGCGCTACGGGATGGGGCTCGAGGCCCGGCACTTCGAGATGCCACTGTACCTGCTGCTCGATGAGCTCGAGGCGGCGCGGAAGCAAAAAGGGTAGGGACGCAGTGCGCTGCGTCCCTACGAAGTTTCGCGATCAGGCCTGCTCGAGTGCTTCCTTCTGCACTTCCTCGCTGGGCACGCCCGCCGGGTAGCGACCGTTGAAGCAGGCCAGGCACACCGGGCCGCCTACCGCGCGCTTGACGCCCTCCTCGCTCAGGAAGGCCAGGCTGTCGGCGCCGATGAGCGCTCGGATTTGCTCGAGGGAGTGGGTGGAGGCCACCAGCTCCTTGCGGGCGGCGGTGTCGATACCGTAGTAGCAGGGGAACTTGATGGGCGGGGAGGAGATGCGCACGTGGACCTCGGTAGCCCCGGCGTCGCGCAACAGTTGCACGATGCGGCCCGAGGTGGTGCCGCGCACGATGGAGTCGTCCACCATCACCACCCGCTTGCCGCGCACGGCGGGGGTGGGGGCGAGCTTGAGCTTGGTCTTGAGGTCGCGCAGCTCCTGGGTGGGCTGGATGAAGGTGCGCCCGGCGTAGGGGTTTTTGTAGAGGCCGTAGTCGAAGGGGATGCCCGAGGCGCGGGCGTAGCCGATGGCGGCCCCGATGCCCGAATCCGGAACCGGAACCACCAGGTCGGCCTCCGCCGGGGCTTCGGCGGCCAGCACCTCGCCCATGCGCACCCGGCTCTCGTGGGTGCCGATGGAATCGAGCACCGAGTCGGCGCGGGCGAAGTAGATCCACTCGAAGGCGCAGGGGGTGGGGCGGGGCTCGAGCACCTGCTGGCTCTTGAGTTCGCCCGCCTCCACCCACACCAGCTCCCCAGGGCGCACGTCGCGCACGAACTCGGCCCCCACCAGGGTCAGGGCCGGGGGCTCGGAGGCGAAGACCCAGCCTCCGTTCGGCAGTCGCCCGATCACCATAGGCCGCACCCCGTTGCCATCGCGCAGGGCCAGCACGGTGTGGCGGTCCATGAGCACCACCGCGAAGCCGCCCTGCAACTCGCGCATCGAGCGGGCGGTGGCCTCGACGAGGTCGAGCTTGGCGTAGCGGGCGATGAGGTTGATCATCACCTCGGTGTCGTTGGTGGTCTGGAAGACCGCGCCGTGCTCGAGCAATTCCTGCCGGATAGCCTTGGCGTTGACGAAGTTGCCGTTATGGGCGATGGCCAGGATGCCCTTGGAGCTTCGCACGTTCAAGGGCTGGGCGTTGAAGCGCAGGTTGGAGCCGGTAGTCGAGTAGCGGGTGTGCCCGATGCCTAAGTTGGCCCCCGGAATGCGCAGCCGGGCCATACGGGCCTCGTCGAAGACCTGCGTCACCAGCCCCAAATCCTTCTCGACCACCAGATCCTGCCCGTTGGAGACGCAGATCCCGGCGGCCTCCTGCCCCCGGTGCTGCAAGGCGAAGAGCCCGAGTTGCAGCATCCCCGCCACGTCCACGGGCTCCGGGCTCCAGACGCCGATGACGCCGCATTCTTCGTGGGGCTTATCGTGATCGCAATACGCAAAACGTAAGACGCTAGACGCCCTAGGGGATTCTTCTAGCGTTTGGCGTTCCCTCACGGCAGCACCTCCCGCAGCGGTGCTTCCCAGCTTTGCTTCAACTCGCTCACACTCCACTTTAGCTGTGTCTTGGGCAGCAGGATTGTGAGGTCATCCCCGCCTACTTGGCCCAGGATGCGGTGGGGGAGGCCCAGGCTTTGCAGGTGGGCGATGGCCGATTGCAAGTGGTCCTGGTCCACGCTGAAGAGGATGCGGCTGGGCGCTTCGCCGAAGAGCAGGGCGTCCGGGCGGCCTGCATCGCGGATCTCCAGTGTCGCCCCCAGCCCGTAGGGGAAGGTCATCTCGGCCAGGGCCACGGCCAGCCCGCCCTCGGCCACGTCGTGCGCGGTCCGGACCCAGCCCATGCCGATGAGGTCGCGGATGGCGGATTGGGCTTTGGCCTCGCGCTGGAGGTCGAGGCGGGGCGGGTGGCCAGCCTCGAGGCCCTCCGTCACCCACAGGTACTCGCTGGCCCCCAGCTCGCCCAGCGGCTCCCCGATGAGCACCACGAACTCGCCGGCTTTCTTGAAACCCATCTCGGCGCGGCGCTCCACGTTTTCCAGCAGGCCCACCACGCCCACCATGGGGGTGGGGGGGATGCGGTAGCTGGGGCCTTCGTTGTAGAGGGAAACGTTGCCCGAGACCACCGGGATGCCCAGGGCCCTGGAGGCTTCGGCCAGCCCGGCGATGGTCTCGGAGAGCTCGTAGTAGCCGTGGGGGGTCTCGGGGTTGCCGCAGTTGAGGCCGTCGGTGTAGGCCAGCGGCCTGCCCCCCACCACGCTGACGTTGCGCGCGGCCTCGGCCAGGGCATGCATGGCCCCCAGGCGCGGGTGCAGGCGCGAGTAGCGTGGGTTGGCGTCCACCTTGAGCGCGATGGCCCGTCGGATGCCCTTGACGCGCACGATGGCCGCGTCGCCCTTGCCCGGTACCAGCGCGGTGTTGGTGCCCACCTGGTGGTCGTAGCGCTCGAAGACCGGGGCGCGGCTGCACAGGTTGGGCGAGGCCAGCAGCTTCAGCAGTACGCCGTGCAGGTCACCCGGCACCGGCAGGGCGCTGAGGTCTTTGGCCCGCAGGGCCTGGATCTCCGGGCTCTCCTGGCCTTCGCGCACGTAGGTGACGGAGTCGGCCAGGGCGTGGGTGGGGACCTCGGCCACCACCTGGCCCTCCGACTTGATGCGGAACACCGGCTCTTCGATGGTCACGGCCACGGGGACCGCGTCCAGGCCCCAGCGCGCGGCGAGCTCCTCGAGCGCCTTCTCCTTGCCCGGGCGCGGCACCAGCACCATGCGCTCTTGCGACTCGGAGAGCATGAGCTCCAGCGGGCTCATCCCCGCCTCGCGGCGCGGCACTTTGTCGAGGTCGAGCTCCAGGCCCAGCCCCGACTTGTGGGCCATCTCCGAGAGCGAGGAGGTGAGCCCGGCGGCCCCCATGTCCTGCACGCCCTCTACCAGGTCCAGGTGGATGGCCTCGAGGGTGGCCTCCATGGTGAGTTTGCCCATGAAGGGGTCGCCCACCTGCACGCTGGGGCGCTTAGACTCACTCTCCTCGGAGAGTTCTTCGGAGGCAAAGGCTGCCCCGCCGATGCCGTCGCGCCCGGTCTTCGATCCCAGGTAATAGACCGGGCGGCCCAGGCCGGCGCGGCTCTTCTTGAGCTCATCGACCCGCAGCAGGCCCACGCACATCGCGTTGACCAGGGGGTTGTCCTGGTAGTCGGGGTGGAAGTAGATGTCTCCCCCCACCGTGGGAATGCCAATGGCGTTGCCGTAGTGGGCGATGCCCCCCACCACGCCCTGCAGCAGGTAGCGGGTGCGGTCGCCCTCGAGCCGCGTACCGCTACCCCCCGTGTCGAGCTTGCCAAAACGCAGCGAGTTCAGCAGCGCGATGGGCCGGGCCCCCATCGCCACGATGTCGCGGATGATGCCCCCCACGCCCGTCGCAGCTCCCTGCACCGGCTCCACCGCCGAGGGGTGGTTGTGGCTTTCGATCTTGAAGGCCACCGCGTACCCCTCGCCGATCTCCACCACCCCCGCGTTCTCGCCGGGGCCCTGCAATACCGCCGGGCCTTCCTTGGGCAGCAGGCGCAGCAGGGGACGGGAGTTCTTGTACGAGCAGTGCTCGCTCCACATCACCTTGAAGAGGTAGAGCTCGAGCCGACCCGGCTCCCGCCCCAACAGGCGCACGATTTCCCGGTATTCGTTCTGGGGGATGCCGGTTTCCTCGAGCAGTGCCTTGGCCTGCTCGGAGAGGGGGGTGAGGGTTTCTTCCATAGTTAAAGCTCAGGGTGAGGGGTGACGGGGTGGCAGGAGGCAGAATGCTTTATCGATCATCGACGTAATGACCTCAGGTGCTGGGCAGCAGCTTGAACAATTCCCGGTGGTCGCTCATGCGCGCGGTGGGCTCGGGGCCGCCGTTGATGGTGCGGTGGCCGGTGTACTGCACCGCCCAGCTATAACCCGCGCCAAAGGCCCCGCCGATATCAGTGCGGGGGATGTCGCCGATGTGCAGAGCGTTTTGCGGATCGACACCCAGCTCGTCGAGGGCAACCATGAAAGCTTCGCGGCGGGGCTTGACCGTGCCGGTCTCGTCGGAGAAGGAGAAGCCACCGAAGTACTCGAGCAGGCCCTGGCGCTCGAGGTGCTCGCGCAGCAGGCGCCCGCCGGTGATGCCCGTGTCGGAGACCACGCCCAGGCGGTATTTCCGGGCCAGCTTGGGCAGGCTCTCCTTGACGCCGGGGAGGGGGGTCAGGCTGCCATGAAGGGAGGCTTCCTCGAGCCGGCGGGCCGTGAGGGCGATCAGACCCTCGTCGGGCGGGGCACCCAGCAGCTTGAAGATCAGCGCGACCCGCTCGTAGGGTGCCATCATCTGCTCGGCCTGCCAGGCTTGCTCGTAGGCCATGGCGGCCTGGCGGTAAGCCTCGCGAACCTGGCTTTCGTCGGCGGGGGTTCCGGCTTCCGAAAGAGCATCGAGCAGAATCTCGTAGCGCAGCGAGAGTACCTGGTGAGCGTAGCTCTCGCTCTCGGTGAACAGCGTCCCCCAGAAATCGAAGGTGATGGCCTTGAGGTTTTCGATGCCTTGCGTGTTCATCGCATCTCCTCCACACTCACGCCATGGTCGCCAGCGCCTTGCTCAGGCTGGTGAAGATGCCCTCCCCGTCCACCGACCCCAGCACGCTCTCCACCGCACGCTCGGGGTGGGGCATCATGCCCAGCACGTTGCCCCGCTCGTTGACGATGCCTGCGATGTCACCCAAGCTTCCGTTGGGGTTGCCGCCTTGCCCCTGGTGCTCGACGTAGCGGAAGACGACCTGGCGGTTTTGCTCCAGCCGCGCCAGCGTTTCCTCGTCGGCGTAGTAACGGCCCTCGCCGTGGGCGATGGGCAGGCGCAGCACCTGAGCCTGGCGGTAATCGGAGGTAAAGGGCAAGTCGGTGCGTTCGACCCGCAGGAAGATTTCCTTGCAGGTGTAGTGCAGGTTGGTGTTGGCCAGCAGTGCTCCCGGCAGCAGCTCGGCCTCGGTGAGGACTTGGAAGCCGTTGCAGATGCCCATCACCGGGTAGCCCTGCTGGGCCAGGCGGCGCACCTCGCCCATGACCGGGGAGAACTTGGCTAGCGCCCCGGCCCGCAGGTAGTCACCGTAGGAGAAGCCTCCGGGCAAAAACACCGCACCGTAGCCCTCGAGGCTGCCTTCGGTGTGCCAGACCAGCTCGGCCTTCAGCCCCACCCGCTCGAGTGCCCAGCGGGTGTCCTGGTCGCAGTTGGAGCCAGGGAAGACGATGACGGCGACTTTCACGGGGCCTCCGGCACGCGAAACGCTAAACGCCATACGCCATACGCGTCCTTACTGCCGGCGTTTTGCGTCTTGCGTCTTGCGTTTGGCATTACAAAACCTCCTGCAAGGGCTTCAGGGCTTCCAGCGCGTACACTTCCATCACCGGGTTGGCCAGCGCCTTGGCGATGGAGAGGGCGCTTTCGCGGGCTTCGGGTTCGGAGGGGGCCTCGAGCTCCATCTCGAGCACCCGCCCTACCCGCACGTTCTCCACGCGGTAGCCCAGGCCCCTGAGCACGCCCTCGACCGCCCGGCCCTGGGGGTCGAGGATGCCGTCTTTGAGTTCGATGAGGATCGTCGCGTGATACTTCATGAGTGCGCCTCCGGCGCGCCAAACGCCAAAAGTCCAACCTTCACCCAGCACCCCCGACCACCCGTCGCAGCACTTCCTGGTAGGCTTCCTCCACCCCGCCTAAGTCGCGGCGGAAGCGGTCTTTGTCCATCTTCTCGCCCGTGCCCACTTCCCACAGTCGCATGGTATCGGGGCTGATCTCGTCGGCCAGGACGATGGTTCCATCGGGGAGCCGCCCGAACTCGAGCTTGAAGTCGATGAGCTCGAGGTTGCGCTCGAGGAAGAAGGCCTTGAGCGCCTCGTTGACGCGCAGGGCCAGTTCCCGGATGCGTGCTAGCTCCCCCTCGCTCAGCAGGCCCAGTGCCAGCGCGGCCTCATCGTAGATCAGGGGGTCGCCCAGGGCGTCGTTCTTGAGGGAGAATTCCACCAGCGCTCGGGCGAGGGGGCGGCCTTCCTCCACGCCGTAGCGCTTGGCGAAGGTCCCAGCGGTGCGGTTCCTGACGATGACCTCCAACGGCACGATCTCGACCTGCCGCACCAGCATCTCGCGCTCGGAGAGTTCGCGCAGGAAGTGGGTGGGGACGCCGTGGGCCTCGAGGTAGCGGAAGAGCTGGGCCGAGATGCGGTTGTTCACCACCCCTTTGCCTGCGATGGTGCCCCGCTTCTGTGCGTTGAAGGCGGTGGCGTCGTCCTTGTAGTACACCCGGTAAGTCCCGGCCTCGGGGCCTGGGTATACGATCTTGGCTTTGCCCTCGTACAGTTTCTCCATGATCGGCCTCACCGCTTAGAAGAAGGGGGGGGAATGTCCTACCATCTTATCCCCTCTTCCTAAAGCCCGAAACGGGCGTAGATGGCATCGACGTGCCGCAGGAAGTAGCGGGGGTCAAAAGCGGAGGCCAGGGCCTCGCCCTTGAGACTGCACTGGGGGTCGGCCTCGAGCAGCTCGCGGAAATCGCGACCTTCCTCCCAGCTTTTCATGGCGTTGCGCTGCACCACCTCGTAGGCGGCGGTGCGGTCCAAGCCGCTCTCCACCAGCAGGCCCAGCACCCGCTGCGAGTAGACCAGCCCACGGGTGAGGGCCAGGTTGCGCGCGATGTTGGCCTCGTAGACCACCAACCCCTCCAGCACCCGCCCCAGGCGGCGCAGCATGTAGTGGGCCAAGGTGGTGGAGTCGGGCAGGATGACCCGCTCGACCGAGGAGTGGCTGATGTCGCGCTCGTGCCACAGGGCCACGTTTTCCAGCTCGGCCTGGAGGTTGGAGCGCAAGAGCCGCGCCAGCCCGGAGATGTTCTCCAGGGCTACCGGGTTTTTCTTGTGGGGCATGGAGGAAGAGCCCGTCTGGCGGTAGCTGAAGGGCTCCGCCGCCTCGAGCACCTCGGTGCGCTGGAGGTGGCGTAGCTCGACCGTGATGCGCTCGAGGTCGGCCCCCAGGATGGCCAGAGCGCTCATCAGCTCGGCGTGGCGGTCGCGGGGGATCACCTGGGTCGAGACCGGCTCAACCTCCAGCCCCAGCTTCCGGGCCACGTGGGCTTCGACGGCGGGCTCGAGGTGGGCGTAGTTGCCCACCGAGCCCGAGAGCATGGCGATACCGATGGTCTTCCTGGCCCGCTGCAGGCGCTCGGCATCGCGCAGCAGCGCGGCGTAGAAGCTCAGGAAACGCAGCCCGAAGCTCGTAGGCTCGGCGTGGACCCCGTGGGTGCGCCCCACCGCCGGGGTGTGCTTGTAGCGCACGGCCAGCCGCCTGAGCGCCTCCTGCACCCCCCGGAGTTCAGCCTCGATGAGCGTGAGGGCCTCCACGAGCAGCGTGTTCTGTGCAGTGTCCACCACGTCGGTGCTGGTGAGGCCGAAGTGCAGCCACTGGGCTACCTCCGCGTCGTCCACCCACTCCACCAGCGCGCGGGTGAAGGCCACGATGTCGTGGCGGGTTTCCGCCTCGAGGGCCTCCGCCCGCCGGGCGAAGGTCTCGTCGATGGGCCTTCGCGATAGCCCCTCGGCCAGCCGGGCAGCCACCCCGTTGGGCACCACCCCCAGCTCCTCCCAGGCCTCGAGGGCGTACTGCTCGACCTTGGCCCAGGCTTCATACTTGCGGGCCTCGGTCCACAGCGCCTTCATCTCAGGGGTTTGGTAGCGCTCGATCATCTGCTCCTCCGGGCAGGGCCGCACAACGATTGACGCCAGGCGCGAGGGCCTGGCGGTAGACTTCTCCGTTGCCGCTTTGTAGAGGGGGAGAAACGCGTTAGGATCACCCAGGATCACTCGCTGTCCGTCGCCGTCTCACGGGGCGGCCTGGTGGACAACGGCAAGAGTCTAACACAAAGACCGGGGGGACGGGCCAGCCACCCATAACCTGATTGACGGTTCCGCAGGCCCTTGACTGAGTAATTTCGGAGTGGGTATATTTCTTTGGACTTTACTAAAAGGGGGTGAGGAAAGCCGCTAGAGGCGCTTCCGTCTTAACAGATTTGTCGTTTTTGTAAAAGCGATCCGGGCTCTCGGGGGTTACGGGTACTCGGATGGGGCTTCTTACTTCTGTCTATCCACAAGCTAAGGAGAGAAGAACGTGAGGTTGAAACTTTTATACACCGGGTTAGTTGGGGTGCTCTTGTTGTTCGGGTGTACCCCGGCCGATACTAAGCCTCCCGTCGTGCGGATTAACCAGCCTGCCGATGGCGCTACCGTGAACACCGACAGCGTGGAGCTCCGGGGCAGCGCCACGGACGAGCGCACAGTCACTCGGGTCACCTACCAGCTCAACGGCGGGGACGAGCAGCGGGTGGACGTTTCTGCCGGGAAGCAGGTTAACCTGGAAATCAACGTCAGCGGCCTGCGTGAGGGCAACAACACCCTCACCGTCAACGCCTACGACGCGCTGAGCCTCAAGGGCAGCGCCAAGGTGAGCGTGGTCTACAAACCGCTCGTACTCACGGGCTTGGTGGTGGACAACAACGCCGGGGCCGCGGTAGCGGGGAGCACCGTCACGGTGGACGGAAGCCCGGCCACCGCCGTCACCGATAGCGATGGAGCCTTTACCCTGCACCTGCCTGCGGGTACCTACAACCTCAGCTTCAGCAAGCCGGGCTACGCGGGGAGCCGCGTCGAGGGGCTGCGCCTCGAGGCCGACCTAGGCCCCATCAGCGTGGTGCAGAAGCGCGCGACCAACCCCGCCCTCGCCACCACCCCCCCGAGCCTTTCCGTAACCGCTGGCGCGGGTGGGTGCGGGGGGATCGCTGCCGGGGCGGACTTTGCCAGCGTAACCCAGGCCCAAGCCTGTGTTCCTTTCCGCATCACCGCCGCGGCCCAAGGCAGCGGGAACATGATCCGCTACATCTACGCGGGCCTCGCCAAGACTCCCGGATCCGCCTTCTTTTCCAACCCACGCTTTATCTGGTCTGCCGACGTCAACGGACCCGATACCGGCAACCAGCAACTCTCCGGCACGGCGGTCGCTGGAGTGAACGGCCCCACGACCTTCGAGGTTGTGGCCTACGACGTCAACGACAACCGGGTGCACCGCATTTACTACCTCGACTTCAGCCAGAGCACGGCCAGCCCGAGCGTCACCCCCGTGACCAACTTCCGGGTATTGTCGGTCACCCTGGCCCAGGCGGTCGGCTTCTACAGCCCCCCTAAGCCCACCACCGTGCGCCTGCCCGCCGCCTCCAGCATCTCGGTCCAAGGAGCCCCTTCCGCCGACAGCACGCTGTGGGTCGAGCTCGCCTGGAATTACAGCGGCACCAACCCCGACCGCTTCGAGGTCTGGCGCTCCTTCGACGGCTCCACCTTCGCCAGGATCGCCACCTTGGGTGGTACGGCCCGCACCTACAACGACAGCAGCCCGCAGTTGGCGGTGGGCCGGAGGGTCTACTACCGCGTCGACGCCGTGGGCAGCACCACCGCCACCGGGCCGGTACTGGCCACTACCCCCCTCGACCGCTTCACGGTGAGCTTGCTCAGCCCGGCGAAGAACCAGACCGGCGTGTCGGTGCGCCCCACCTTGTCCTGGAGCGTGAGCCGGGTGGTCGGTGACCAGCGCTTGTTCGCGCCCTTCGTTCTGGACTACCCGCAGCAGGGGGAGTACTTCATCTGGTCCCCCTACTTCTCCACCGGGCAGTTGTTCTCCGACGCCGACCTCGCGGTCAGCGGCAACACCTACAGCGTGGCCTACAACGCCGACGGCACGGCCAGCCTGAGCCGTCTCGAGGCCCACCACGCCTACTCCTTCGACCTCTCGGCGGCGGCGGTGAGCTTCGACCCTGCCGACCCGGCCCGCGTCGAGGCCATCTCCATCGCCCAAGACATCTGGAACGTCTTCCACCCGCTGGGTGTGTGCAACTTCGGTGGTCCGGTCTGTACCGGCGAGTGGAACGAATTCGTGACCGGAGACGGGAGCTACTGAACATGCGCCAGATCCTTTTGATCGTCCTGCTGAGCCTCTTGAGCGCCTGCGGCCTCCAGACCCGCCCCTCTGCCCAGGACGGCTCGAGCCCGGCCTTCACCATCCCTCAGGAGCGGCAGCTGGTGGTGGGCTATAGGGACTCGGCCAACCTCGAGGCCATCGCCCGGCAGGTTGGGGCACGGGTGGTTGCCACCATCCCCCAGCTCAAGGCCGCGCTCCTTGAACTCCCCGAGGGCCTCAGTCAGGCCCAGGCTGCTCGCCGCTTGGTGGCCCAGGTCCGCTACGCCGAGGCCAACCGCTTTGACCGCCAGCCCATCCCCCTGCCCGCTCCCAGGCCCACCACCCAGGGCCTCAGCTCCCAGGCCGCCTTCAACGACCCCCTGCTGCCGCAGCAGTGGTGGCTTGGGAAGATCGGCGCCCCCGGCGCCTGGAGCCAGGGCGCGGTGGGCACCAATGTCACCATCGGCGTCGTCGACTCCGACTTCGACCGCTCCCACCCCGACCTCTGCGATCAGCCCAGCCGCAGCCGCTGCGTGGGCGGCTACAACGCCTTCACCCTCAGCCCGTACGCGCCCACCGATCCCTTCCAGGGCAACCCGGGTCGCGACACCCACGGCTCGGGCTCGGCGGGGATGGCCGCGGCGCTGTCCAACAACGGCCAGTTCGTGGCTGGGGTAGCCGGAGGCAACGGCGATCCGGCCAGCGCCGCCCGGCTCATGCCCATCACCATCTTCGGGGGCTCGAGCGGGGGGTACGCCGGTGACCTCAACGTGGCGCAGGCCATCGTCTGGGCGGTCAACGGCCCCGACGGCCTACCCCCCACCAACCCCGGCGACAGCGGCGACGGGGCCGATATCCTCAACAACTCTTGGGGCGGCGGCGGTTACAGCTACCTCCTGAAGGACGCCTTCGACTACGCCTTGTTAAACCGGGTCGTGGTGGTGGCCTCGGCAGGCAACGACTACCGTGACGCCTACCACCTCCCCTCGGGGCTGCCTGGGGTCATCGCGGTAGCGGCCACCAACCCCCACGATGAAAAGACCGACTTCTCCACCTACGGCCCCTGGGTCGACATCTCCGCCCCCGGCGACGACGTGCTGACGACCTACGTGAACCTGGGTAGCAAGACCTGGCTCTTCGGCGGGACCTCCGCGGCTGGTCCGGTGGTGACAGGGGCGGCGGCGGTGGTGCTGCAGGTCCTGCGCGAAAACGGCCTTAGCCCGACGCCCTATCAGGTCATGCGGATCCTGCAGATGACCGCCGACCCGGTGGCGGGGCCACCCGCCGTGACCGCGGGTATGGGGGCCGGCCGGGTGAACGTGGACAAGGCGGTGCAGTTGGCGAAGGGGATCACCACTCCAGCCGCACTCCCCGCCGACGGGAGCAACATCACGGTGGGGGTGCTGAACAAGGCTGCTGACATAAGCACCGACATGCTGGGCTTCGTCCCCGTTAGCAGCGTTACGCTCGTGCACGCGGCTACCGGCAAGCAGTACCACGCCCAGACCGGCGTCACTCCTGACGCCCTTTTCCTGGGGAGCGAGCCGGGCAACTACCGGGTGCTGGCCGGAGGCCCCAGCCAGCTTTTGTGGGGCGGCAGTGAGGACCCGCAGGAGACCGTGGTCGCCGCGCCCGCGGGCAGCTCACCCCTCGTGATCCTCTACCAGCAGGCCGACCTGTACGAGACCGCTGGGGGCTCGGGTCCGGCCCGCAACGAAACCCCCGGCACGGCCACCGACCTCGCCGCCTTCTTTGGTGCGCTGCCTCCTTCCTTCACCCTCAGCGCGGCCTTCGACTCCAACAACTTCGCCCAGCTCGGCCTACCGGAGGGCGGGCCGGACGTGGACGTGTACGCCATCTCCCTGGCTGAGGGGGAGACGCTTAATCTCCGTGCAGCCAGCACGTACATCGGCGGGCAGGGGAAGGTCAAACTCAGCCTCATCGCCCCAGATCAGAGCACCGTGGTCGCCAGCGACACCGAGGTCGCCGTGCCTGCCTCGCTCAGCTTCACCGTGGGGGCGGGCCAGGCCGGGACGTACTACGTCAAGCTCGAGGAAGCCAGCGGCAATCAGGGACTGGGCTACTTCTATCGCCTGGGCGTGGGCCTGAACGGCAACCCGGCTCCCAGCTTCTGATACCCAATTCGGTTAGTTCGTCACCGAATAGTGACGCCGCCCCGCCTTGGCGGGGCGGCCGACCGAAGGGATACGCTTGCTTCACCGACCGTCAGGGAGGGGNGTGCTCTAGGATTCAAAAAGATAGCCTCTGAAGGTTTTTGGTTTGGGTGATTATCTTTTTGAATCCGGTATTAGGGTTAGGGGATGCTGGGATAGGGGTTTTAGGTGTCTTCTGCCCAAGTTAACTTTGCTGCTTCGCCATCGGGGTAACCAACTGGAGGGAGTGGCCTGGGAATCAAGTATAGAGTTTGAATCTAGTATCAAGCCCGGTTGCGATTATATACATCGAAGAAAACTGCAGCCAACAACACCAACCCCTTAATAACTTGCTGATAATCAATGCCAATACCGAGAATAGACATTCCGTTATTCATCACGCCCATAATAAACGCGCCGATGACCGCCCCCATTACCCTGCCCACGCCGCCTGAAGCCGATGCTCCACCGATAAAACACGCAGCAATTACGTCGAGTTCAAACCCAGTCCCCGCTTTAGGGGTGGCGGTGTTCAATCGCGCCGCGAAAATAATTCCTGCCACAGCTGCTAGGAGGCCCATATTGGCAAAAGTCAAGAAGATCAGCCGTGAGGTATCTATGCCCGACAGGCGGGCGGCCTTTTCATTGCCACCTAGGGCATATATGCGCCGACCAATGACTGTACGGCTGGCGATGAACTGGTAAAGCAAAATCAGTACTCCCATAAGTATGAGCACGGTGGGCAGACCCTTATATGTGGCGAGCTGCCAGGTCAAATAGATTATTACAGCTGCAAAGAGCAGATTTCGAATAGCAAAAAGTGGAGCGGGTTCGTTGACTAAACCATGCGCCTGGGCTTTAAGGCGCTGACGCCAATCTACTCCTACTAAGACCCCTGCTAGTAGCACACCGATAATCAGTGAGAATATACGTATATCCTTACCTCCAAATGGGTCGGGTATAAAACCCGTGCTGATGCTTTGAAATGCTAGAGGAAACGGACCTACTGACTGGCCTTGTAACAAGGCTAAGGCAGAGCCTTTGAATACCAGCATGCCCGCTAAGGTCACGATAAACGACGGAATGCGTGCGTAAGCTACAAACCAGCCTTGTACTGCACCAATAAACACTCCTGCGAGCAAAGCCACGATGATTGTAGGAGCTACTGGCCATTCATAATGCACCATCAATACGGCGGCTAAGCCGCCGATGAAGCCACTCACCGCCCCAACTGATAAATCAATATGTCCGGCTACAATCACTAGTAGCATCCCTAAGGCCATCACCACGATGTAACTATTTTGCAGTATCAGATTGGTCAAATTCAGAGGCTGTAGTAAAATACCGTTGGTTGCTATCTGGAAAAAACCTATGATAATGATCAGAGAGATCAAGAGCCCGTAGTTGTGAAGGTTTGTTTTTAAGGTACCGAGTTTCATAGTAGGGTTCTCTTAGGCTTGAACAGCGTTAACTATGGCCCGCATGATGCGTTCTTGACTTGCCTCGCCTCGAGGTAGCTCGGCTACGAGCTGCCCTTCACTCATCACATAGATACGATCACACATACCAAGTAGCTCGGGCATTTCAGAGGAGATCAACAAAATGCCTTTGCCTTCGGATGCAAGCTCATCTATGATGGTATAGATGTCGTACTTGGCACCAACGTCAATGCCTCGGGTAGGTTCATCCAAAATCAGGACACGCGGTTGTGTAAATAGCCACTTGCTCAGCAAAACTTTCTGTTGATTGCCACCTGAGAGGTTAACCACAGGCTGTTCGATGCTCGAGCAACGTATACGCAGCGACTCACGAAACCCTTGAGCTACTTTGGCCTCGCTGTTTTCGTCAATGACACCACGCTGAGAGACCTTAGGTAGATTGGCCAAGGTCACGTTTTTGCGGACTTCCTGTTCTAAGATCAGTCCCCAACCCTTGCGGTCTTCTGTAGCGTAAGCTAGGCCACAGCGGATGGCTTTGCTGATGGTTGAGACATCTACTTCCTGCCCATCAATAAAAACTTGACCACTTATACGGTTCCCGTATGCACGACCAAAGAGGCTCATGGCTAATTCTGTGCGTCCTGAGCCCATTAGCCCAGCAATTCCTACAATCTCCCCCCTACGCACATGAAAACTGACCCCCTTAATCACTTCACGGCCGGCATATTGTTCGTGGTAAACTCGCCAATCTCGCACCTCGAAGATCACCTCGCCAATTTTGGGGTGACGCTGGGGATATCGGTGCTGCATATCCCGCCCTACCATTCCCCGAATGATACGCTCCTCGCTGAGCGGGCCTTCGGTGCAGTTTAAGGTCTCGATTGTTGTGCCGTCGCGAAGTATGGTAATGCGATCAGCGACCTGAGTAATCTCGTTGAGCTTGTGAGAGATGAGAATACAAGCGATGCCTTGGGCTTTTAGTTCCCGTAAAAGTTGGAGTAACGCCTCGCTATCAGTCTCATTCAGACTTGCTGTGGGTTCATCGAGGATTAAAAGTCGTACACGCTTGGACAGCGCCTTGGCAATTTCCACTAATTGTTGCTTTCCTACCCCCAGCCTACCCACAATGGCCGAGGGTGGTTCCTTTAATCCCACACGCTTTAAGAGTTCTTGCGCACGGATATGGGCGGCGTGCCAATCAATGACTCCAGTCCGTGCTGGCTCGTTGCCTAAAAAAATGTTTTCCGTAATCGAAAGCATGGGGACTAACGCGAGTTCTTGGTGAATTATGATGATGCCTTGGGATTCACTATCTCTAATACCCTCAAAGCGCTGCAATTTCCCCTCGAAATAAATCTCTCCTTCGTACTGGCCATAGGGATATACGCCACTTAGCACTTTCATGAGGGTGGATTTCCCTGCCCCGTTTTCCCCAACGATGGCATGGATTTCACCGGCATAGACGGTCAAGTTGACATTATCTAAAGCCTTGACGCCCGGGAAGCTTTTACTAATGTTGCGCATGGATAGAATGGGCTCTTGTGCCATGCTGCCTCCTGGCATGCTCCTGGTGGCCCGGATTAACCCGGCGCCACCAGGGCTGTGCTGTGATTTCCTACCGAAGCTGTGCTTCGGTGTAGTAGCCGCTGTTCACGAGCACCTGTTTCCAGTTGGAAGCAGTTACCAGTACTGGCTCGAGCAGGTAGGCTGGCACAACCTTTACGCCATTGTGGTAGGTTTTAGTGTCGTTGACTTTGGGCTGGTTACCCCTCATTATCGCGTCGATCATATCAACTGTAGCCTTAGCTAATTCACGTGTATCTTTGAAAATAGTTGAGTACTGCTCGCCACGGAGAATAGATTTTACCGAAGGAATCTCGGCATCCTGACCGGTGACGATAGGGCAGGGCTGTTTGGCAGTGCAGTAACCCACTCCCTTGAGAGAGGAAAGAATACCGATACTCAGGCCATCATAGGGGCTGAGTACTGCATCCACTCTCTCCGTGCCATAGTAGGCTGATAGAAGATTGTCCATACGGGCTTGTGCAGTTGCACCATCCCAGCGCAGGATGCCTACTTTATCCATACCCATTTGCTTGCTGCGCACCACAAGCTTTCCGCTTTTGATATAGGGATCCAGCACGCTCATGGCACCGTTGTAGAAAAAGTAGGCATTGTTATCGTCGGGAGAACCCCCAAATAGCTCAATGTTAAAGGGACCCTTCCCCGCCTTTAAACCCAATTTATCCACAATGGATTGCGCTTGCAGGACGCCAACCTTAAAGTTGTCAAAAGTGACGTAGTAATCCACATAGGGGCTGTTTCTGATGAGGCGATCGTAGGCTATAACCTTTATTTTGGCATCATGTGCTTTCTTGAGGATATCGGTGAGGGTAGTCCCATCTATGGGAGCGATCACTAGTACCTTGGGCTTTTTGGCAATCATGGCCTCGATTTGCGCAATCTGATTGGGAATATCGTCTTCGGCATACTGTAAGTCAGTAGTGTAGCCCTTGTCTTTCAGGTGCTTGACCAAGTTAGTGCCGTCAGAAATCCATCGGGCAGAGGATTTGGTTGGCATAGATATGCCGACCAAGCCTTTACCTTGCCCATAGGCCGCCCCTAAAAACGAAAAGGCCATGCTAACAAAAAGGATGTTTGCGAACAGATGCCTCATTGGCTTGCCTCCCTGAGAGTAGATTTTTCCCGATGTAGTGATTACAACTAAAGCCTACTTCCCGTCAAGTGCCGATAACCGAAAACCTCTTCTAGCACCCCCCCTTTCGTAGAATGCCCCATAAAGGGATGAAGTTTTTGATCCTATGGTGGAATTCCACTCTCTATCCGTGAGCGATCACATTTGCGATCATTGAGAGCCTATCCTTATGTAATCAAGGATATTATCGCGGTTTTTGTGATCGCTCACATCCTAACACTAGCCTCAAAAATAGTCAAGACGGCCTTGGCTTTACTAAAAGTGCCCTAATGGCGTAGACTTGCGACGTGATAGCCAAAGAACTAAGGGAGCAAGCCCTAGAAGCGAATCTGGCATTACCCCGCTATGGACTAGTGGTATTTACCTGGGGTAATGCTTCTGCTTATGACCCTGCAGCCGGGCTTATGGCCATCAAGCCCAGTGGGGTGGCGTATGAGGATTTGAGCGTTCACAGCATGGTGGTAGTGGAAGTGAGTAGTGGTAGGGTAATCGAGGGTAGCCTGCGGCCCTCTTCCGATACCCCCACACACCTGGCACTAGCTCGGGAATTTGGGGTGGGGGGGATTGTCCACACCCATTCGCGCTACGCTACGGCTTGGGCCCAAGCTGGTTTGGACTTACCTTGCTATGGCACTACCCAGGCGGACTATTTTGGCGACACCATTCCCTGTACCCGTGGCCTTACATCCGAGGAGATTAACCAGGGCTATGAGCACTATAGCGGACAAGTCATTATTGAGGAGTTTCGCCGCCGGGGACTAAACCCTAATGATGTGCCCGCAGTACTGTTGCGCCACCATGCTTCTTTTGTATGGGGTAAGAACGCAAAGGAGGCAGTACATAATGCGGTAGTACTCGAGGAAGTTGCTCGCATGGCGCTTTATGCCCGTGTGCTTAACCCTAAGCTAAGCGAAATCCCTGAGGCTTTGCTCAAGAAGCACTATCGTCGTAAGCATGGTGTGGGTGCCTATTACGGACAAAGTAAACCCCAAGGATAAGTTCTGCCCGGATTGATGTCTTTGCCGCCAACAGTTCGCTTATATGGTTTGAAAGTCCAACCAAGCGGCAATTCCTGCGTAAATTTACATACTCGGCTTGACGCTTTGCTCGGATGGATTTAAAATGTGAGCGGTCACAAAAATTTAAAGATCGCTGGTAAAACGGCCTATGTTACTGTTCGCGTGTTTTAGGGATAAAACTCACATCGCTTGCCAAGATCATCTTGCTTGGCAGCGGGAATCGAGTAAGAGATTAAGGTGTCTTTATGGTAGACTCTAACCGGAAACCTGCCACCATCAAGGATGTAGCTCGAGCGGCGGGGGTTTCATACCAGACTGTTTCAAGGGTCATTAACGACCATCCTTCGGTTCGAGAAGATACTCGGCGACGGGTTAAGGAAGCTATCCGCCGACTTAAATACCAACCCTCGAGTGTGGCCCGTAGCTTGGCTACTCAACGTAGCAAACTGATCGGAGTGGTGAGTTTTGGCTCGCCTGAATTTGGCCCTACCCAGATGCTCTACAACATTGAGCAGGCCGCGCAGATGCGCGGCTACCACGTAAGCATTAGCAGCATCCCGGCTTTGAGCCGCAAGGAGCTGGTGCTAGCAGTCAATGCCCTGCGTCGACAGCGGGTAGATGGCATCCTGATCATCGCCCCGTTGCTGGAGGCTGAGACCGGCTTCCTGCGCGAGTTCGCAGTACCAATCGTTTTGGTGGATGCTGATCCTTCGGTGGGGTTACCGACCAGCGGCATTGACCAGCTATATGGGGCGCGGTTGGGGGTGGCGCACCTACTGGAGCTGGGGCACCGTCGGCTGGCTTTAATCGGCGGGCCCCAGCAGTGGAACAATGCCCGTGAGCGCTTTCAAGGCTGGAAGGAAGCTCTCCTCGAGGCAGGGTTAAAGCCGGTAGCCCAGGTTTTTGGCGACTGGAGTGCCAAAAGCGGTTATGCTGCCACACGAACCTTGCTCGAGACCAAACAGTCCTTTACCGGATTGCTGGTGGCCAATGACCAAATGGCATTGGGGGCCTTGCGGGCTTTGCGAGAGGCTGGGCTAGGGGTGCCGGGGGAAGTCTCGGTAGTGGGGTTTGATAATATCCCTGAATCGGAATTTTTTGATCCACCCCTTACTACTGTTTACCAGGATTTCCCTAGCTTAGGGCAGAGCAGCTTGGCCCAACTGCTTGCCCTAATCGAAGCTCCGGCCGAGGCTAAAACTCCTCGACTCATTCAGCCCAAGCTAGTGGTGCGGGCTAGTACCGCAAGCGTCAAGACGCAAAGGCAAAAGACCTTCTTGCCCAAACGGAGGAAAGTGAATGAGTGAGCAGTATACAGTAGGTGTGGATTTTGGTACCGAGTCGGGACGTGCGGTAGTGGTGCGGGTTTCTGATGGGGTGGAGTTGGCCAGTGCGGTGTGCATTTATCCGCACGGGGTGATGGATACTGCGTTGCCTAGCGGCAAACCTTTGCCTCCAGAGTGGGCCTTGCAGCACCCCGAAGATTACCTTTTGGTTTTCAAGCAGGCGGTGCCGGAAGCCCTGAAGAAAAGCGGAGTAGATCCCAGCCAGGTAGTGGGGATCGGTATAGATTTTACTGCCTGTACGATTTTGCCCACCCTTTCCGATGGCACTCCGCTGTGCTTGTTGCCGGAGTTTGCCGACGAACCCCACGCGTACGTCAAGCTGTGGAAACACCACGCTGCGCAGCCTCAGGCCGACCGCATTAATGCTTTGGCGGCAAAGCGCGGCGAGACTTGGCTCCCCCGCTATGGCGGCAAGATTTCCAGCGAATGGCTTTTGGCTAAAAGTTTGCAGATTATAGAGGAGGCCCCGGAAATCTATGCCCATGCCGAGCGGATCATAGAGGCAGCTGACTGGGTGGTATGGCGTTTATGCGGGCGGGAGACCCGCAATACTTGTACGGCTGGATATAAAGCTATTTATCAGGATGGACGCTATCCTTCGAGGGAGTATTTAGCTGCCCTAAACCCTGAATTTGCCGATTTGGTGGAAACCCGCTTGGGTAGAGAGCTGTCTCCTCTAGGGGGCAAGGCTGGAGAGCTGACCGAGGAGGCTGCGGCTTGGACTGGTCTCAAGCCAGGTATTGCGGTGGCGGTAGCCAATGTGGATGCCCATGTAACAGTACCGGCGGCAGGGGTAGTAGAGCCGGGGCGGATGGTGGCCATCATGGGTACTAGTACCTGCCATATGGTGATGAGCGAGTCTTTGTGTGAGGTGCCGGGGATGTGTGGGGTGGTGGATGGGGGTATTATTCCCGGCCTCTACGGATACGAAGCTGGGCAGAGCGGGGTGGGAGATATTTTCGCTTGGTTCGTCAAAAATGTGCTTTCCCCGGAATATGCTTCTGGTGATGTGAGCGTTCACGAAAGCCTCGAGCGTGAATCTGCTAGGCAAAAACCTGGTGAGCATGGCCTGCTGGCGCTGGACTGGGTCAACGGCAACCGCAGCGTACTGGTAGATGCGTCGCTTAGCGGCATGATTCTGGGATTGACTTTAGCTACGCGACCCCCTGATATCTATCGGGCGCTGATCGAAGCCACCGCTTACGGAACACGTCTGATCATCGAGACCTTTCGGAAACACGGGGTTGCTGTTGATGAGTATGTGGCTGCAGGAGGGCTGACTAAAAACCGCATGTTGATGCAGATTTACGCCGATGTGCTGGGTATGCCTATTAGCGTTATAGACAGTGAGCAAGGCCCGGCCCTGGGTAGTGCAATGCATGCGGCAGTGGCAGCAGGGGTATATCCCGATATTCGAGCTGCGGCTAAACGGATGGGCAAAGTGCGCAAAAACGTTTATGCGCCCGTAGCTGAGCATCAAAGCATTTATGACCAGCTGTATGCGGAATATGTGACCTTGCACGACTACTTTGGGCGTGGTGGCAACAACGTTATGCAGCGGCTCAAACGCCTATCGCAGCAGGTAGGGGCTTGAAGACAAAGCAGAGGGGAGTCGAGTAGCTATGGTTCATTTATCCAAGCCGGAGCTTTGGTTTATTTGTGGTTCGCAGCACCTCTACGGGGAGGGCCCATTACGAAAGGTTGAGGCCAATGCTCGGGAGATTGCACAAGCCTTGAACGCCTCGGGGCAGATCCCGCTCGAGGTAAGGTTTAAAGCCCTCCTTACCACGCAGGAAGAAATCTATAAGCTAGCCCAGCAAGCCAATGCTGAACCCAATTGCGCGGGGCTGATCTTGTGGATGCATACCTTTTCCCCGGCGAAGATGTGGATTCGCGGTCTGTCGGTGCTAAACAAACCTTTCGTCCACCTGCATACCCAAGCCAACCGTGACTTGCCTTGGGACACCATCGACATGGATTTCATGAACCTCAATCAAGCCGCTCACGGGGACCGCGAAGCGGGGTTCTTGCATACCCGCATGCGCTTAGGGCGGAAGGTGGTGGTGGGGCACTACGCCGACCCGGAGGTGCAAGAGCGGCTTGGGGCTTGGGCCCGGGCAGCCCATGCTTGGCACGATCTACAAGGAGCAAAAATAGCTCGTTTTGGGGACAACATGCGCGAGGTAGCGGTTACCGAAGGGGATAAAGTGGCTGCTGAGATGCGCTTTGGGTTCTCGGTCAACGGCTATGGGGTGGGCGATTTGGTAGAGCGGGTGAATGCGGCCTCGGAGGCAGCGATTGACGACCTCATAGACGAATACCAAGAGCGATACACTGTCGCCGGGGAACTGAGGAAGGGTGGGGCGCGGCACGACGCCTTGCGCTATGAGGCTCGCCTCGAGCTGGGTTTGAGATCGTTTTTGGAAGAGGGCGGTTTCAAAGGCTTCACTGATACTTTTCAAGACCTGCACGGCCTCCGGCAGCTTCCTGGGCTAGCTGTGCAGCGTTTGATGGCTGACGGCTATGGCTTTGGCGGGGAGGGTGATTGGAAAACGGCAGCGTTGGTGCGGGCCATTAAGGTGATGGGTCATGGCCTACCTGGAGGTACCTCTTTTATGGAGGACTATACCTATCACCTTGCGCCGGGACAGCAGAGGGTGCTAGGGGCACATATGCTCGAGGTATGTCCGAGCATTGCAGCGGGGAAACCTTCGCTCGAGATTCACCCTTTAGGCATTGGTGGCAAGGAGGATCCTGTGCGCTTGGTGTTTGATGCAGTCGCCGGGAAAGCCATAAACGCTTCACTGATTGACCTTGGGGGGCGATTTCGGCTCATTGTCCACGAGGTATGTGCGGTAGAGCCACCCAAGCTGCCTAGGCTCCCGGTGGCTAGGGCGCTCTGGGAGCCGATGCCCGACTTCAAAACCGGCGTTTCAGCCTGGATTTATGCAGGTGGGGCGCACCATATCGCCTATAGCTATGCTGCCACAACCGAGATGATGGAAGACTTCGCTGAGATTGCTGGGGTTGAATGCGTGGTAATAGACGCTAAGACAGAGCTGCGAAGCTTCAAGAACGAACTGCGCCAAAACGATCTATACTACTCATTAGTTAAGGGATTGCAAAATTAATGTGCTTTTCTGCTTTCCTTTAGCTAGGAAAGATGCTGTTGCTTTTGGTTCAGCATTCCGAATACTCTGCGCGCGGCTGCTGTTGGTGAGAGCGTCAAGTTCTTTGTGTTGAAGTCTGTGTCTTGGGGTACCGCAGATTGAATAGCCTTTCGATATCCTCTTGAACGTCGTCAAAACCAGCTAGCTTCCGACTCCACCTCTCTTCCCTGCGTTCGGCCTCCAGATAAACGAGCTTGTAGATGGCCTGGGGTTTAGGGAACTTGTGATCCCGTACCTTGGTACTTCTCCGTAGCTCCCGGAAGAACTGTTCGATGAGGGTGGTGCTCCTCAGGGTAAAGCGCCTGAGTTCCTACAGGGCCTCGCCGCGATTAGGCGCTCGGTAGACCCGGTTGAGATCGGTGAGTAAGGCCGAGGCGTCCCGGCGGTTGGCTTAAGCCTGGCTGGCCCTGAGTTTGTGCGGGATCGAGTATGGCCACTCGGTCTGGGGATACCCCAGACGGATCGCCTCCTCGATTCCCGAGCAGCACTTCGACAAGACCCCGAGACCTAAGTTCCTTCAAAGCTTCCTCTCCTATCAATCGCCCCCTCATTCGGGAAGAGCCAAAACGTATGGTGTGAGGGCCGGTGCGGCTCAGCGTTTGCTCAAGAGGGCGATCAGGTCAGAGAGGGTCTTCTTGGCGGGGTCCTCCTTGAAGGGGTTGAAGGGTTTGCCCTGCTGGATAGCCTGGAAGAGGCTGCCTCGAGGCCCTCCCTGACCCGGACCGCCGCCTGGACCCCTCTGTCCCTGAAAGCCAAAGCTGTTCGTTGGGCCGCCCCCACCCTGCCTGCGCTGGCGCATCTCCTCCTGCCGCTTGAGCTGGGTCTCGTCCATCCACTTGAGCTGGGCGGGGGTGAGGATCTTGTCCTCGATATTCGAAAGGATCTTCTCGGCGTCGGCGGGTTTGAGGTCGGCGCGGGTCTGGAGGTCCTTGAGCATGGGCAGCAGCTTCTGGGCCTGGGCTTTGCTGAAGGAGAGGTTTTTCTGCTTGTCGAGCTCGAGCATCAGCCGCAGGCTGCTCATGAGGTCGAAGACCGGGCGGTACTGCTCGAGGCGCTTGCGCAGCTCGGGATTGGGTTGTTGCCCACCGGGTCCCTGCTGGTTGGTGATGATCTCTTGGGCTAGCGCGAGTGAGGAGAGCACAGCCAAAACCGCTGCGAGGATCGTTCTTGCCATAAGGGCTCCTTGAGAATTGAGTTGCTTCAGGCCGCTGGCTGCTGGTGCTTCGGCTTACTCGTACCTGAGCGACTCCACCGGGTCGAGCCGGGCGGCGCGTAGGGCGGGGTAGTAGCCGAAGAACACGCCCACCATCACCGAGAAAGCGAAGGCCAGAACCATGCTGCTGGCGGAGAAGATGGGGGTGATGCTGAGCAGCTGGCCCACGCTGCGGGCCAGCCCCAATCCCAGCAGGATGCCCAGCACGCCGCCCCCCACCGACAGCACCACCGACTCCACCAGAAACTGGGTGAGGATGTCGCGCGGCTTGGCCCCCAGCGCCTTGCGGATGCCGATCTCGCGGGTGCGCTCGGTGACCGAGACCAGCATGATGTTCATGATCCCGATGCCCCCCACCAGCAGGCTGATCCCCGCCACCCCGCCCAAAAAGAGGGTGAGGGTCTGGGTAACCTGGTTCACCGAGGCCAGGGCGTCGGCCTGGTTTTGCACGCTGAAGTCGTACTCATCGGGGTTGCTGATCTTGTGGCGCTCGGCCATGAAGGCGGTGATCTGGTTTTGCAGGTCCTTGAGGGTGTCCTTGCTCAGGCCCTGCACGTAGACCTGGCTCACCGTGGCCTCGCCCCGGTTGTTGCTGCGGCCCAGGCGCTGGATGTAGGTGCTCAGGGGCACCAGGATCTGGGAGTTGGGGCTGGCAAAGCCCGAGTCGCCCTTGTCAGGCAGTACGCCCACCACCGTGAAGGAGATCCCGGCGATCTTGATCTTCTGACCCAGAGGGTCGCTGCCTTCGAAGAGGTCCTGGGCCACCTGATAGCCCAGCACTGCTACCCGCTTGCGGGCTTGGTTGTCGGCCTCGGTGAAGAAGCTGCCCTGCTCGGGCTGGGCGTTGCGCACCGTAGCGTAGGCGGGCCAGGTGCCGATGACGGTGGCGTTGGTGTTGTTGGCTCCGAACTTGACCTGATGGTTGCCCTGGGCCACGGGGGCCACCCCGGCGATCTGGGCGGCGAAGTGCTCCTGCAAGGCCTGGGCGTCTTTGATGGTGATGGTCTGGGGGCCGCCAAAGCGCACCAGCCCGGGCGGGCCGCCTCCGCGCCCGCCGGAGACGGTGAGCAGGTTGGTGCCCAGGCTCTCCAGCGAGCGGGTGATGTTGGCGGTGGAACCCTGGCCTACCCCCGTGAGCGCGATCACCGCCGCCACCCCGATGATCACGCCCAGCGCGGTGAGCACCGAGCGCAGCGGGTTGCCCAGGATGGCCCGCCAGGCGATGCTCACCACCTGCAGCGGGTTCATGCCGGCCAGGCTCGAGCGCCGCTGGGGCTTGTCCTTGAGGAGTTCTCGAGCCGCGTTCACGCCACACCTCCTATGGGCCGCCTACGGTGCGGGTTGGGCCCGTCCGACTCGATGAGTCCATCGCGGATGCGCACGATGCGCCCGGTATACTCGGCGATATCGGGTTCGTGGGTGACGATGATGACCGTGGTGCCCTCGTCGTTGAGCTCCTGGAAGAGGCTCATGACCTCGGCGGCGGTGTGGGAGTCGAGGTTGCCGGTAGGCTCGTCGGCCAAAAGGATGGAAGGGCGCATGGTGAGGGCGCGGGCCACCGCCACGCGCTGCTTTTGGCCACCCGAGAGCTGGGAGGGCAGGTTCTTCTCCTTGCCCGCCAGGCCCACCCGCCGCAGCACCTCCATGGCCCGCTCGCGCCGCTCGGCGGCGGGAACGCCGGCGTAGGTCAGGGGCACCTCGACGTTCTCGAGCACGCTTAGCCGGGGCAGCAGGTGGAAGGCCTGGAACACGAAGCCGATCTCCCGGTTGCGCGCCTCGGCCCGCTGGTTCTCGCTCAAGGTGGTCACGTCCTGTCCGGCTAAGAGGTAGGTCCCCGCGCTGGGGCGGTCGAGCAGGCCGATGAGCTGCATCAAGGTGGTCTTGCCCGAGCCCGAAGGCCCCATCAAAGCCACCATCTCCCCCTGGGCGACCTCGAGCGAGACCCCCTTCAGGGCCTCGAACTCCACCTCGCCCATGCGGTAGACCTTGCGGATGCCCGCAAGCTGTACCACTGCCTTCACCGCCCACCCCCCGCCGGGATGCGCACCGGCAGCCCGAAGCCCCCGCCCTGGCGCTGCTGGTTGGAACTGCTCGAGCTGCTCGAACTGCGCACGGGCAGCACCACCTGCTGGCCGGGCTCGAGGCCCTGGGTGACGACCTGGTTCACCCCGTCGTCGGGGCCCAGCACCACCCGCACCGTCTCCTGGGTGCCGTCGGGCTTGAGCACCTCCACGTAGCTGCGGCCCCGCACGGTTTGCACGGCCCGCTTGGGGATGATGAGGGCATCGGGAATTTCCTGGATGAGGATCTCGCCCTCGGCGGTCATGCCGGGCTTGAGCTTGTGCTCGGGGTTGGGGATATTGACCGTTACGTAGAACACCGCGATGTTGGAGACCACGCTGGCCTGGGGCGAGATGTTGGTCACCACGCCCTGGAAGGTCTCGTCGCTGAAGGCGTCGAGGGTGACCTCGACTTTTTGCCCTACCCGAACCTTCGAGATCTCGCTCTCGTCGATCTGCACTGGCAGGTTGACACTGGAGATGTCGACGAGGGTGAGCAGGGCAGAGCTGTTGCTGTTGGTGGCTCCCACCCCCACGCTGCCCACCTGCCCATTAACCTCCGCCACCACCCCGCTGAAGGGCGCGTAGATCTTGGTGGCGGCGAGGTTCTCCTGGGCCGTCTTGACTTCGAGCTGGGCCTGCTGCACGGCGAGCTGGGCGTTTTTTAAGTCCTGGGCGCCCGAGCTGGCCTTGAGGCTGAGCGATTGGCGGGCGGTCTCGAGGTTGACCCGTGCGCTCTCGAGGCTGGCTTGAGCCTTGGCATAGGCGTCTTTGGCCTGCTGCAGGCTCTGTAGGCTGGTGCCGCCGACGTCGTAGAGCTTCTGGGTGGCCTCGAGGTTGTCGCGGGCGCTCTGTAGGTCGCGGCTCGCGTTGGCGTAGGCCACCTCGGCACTGGTCACGCTCTGGCGGCCCGCAGCTTCGGTGCTGGCCTGATTGGCGCGCAGGGCCTCGAGGTTGGCCTGGGCCTTTTGCAGCGCAAGCTGGGCGTTCTCGAGGGCGCGCTGATAGTCGGTGGGGTCGAGCCGGGCGATGAGCTGGCCTTTTTGCACCCGCTCACCTACCTCGGGTAACTGGAGGACGACGCCGTTGACCTTGGGCTTGACCTCGAGGGTCTGGACGGCCTCGAGGGTGCCTGGTCCCGATACCGATACCCGGAAAGCGGAGCGGGCAACGGTGGCGGTCTCGTTTGTGGAAGTTGTCTGAGTATTAGTGGCGCGGGAGCGCAGCAGCCACCATCCGGCCAAGGACAGCACGGCCAGTATCAGCAAAAAGGCTGGCCACAGACGCGTAATGCGGGGTTTTGGGCGGGCATTCGTCATGGATTTCATCCTGAAGTGCCCGCCCAAAGGTTCGGTGTATGCATTGAGAAGATTTTGTGAAGAGCGCTCTAATCGCCCGTTCCGCCAAGAGCGGGAACGGCATGGGGTGGGCCGCTGCGGCCCCGCTCGAACAGGTAGAAGGCCGCAGGCACGACGAAGAAGGTCAGGATGGCTGAGAGCAGGATACCGCCTAGCATCACCACCCCCAGTCCCTGGCCGAACTCTGACCCCGCTCCCCTGCCCAGGATTAGGGGGAAGCTGATGACCAGCACGGTGAGGGTAGTCATGACGATGGGCCGGAAGCGCAGAACGGCGGCTTCGATCAGGGCTTCCTTCAAGGACATGCGCCCCATGCGCTCGACCACGAAGTCCAGGTAGAGGATGGCGTTCTTGGCCGAAAGTCCGATGAGGAGCAGGAAGCCTAGCAGGCTGAAGATGTCGAGCTGCCCGCCGAAGAAGTAGATGAACCACAAGGCTCCAGTGATGGCAAAGGGTACCGGTAACAGCAGGTACAGGGGGTAGCGGAAGGAATTGAACTGCGCTCCCATGACCAAGTAGGCCAGCAGCAGGGCCAGGCCAAAGACCTGTGGACCCAAGGTGCTTAGTTGCCGCGCCAGCGCAGCCTGCCCGAAAGCACTGCTCTCGGAGAGTGTTACCTGGTTGTCGAGGATGCCGGCTTGGGTAAGCTGTCGGCGCAACTCATCCTCGAAGACCGCCGCCGGAGGGGCTCCTGGAGCCGGATTGATGGAGAGCTGGGCGGTATAGAGACGATTGGTGCGACTGATGGTGAGGGGAGCTTGGCTCTGAACGATGCTGCCGAGCTGGCCCACGGTGAGGTTGGTTTGCAGGGTGGGGGAGTAGATGGGCAGGGACAAGAGCGACTGAGCGTCGGCCAGATAGATCGGGTCGATCTGGACCTCGAGCGGGTAGCTCAGTCCACCGATCTCGACCGTTCCTGCCCGCGAGCCACTGGCGAAAGTCTGCAGGGCCTGAGCCACGCTGCTGGCAGTGATACCGGTGCCGCTCATGCGGCTGGGGTCAGGTACGAAGTTGTTCTGCAGGTTGGTCTGACCTAAGTCGCTGTTGACACTGAGGACCTTGGGGTCCGATTGCAGCAATTGGATGGCCTGGTTGATGCGGGTGTTGAGCAACTCGTAGCTGGGTGAGGCTAGGTTGAAATTAAGCGCCGTACCCTGGCCCCGGAAGCCTCCACCTCCACTGATGAAGACGCGCGCTGATGGCTGGTCGGCGATGAGGGACTGCATGGCGCGCTGGAGCTGAGGGATGAGGGTGAACACGCTGGGGCGCTCCTCGACGGGCTTGAGCTGCACTACCAGTCGAGCGTTGGTATTGCCCACCGTAGTCTGAACGCTCACCACCTCCGGACGGGACAGCAAGAAGGCCTCGAGGCGGGCGGCGACGGGGTTGGTAGCGGCGAGGGTGGTGCCATTGGGCATCCGCAGGTTCACGTTGATGAAGCCACTGTCGTTTTGTGGTACGAAGTTGAAGGGGATGCGGGGGGCGATGAAGAAGAGGGTAAGACCGAAGAAGGTCAGAGCTGCGCCCAGCACCCAGGGGCTGTGGGCTAGCAGCCGTTCCACGCTACGGGCGTAGGCTTCGCGCGTATGGGTGAGGGCGGCCTCGGTCAGGCTGTGCAGGGTGGTGGTGAGGGCCTCCAGGAAGCTCAGCAGCGCACGCCCCAGGTAATAGGCCAGGCTCAGGGCCAGTGGGTAGAGCAGCAGGGTCAGCAGGTACACCGGCGGCTGGACGCGCCACAGCGCGGCGGCCAGCGCCACCCCCAGCACGATAGCCCATGGCTTGCGCAAGGAGGCCAGGCCCCAGCTCACTGCCTGGCGTAGCTCGAGCACGCTGCGGCCAAAGTCTCGCCAGGAGAGCGGTTGGGCGTCGGGGGTGTAGGCCATGCGCACGGTGAGGAAGAGCAGCGCCTCGAGCCACGACATCAGCACTGCCGCCGAGAGCCCCAGGGCAAACTGCTGGATGAAGCGCCCGGCGAAGCCACCGATAAAGCTCACCGGAATCAGTACTGCCAGAAGCGACAAGGAGGCTGCTGCCACCGCGCTGAAGACCTCGCTGGCACCCTTGAGCACTGCCTCCATGCGACCCATCCCTTCGTCACGGTAGCGCTCGACATTCTCGGCTACTACGATGGAGTCGTCCACCACGATGCCGATAGCCACGATCATTGCCAGCAGCGAGACCAGGTTGAAGGTGAAGCCCAGCAGACTGTAGAGGATGGGGGCTGCCGCCAGTGAGATGGGGATGGCCAGAATCACCGTGAGGGCGGTGTTGAGTCGCCCCAGAAACAGTAGCACCACGATGCCCACCACCACAGCGGTGATGAGTAGCTCGTGGTAGGTGTTCTTCACTGAGGCCGCGATGGGCAAGGTGGTGTTGTTGGAGAAGACGACCTTGTAGCCTGCGGGAAGCTGGGTTTGCTCGATGAGTTGCCGGACTGCCTCAGCCACTGCCACGGCGTTGGAGCCTGAGGTCTGCTGTACTGAGACCAGCACCGCCGGCTGCTGATTGACCCGTACGTAGTTATCGACGCTGGACTTGTCCTGCACGCTGCCCAGGTCGCCCACCCTCACCCCTCGGCTGCTGTCGACGAGGATTTGACTGACCTGCTCCAGGCTGCTGGGGACGCTGCGGGTGGCGAAGCTGAGGGCATCGCTGCCCTGGCTGAGCGTGCCGATGGGCTGGTCTACTGTGGCATTGTTGATGGCCTGTGTGACTTGCTGGGGGGTGAGGTTGTAGTAGGCGAGCCGGCTGGGGTCTAAGAGTACCTGAAATTCGCGGCTGGGCCCGCCAGTCAGGCTTACGTTGGCCACGCCCGAGATGCGCTGGAGGGCGGGCACCAGGATGTTCTGGGCATACTCGTAGACCTCTTCTAGGCTAGCCCCGCCCCCACTGAGCCCGAACTCGAGAATGGGCTGAGCGTTGGGGTCGAAGGACTGCACGCTGGGTGGATTTACCCCACTGGGCAGGCGGCGCACTGCCGCCGAGACCTGGGCCGCGACCTGGTTGGCGGCGCTCTTCTGATCAGTGTCAGGGTTGAAGCTGACTACTACCCGGCTGTTGCCAGCGCTGCTGGAGGAGCTGATGCTGCTGATGCCGGAGAGGCTCGAGACCGCCCCCTCGATAACCTGTGTGACTTGCTGATCTACCGCGGCGGGGGTGGCCCCAGGGTACTGGGTGCTGATAAAGACTACCGGTACGTTGGCGGTGGGTAGCAGGTCCACCCCCAGGGCGCGGGTGGCCAGATAGCCAAAGAGCACTACCCCTACGAAAATTCCGATGGAGAGCACGTAGCGGGCGACCGAGAAACCCACCAGCGGGTTCACCCGCTCGAAGAGTTGGCTCTGAAGCCGACGCAGGCGGTTCATGGCCTTCCTCCTGCGGGGGGGACTCTGCTCGGCTGTGAGGACTGGTTCCCAGGCCGCAACCGCTGTCCCGGGGGACTCGAGCCATCCCGGGTCTGATCCAGGCTCACCACCGCCGATCCATCCAGTAGACCCGGCGGCGGGTTGACGATGACCTCGAGGCCACCCTCGAGGCCCCGTACCGCCGCGGTACTTGCGGCTTGAGCCAGTACAGTTACGTTTTGGACTTTTGCTTTGCCCTCATTCACTACGTAGACGTAGCTGCGCGCACCGTCATTTTGCAAAGCGGCAATGGGAAGCAAAGTACCCTGGGCCAGCCGCACGGAGTAGCTCAAGCTGCCCACAGTCCCAGCGGGTGGGGTGGCTGTGCCCACAAAGCGAGCGGTGAGATTCACGTTCTGACCGACCGGGGCTGCCGGGCGCTGGCTGAGCTTGACCTCAAAGCTCTGGCTGCCGGTGTCAAAGCGCAGCACTTGCCCCAGCGAGAGCGAGGGCGCATCGCTTGGGGGAACGCTGAAGCGCACCTGTCGCGCCGTGCTTACAAGGGTGAAGACCTGGCTGCTGGGGCTCACCGCCTCGCCCGGAGCTACCGCGATGGCTGCGATCTGCCCGTCGAAGGGGGCGCGGATGGTAGCGTTGCTCAGGTTGAGCTGGGCTAGGCGGAGCTGGTTTTGGGCTTGAGCCACAGCTAAGCGGAGCTGGGCTAGGCTTTCTTGGCTAGCCCGTTTGTTTTGCTCGAGGGCTGCTTGGGCTGCTGTTAGGTTAGCCTGCGCGGTGTTGAGCTGGCTCTTAACGGTTTGTAGCTCACTCTCTGACATACCCCCGAGCCGATGCACCTCCTGCGCCGCGGCATAGCTGGCTTGGGCCGCCGCTAGGCTGGCCTGAGCCGCCCGAAGTTGCTGCTCGAGCCTGGCTTCGGCCTCGCGGGTGGCGTTGGTCTGGCTGCTCAGACTGATGCGAGCGTTTTGCAACGCCAGCTCGGCGTTTTGTACTGCGATGCGAAGCTGGGAGTCTTCGAGCTGGATTACAGGCTGGTCAGCCCTGACCTCATCCCCCACCTCAAGCAGTACCCGCGCCACCCTGCCGCTGCTCTGGGCAGCGACTTGGCTCTGCTGCACCGGCACCACCGTGCCGGCGGCCTGGCGCTGGGCGATGAGCGTACCGGTGTGAGTAGTGGCGGTCTGCACAGGAATTGCGGCCCCGCTCTGCCCCTGACCGCGAAAACCCTGCCCCATCGCTGCGCTGCGGCCCCCGAAGCTCTGCCCCGATCCCTCGCTGCGGCTGCCCTGAAAGCCTGCGGCGGGGCTGTTTGAGCCCGCCGCGGAGATACTCGAGCTTTCGGGGAGCGTGCTGCTGCGCAGGAGGTATCCAACCAAGCCCCCGCCCAATACCAGTGCGATAACCGTGATCCATTGCCTTAGCCGCATTCCACAGCCCCCTTTTTGCTGCTTTTGAGCAGTGTACTTGGCCTGATAGCCCCGTTGCTGAGCTAGGGTGTGCTGGCTGCTTTGACCAGGCCAGTAAAGTCCTGGCCTGCTGCTACCGAGAAAGCCGCCAGGGCTTTCCAGTAGCTGTTCTGCGCCTGGGTTAGGCTGTACTGGGCGCTTTTGAGCGAGACCTGATCGGTTTGTAGCTGTAGTGCCGAGATGGTTCCGGCTTTGAGGGCAGCCTGGCTTTGCTCTACGACCTTCTGAGCATTAGCCACCGTAGCCTGGGCGATGGCGATGGCCTTGTAGGCATTCTGGGCGGCCTGATAAGTGTTGTTCAGGCTGGTGAGGGCGTTCTGCTGGGCGATCTGCAGCGAGCGCTGGTTATTGAGCAAGGTGGTCTTGGCCGACTCGAGGTTCACCGCTGGGGTGTAGTCGTTGTCGTATAGCTTGACGTTGAGCTGGGCTAGGTCCACGGCCTGCTGGGCCTGCACCACGCTGGCTAAGCGCGTGAAGAGATCCTTGCTGAGCACGTTGATGTCGGCTTGCAGGGCGGGAGGAGTGGGGGGTGGGGCGATGCTGAGGCTGCCCAGATCGCTCACCCCCAGCAAAGTGGCCAGTTGGGCTGAGAGGATGGGAATTTGGGCTTGGGCGTTGGTGAGTGCCTGCCTCGAGCTGTCGAGGGTGGTTTGGGCGCGGGCTACGTCTAGGGCGGTAGCGTTGCCGGCGGCCTGCCGGGCTTTGGCCACGTCGAGGTTGCGCTGATTGAGGGCGACTTGGGCCTGGTACAGCTCCACGTTTTGCAGGCCCTCATACAGCCCCACGTAGGCATTGACCACGCTTTGCATCACGCTCAGGCGGGTGGCTTCGAGGTTCACCCTAGCCAGCTCGGCATTCTGCTCGGCCTGGGTACGGGCGACAATCAGGGTGCTGGGGTCGGCCTTGAGGGCGTTGAGCTGTAGGAGGGCGTTCTGCAGTGTGGCTTGGGCGCTCTGCAACGAGGGACCCTGAGCATAGGCCTGCTGTAGGGCCTGGACCAGGGAGAGGGAGCTTTGGGCGAGGGCCGGTGAGAAAAGGGCAAGGAAGACGACAAACAGGGTTCGTATCATGGATTGCCTCCGCTAGGGTTGGTGAGGGTGGTGAGGTCGGTGCCAAGGGCGCTGTGCAGGCTGAGCCAGGCCAGGTAGGCCTGGGCGGTGGTGGTCTCGAGGTTGTTCTGGGCTTGTTGGCGACTTACCTGGGCACTCTGCACCTCGAGGGCAGTGCCGGTGCCGGCTTTGAGGCGAGCCTCGGCAGTTTCTAAGTTTTTAGTAGCGCTTTCCAGGGCGCTTTGGGCTAGGCCGACCTTGGCCAGGGCACTCTGGGCTGCCAGGTACTTCTGACGCACGTCCAGCTCTGCTGACTTGCGTGCGCTCTGCAGGGCGAGCTGGGCCAGCTCGAGGGCGGTCTGGGCGCTGTTGATCTGGGCATCGGAGCTGGGCGCGAGGATGGGCAGGGCTAGCGAGAGCCCCAGGCTCCAGCTGCTTGCCGAGGTACCCGTGGACGTAGCGCTGGAGAGGAGGGGGATGGAGGTGCCCAGGCTGGCGGAGCCGCTCTTGAGGTTCAGCCCTGCTGTGACTGAGGTGTTCCCACCTCCGCTGCTTCCTGAGTTGCCGTTGCTGTAGCTGAGGCTGAGGGAGGCGTCGGGCAGCCAGCGGTCGCGCTGGGCGCTGGCCAGGCTGGCCTGGGCATCCTGCAGCCTGGAGAGGGCTGCGAGCACATCGGAGCGGCGGCTCATGGCCTGCTCGATCAGGCTCTCCAGGGGGGTGCTGGGCAGAGAAGGGACGCTGGGGGTGCTGCTTAGGCTGCCTAGGGCCGAAGGGGCTAGGCCCAGGAGGTTGGCGAGGGTCTGGCGGGCGATCTCGAGGTTGCCGCTAGCGCTGGCGGCGTCGAGCCGAGCGCTGTCGAGATCCTGTTGTGCGCTGAGGAAGTCGGTGAAGCTGACTTGGCCAGCCTGATAGCGGGCTTGGGCCACGCGCAGCTGGTTTTCCCGCAGGCGCACAGTGGCCTGGGCCAGAGCTTCGGCCTGCTGGGCCTGGCGCAGGGCGAAGTACTGGGAGGTGAGGTTGATAACCAGGGAGTTGCGATTGTCGCGCCGGGTGAGGGCGGCGCGCTCCAGGGCCCGCTGAGCGCTGGCGAGGCTATCGTAGGCGCTCGACCAGGGCAGTACCGTCATGGAGGCACTGGCTCCCAGGCTGAGACTCTGGCCGGAGGTGGAGGAGGATGTACCCTGACTGCCCCCCAGGCTATAGCTGCTGCTACCCGTCACTTTCAACCCCAATGCGGCTTGGGCTGCCTCCAGCGAACGCATCGCGCTTTCGTATGTCAGTTCAGCATTTTGCCACTCTGCTGTGTGGGGTAGTGCAGCCAGAGCGGCTTCCAGGCTCAGGCTCTGCGCCAAGCCCAAGCCGGACGCACTCCACAGTACCCCCACCAGTCCAATCCATAATCTTCGCATGGCGTTTCTTCTCCTTAATCTCTGGACGCTCATCTGGCTAAAGCTTCGGCACCGGCAGTGTAGTACAGGTGTACAGATTATGTAGACCATGTGAAGACCAACTTCTACACGAAGCCTTCACCAAGGCTACGCATGGCTTCACACATCCTTCGACGTCTCTACACCGAAGGATGGCAACCTCTTGAACCAGGAAGCCATAAGGCTTACCGACACCAAGGAGGTTGTTATGTGGAAGATGTTCTCGACCCTTACAGTTTTGGCCCTCGCTTCGCTCAGTCTGGCCCAGAGCTCACCGTATAACCCTGTCACCGTGGATCCTGGAGCTACCATCAGCGCTCAGGCTGGACAAACCGTTTACGTGCAGCTCAGCCAGTCGCCCGAGGATTGGGGCCTGAGTCAGAGTGTCACCGCCGGTACTGTAGATCGGCTCGATTCGATGGAGTGGTTCAGCGTTTTGAGCGATGGATTGCCTGCAGGCTGGCAGATCCAGCTCGCTAGTGTGAAACCTGTCCTGGTGAGTGAAGATGCGCAGACCCCCAAGATGACCGACCAAAAGAGCGAGATCGTGGAGAGTGCTTTCGTCAACACCTACAGCATCCAGGTTCCAGCGGGTCTTCCTGCGGGTACCTACACCCTCAGCATCAGCGTCGTCAGCAACGTCAACGGTGAAGCCTACTCCTTCCCGCTCACCCTCACTGTTAGCTAAAGCCATACACCTCCCCTGAGCCTCCACAGAGCCCCTGCTGGGGCTCTTTTGTCATCTACACGTGGCCTTCACAATTTCCACCCCCTCCCTTCACTGCTTCGGGCCAAGCTAGGTTGTGATGCCGGATACTGCGGATAAACTGAACCTGATGGCGCTGGTGCTGGTGGTCGAAGACGAGCCCGAGATCGCGGAGATCCTCGAGGGCTACCTGCGCCGCGACGGATACCGTACCGAGCGGGCTGCCGATGGCCGCAGTGCCCTCAACCTCTACCGCGCGGCCAGACCCGACCTGATCCTGCTCGACATCCAGATCCCCGAACTCGACGGCCTCGAGGTGCTACGCCGGGTGCGCTCCGATGGCAACACCCCTGTGATTATGGTCACTGCCCGCGCCGAGGACCTCGACAAGCTCCTGGGGCTGGAGCTGGGAGCCGACGACTACATCACCAAGCCCTTCAGCCCGCGCGAGGTGGTGGCGCGGGTTAAGGCGGTGCTGCGGCGCACCCACTCCTCCGAAGGACCCAAGCCGGTGCTGCGCGCCGGGCCGCTGGAGGTGGACCTCGAGCAGGTGGTGGCGCGGGTGGATGGCGTGAGGCTCGAGCTCACCCCCACCGAGTTCCGCCTGCTGGAGACGCTGGCGCGCTCGCCAGGCCGTGCCTTCAGCCGTGCAGAGCTACTCGAGGCCGCCCACCCCGACTCCGACGCGCTGGAGCGGGTGGTAGACGTGCACATGAAGAACCTGCGCAAGAAGCTGGAAGCCGCCGGAGCCCCCAACCTGCTGGAGACGGTGCGGGGCGTGGGCTACCGGCTGTGGGTGCCAACATGAAGTTGTGGGATCGTATCGAGGTGCGGTTGGCGCTGCTGATGGCGGGGGTGGCCGTGGCGACCAACCTCATCGCCTTTGGCCTCACCGCCTATCAGGGGCAGAAGGAGTTTCGCCACCTCTCGCCCAACATCCGAGCCTTTTTGCAGAACCCCGACACAGCGCCTTTACCCTTTGACCTTTCAAAAGAAATCAACCGGCAGCTCGCTAGCGCCGACCGGGTCATCATCCGGGCGCTGAGCGAGGGAGGGGTTCAGGGGGAGCGGGTGGTGGTGCTGCAGGCTATGGAGGGCGGCAACGTGCTCATCAGCCAGGAGTTCACCCTGCGCCCGGCAGGGGTGGGGGCTGGCTTCCGGCGGGAGGGCGGCTTTATGGAGCGCCTGCAGCGAAGCCTGACCTGGGCCACGCTGGCCTCGGTGGTGCTGGGCATCCTGATGGCCTTCGTCTTCGCCCGCCGCTTGGCCCGCCCGCTGGAGGCCATCTCCCAAGGAGCCAACCGCCTGGCTCAGGGTGAACTGACCGTGCGTATCCCCGCGCCCAAGGGCAACGACGAGGTTGCGCAGCTTGCGCGCAACTTCAACGCCATGGCCGAGTCCTTAGAGCGCCTGGAGAAAGAGCGCAGGGCCATGATCGCCGACATCGCCCACGAACTGCGCACCCCCCTCACCGTGATGCAGGGTCGCCTCGAGGCCATCCAGGACGGGGTGATCCGGTTGGATGAGTCCGAGATCGCCCGCCTGCACAATCAGACCCGGCTGCTTTCGCGCCTGGTCGAGGATTTGCGCACGCTCTCGCTGGTCGATGCCGGTCGGTTGGCCCTCGAGCGCCAGCCCCTGGAGCTGCGCGAGTTGTTGGCCTCGGCGGCCCAGAGCTTCCGCACCCGCGCCGAAGCCCGCCAGGTGCAGCTCGAGCTCGACCTTCCCCACCAGCCCATCCCCCTCAGCGCCGACCCCGACCGCCTGGCGCAGGTGGTGGGCAACCTCCTTACCAACGCCCTCGACCACACCCCCATGCACGGGCGCATCGCGATTTCGGCGGGCCAGGAAGATGGACGGGTTTGGTTCAGCGTGGCCGACACCGGCCCCGGCATCCCCGAAGCGGCCTTGCCCAAGATCTTCGACCGCTTCTACCGCGTTGAGCAAAGCCGCAACCGCCAGACTGGGGGCACCGGCCTTGGCCTGTCCATCGTGCGGGCGCTGGTGGAACTGCACGGCGGACAGGTGAGCGCGAGCAACCGCCCCGAAGGGGGCGCGCTGTTCCGGGTGGAGCTGCCGGTGGGGACAAGAGGTGCTGAGGGCTGAGGGGCCTTGCATCGGTCCTCGACCCTTAGGTCATACCAGATTCGGTCAGTTCGTTCCCATTCGGGAACGAACTGACCCGACCGAAGGGAGTGCTCTAGGATTCAAAAAGATAGCCTCTGAAGGTCTTTGGTTTGGGTGATTATCTTTTTGAATCCGGTATCACTCGCGACGGGCCCATGCTCCCTGAACAAGCCCTGACCCCGGTCGGGTAGGATATTTCCATGAAACGCGCCGTACTCTTCGACGTGGGCGATACCCTCATCCTCGGGCATCCCAAGCTCTGGTTGTGGCCCTTGCTTCAGGAGCGGGGGTTGGCCGAGAAGGCCGATGGCTCGAGGCTCATGGAAGCCGTGATGGCTGCGTATCGGGTCTACAACGAGCGGCACATGCAGGCTACCACCATCGAAGCCGCCCTGCCGGTCTGGGCCGAGTTTCACCGTACCCTGCTCTCAGGCATCGGTTTGGGAGAGCACGCTGGGGAGATCTCGGGCTTCCTGTGCGAGAACTGGCGGAACCCCAAAGTGTGGCCGCTCACGCCGGGGGCCAAGGAGGTGCTGGGCGAGCTGAAGGGGCGAGGCTACAAGCTGGGGGTGGTCTCCAACTGGGACGCGCTGCTGCCGGGGGTGCTCGAGGCCACCGGGCTGGCCCCCTTCTTCGACTTCGTGGCCGCCTCCGCGCTGGTGGGCGCAGCCAAGCCCGACCCCCGCATCTTCCGGGTGGCCCTGGAGGGTCTGGGGGTCGAACCCCACCAGGCGTTGCACGTCGGAGATTCCCCCGACGACCTGGGTGGCGCCGCCGCCGCCGGGGTGGAGGCCCTCCTCTTCGACCCCTACCGCCGTAACCCCGAGGCCCTGCACGAGCTCTCGGGCGTGCTCGAGCGCTTGGAGGCCTGAGGCGTTAAGCTGGAGCGCATGAGCGTTCGCAGAGCCATCTGGGGGGATAAATTCGAGGCCATCGAGCACAGCCTCAGCGAGGTCGACGCCGACCTCTACGGCTACATTCGCGACTTCGCCTACGAGGAGGTGCTCGCTCGCGATGGCCTTGACCTCAAGACCCGCGAACTGCTGGCCATCACCAGCCTCATCGCCCTGGGTTCGCCCAAGGAACTCGCCACCCACCTCGAGGGCGCTTTGCTCAACGGTGCTAGCGAGCGGGAGATCCGCGAAACCATCATCCAGTCGGCCCTCTTCGTGGGCTTTCCCAACGCGCTGGGGGCCATGAAGATGTTCCACGCCCTGCTGCGCAAGCGGAGCGAGGCATGATCATCTGCTCCGACGTGCTGCTCTTCGATCGGCCTGGTGGACGGCTTTTGCTCGGACGCAAGAAGCGCGGGGGAGATGGCCCCGGTGTGGTGCGACCTGCGGACCCTGCCCTACGAACAGATGTGGGACGACGCGCGCTACTGGATGCCCAGGGTGCTCGAGGGCCGCAAGGTGCGCATGCGCTTCGCGTGGCCTGGGCCGAGCACGAGGAATGGCCCTGAATCCCGCGCTGCGCTCGAGCCTCGACGGTGACGCCATATCGCAGCGCGGGATTTGACTTACACCCCCATTCATGCTACTGTTGCGGTGTCCCCAAAAAATCCGGTTGGGTTTTCTAGGGTCGTAAGGAGAAGTTTCATGAACAAAGGCACCGTTAAGTGGTTCAACGCGGAAAAGGGTTACGGCTTCATTGCTCAGGAGGGTGGCCCCGACGTATTCGTTCACTACTCGGCCATTCAGACCGATGGCTTCCGTACCCTCAACGAGGGCGATGCAGTCCAGTTCGAGATCGAGCCGGGCCGCAACGGCAAGGGCCCCCAGGCCAAGAACGTTCGCAAGGCCTAACACCTCGCAAACAACTGCCCCCCGCTTGGCGGGGGGTGTCTCTTTGGTGGCTGCGTCGAGGTCAAGCACAAAGGGCTCAAAGCGCCAGCATCCTCGCCAACTCGTACTTGCGCCGGTTGATGTCCTTGCGCTTTTCGACGGCTTCCTTGAAGGGGGTGAGCCGGATTTCGTCGTTGACCAAGCCAATTCCTACGCCGCTGGCTCCGGATAGCAGCGCCTCCACGCAGGCGGCGCCCAGACGGCTGGCGAGCACGCGGTCGATGGCGGTGGGGCTGCCGCCGCGCTGGATATGGCCCAGGATGGTCACGCGGCCTTCTATGCCCGAGCACAGCTTCACATCGCGGGCCAGGGCCTCGGCTCCGCCTGCGTAGCCGCCCTCGGCCACCACCACGATGGAAGAGCGCTTGCCCTTGCTGGCGGAATCGGCGATCACCTGGGCGCACGCGCTGGCGGAGGTGGGGTCTTCGGGGAGCACGATCACCTCGGCGCCCCCGGCGATGCCGACCTCGAGCGCGATGAACCCGGCGTGCCGCCCCATCACCTCGATGAAGAACACCCGCTCGTGGCTGGCGGCGGTGTCGCGGATGCGGTCGATGGCGTCGAGGGCGGTGTTGACGGCGGTGTCGAAACCGATGGTGTAGTCGGTGCCGTAGAGGTCATTGTCGATGGTGCCCGGCGCACCCACGATGGGGATGCGGTGCTCCTCGGCCAGCTTCCAAGCACCCCGGTAACTGCCGTCGCCGCCGATGCAGACCACCCCGTCGATCCGGGCATCCTTGAGGTTTCGCGCAGCTTTGGCCCGGCCCTCCTCGCTCATGAACTCCTTGCTGCGGGCCGTGAGCAGTATGGTACCGCCACGCTGAAGGGTGTTGGCCACGTCGCGCGGCCCCAGCACGATGAAATCTCCATCGATCATGCCCTGGTAGCCGCGCCGGATGCCCACGATCTCCAGGCCATGCGCCGTGCCGGCTCGCACCACTGCCCGAATGGCCGCATTCATGCCAGGGGCGTCGCCGCCGCTGGTAAACACACCGATTCGCTTCATCATTCAACCTCGCCAGTTTCACGCTCGAGTCCGACGTTCACGCGCTGTCCCAGCACTCCGTCGGCAGGAGGCCGCCTTCAGGCCGGAGCGCCATGAGCCAAAGTATAAGCCTGGTTGCGCGGTATACCAGCCTCGACCAGGGCCTTGACCAGGGCTTTGCCACGCAAACCCTGGGCGCGCAGGCGCTCGAGCAGCTCCTGGGCGTCTGGCGCGGGGGACTCGAGCTCTGCCCTTGGGGCGAGCACCAGCACGAACTCCCCCCTGGGCTCGCCGAAGTGGGCTAGGGCCTCGCCGAGGCTGCCGCGAAAGACCTCCTCGTGTAGCTTGGAGAGCTCGCGGGCTACGGCGACGGGGTGGTCGGGGCCGTAGAGCTGGATCAGCTGCTCGAGGGTCTCCCGTAGACGGTGGGGGGCTTCGTAGAGCACCACCGTGCGGCCCGTGGCGATGCTCTTTAGGCGCTCGCGCCGCTCGGAGGCTTTCTGGGGTAAAAAGCCCTCGAAGGCGAAGCGGGCGGTGGGCAGCCCCGAGGCCACCAGGGCCACGATCAGCGCGGTGGGGCCGGGCAGCACCTCGACCTGCCAACCCGCTTTTAGCCCCAGCGCCACCAGTTCCGCGCCGGGGTCGGAGATGCCGGGAGTCCCGGCGTCGGTGGCGTAGGCCACGTAGCTATAGCCCTCCAGCAGCTCCCTGGCCCGCCTTATGGTGTGCTGGTCGAGCCGCAGGGTGGGCTTGGCGATGCCGTAGTGCCTGAGCAGGAGGCCGGTGCGGCGGGTGTCCTCGCAGGCCACCACCTCGGCCTCCTTGAGCACCCGCAGGGCTCGCAGGGTGATGTCCTCGAGGTTGCCGATGGGGGTGGGAACGAGCACCAGGCGCATGGGATTTAGTGTAAGCCCGCGTCGTGCATCAAACGCAAAGTGCCTCAGCGGGCCTTTGGTGGGGCTTGCATAAAGCACGGGGGGTTATGCTACACTCCTTTGAGTGAGCCACTCCCAAAGGAGGTGACCGCGATGACGATGATCCACTGCATCCTTCTCCAAGCAGCCGTTGACCCCGTCAGCCCGGTTTGCCTCCGCGCCGCTATGTTGGCAACATAGACAGAAGCGATTATCTGTCCGGGGGCACGCCAGAGGCCCCCGGACTTCTCTTTGTTGATGGAGGTGAATTACCTGTGAACATCCGGCCTTTCGACTACAGCGACGCCGACTATGAGCTCTACGTGCGGCTTTCCAACGCCGTGTACCCCGACCAGCCCCGCACCCTGGAGGCCCTTCGCCACTTCGACGCCACCAAGGGCCCCGGTGAGATCGCCCAGACCTTCTTTATCGAGCAAGCTGGCCAGGCGGTGGGCTGGTTCGCCTTCATGACCCCCCGCTTCAACCCGCTGTCGGGGCAACTCGAGGTGGAGTGGGGCTTGCTGCCAGGCCACGAACCCCTGAGCGAGGCGCTGTGGGGGGCGCTCGAGCGCGAGCTCGCCCGCCATCGCCCTGGGGCGCTGGTGACGCGGGTGCGCGAGGACTGGCCCCAGGCCGCCTTCTACATGGCGCGTGGCTTCGAGGTCTACGACCGCATGTGGCCCAGCACCCTCGACCTGGGACGCTTCGATCCCGCTCCCTTCCAACGGCCCCTGCCCGAGTCCATCCGGATTGGCACCTTGGCCGACCTGGACTACCACAGCGAGGCGGTACAGCGGCGCTACTACGCCCTCGTCACCGCCCTGCTGCGCGATGTGCCCTCGGCGCAGCCGGTGGAGCTGTGGCCCTTCGAGCTTTGGCAAGAGCGCTCCATGAAGGACAAGAACCTCATCCCCGAGGCCAATTTCATCGCCTTCGAGGGGGAGGCTATGGTGGGGGTATCGCAGCTGTGGCGCTCGCCGCGCCCGCAGACCCTCCAGACCGGCCTCACCGGGGTGCTGCCCTCGCACCGTCGCCGGGGCATCGCCTTGGCCCTCAAGCTGCGGGCCCTCGAGTACGCCCGGCAGCAGGGCTACCGCTACGTACGCACCAACAACCACCAGGTCAACCGCCCCATGCTCGCCCTCAACGAGGCGCTGGGCTTCGAGAAAGGGCCCGCCCAGCTCCACCTCAAGAAAAGCCTGTTCGTCAAGGAGGAGTTGTGAAGCAACCAATGAAAACGCTCAACCTGACCGTTCGCCCCTTCGAAGAACGCGACTACGCCGCCATCGCCGAGGTCTTCAAGGCGGCCTGGCCCGACGAGGCCTATTCCGAGGCCCGTTTGCGCGAGCACGACGACCACCCGCCCGAGATCAAGTGGGGGCGTTTCGTGGCCGAGCTCGACGGGCGCATGGTGGGCCACGCCGAATACACCCAGTTCGAAGGGATGTACCACCCCCAGAAGTTCGCGGCCTGGGTCACGGTGCGGCCCGAGTTCCGCGGCCAGGGCGTCGGCAAAGCCCTCTATGCCCGGCTGATGGAGGCCCTCGAGCCCCACGACCCGATTTCCATCCTGAGCACGACCCGCGAGGACCAGGCCGCGGCCCTCGCCTGGCTGCAAAAGCTGGGCTACGAGGAGAAGATGCGCTACTGGGAATCGCGCCTCGACGTATCCGCCTTCGACTTTACACCCTGGGCGGGCCGCATCGAGGCCGTGGAGGCCGCGGGCTTCGAGCTCAGGAGCCTGAAGGAGCTCGAGCCCGATCCCCATCACCGGCGCAGGCTGTACGACCTCTGGCTCGAGGCCCGCCTCGACGTGCCTCACCCCGACGCCATGAGTGAGGTGCCTTTCGAGGAGTACTGCAAGTGGGTCTTCGAGAGCCAATACTACCTGCCTGAGGCCCACTTCGTGGCGGTGGAGGGCTCGAGCGGCCGGTACGTGGCGCTGAGTACGCTGTGGAAGACCGACGGCGACTACCTGGCCACCGGCCTGACCGGGACCCGCCGGGCCTATCGGCGCAGGGGGCTGGCGCTGGCCCTCAAGCTCAAGGGCATCCGCTTCGCCAAGGAGTACGGCGCCCGCGAGATCCGCACCGGCAACGAGGTGGGCAACCGGCCCATGCTCGCCATCAACGAGGCGCTGGGCTTCGTCAAGCAGCCCGCCTGGATCGACTTCGTCAAGGTCTTCCGCGAGGGCTAAACGCCCCGGCACCCCCGCCGAGGAGCACCCATCATGCAGCTGCAATCCCTGGGCTACCGCACCGACCTGATGTTCCGCCGCTTCGAGGGGGAGGTGGTGGAGCGCGAGCACTACCTGGTCGTGCGCACCCCCCGCAACCCCGGCTACCGCTGGGGCAACTTCCTGATCTTCGATCGCCCCCCGCAGGCGGGCGACCTCGAGCGCTGGAAGGCGCTCTTCGCCCGCGAGATCGGGACCCCGCCCGCCTACACCCACTTCGCCTTCGGCTGGGACGGCTCGGAGCCGGGCGAGGTGGGGCCTTTCCTCGAGGCTGGCTTCCGCCTGGAGCAAAGCGCGGTGCTCAGCGCCCGCAGGGTGGTCCATCCCCCCAAGCTCAATACGGCCTGCGCGGTGCGCCCCCTGCTCAGCGACGCCGACTGGGAGGAGCGCGTGGAGCTGGCGCTGGCCGTCAATGCCGCTGAGCCCCCCGAGAAGCGCGAGGGAGAGGGCTACCGCGACTTCGTGCTCCGCAAGGTCGAGGAGTACCGCCGCATGGTCGCAGCCGGGCTGGGGCAGTGGTTCGGGGCCTACCTCGAGGGCCGCCTGGCCGCCACGCTGGGCCTGTTCGTGTGGGAGGGGCTGGGGCGCTTCCAGACCGTCGAGACCCACCCTGCTTTTCGCCGCCGGGGCCTGTGCGGCACCCTGGTCTACCACACCGCCCGCATCGGGCTACGCGAGATGGGCGCCCAAACCCTGGTGATGGTGGCCGACCCCGGCTACGTCGCCATCCAGATCTATAAGTCGGTGGGCTTCCGCGTCAGGGAGCCTATGTGGGGGCTCGAGTGGCACCCAAAGGAGGGTGGGTGAGCCTGCGAAGCATGACCCCGGCAATAGGGCTTCGGGGCGGTTACCTCTAGCGTGCGCTCACCGCAGCCAGCTGATCCCCAGACCCAGCGCACCCCCGGCCACCATGACCGCGAGGATGTTGGCGCCTCGGTAAATCAGCCACGTTGCCAGCCCCATCAGCGCGAAGCCCCACAGGCTGTCGATCCCCAGCTGGATGAGCACCAGCAGCATGCTGGCCGAGAGGCCCATGCTCACCGGAACCAGCGCCTTACGCAGGGCCCGGCTCCAGCGGGCGCGGGCCATCCACTCCCAGCCGTGCACCAGCAGGATGGCTCCCATAGCCCCTGGCAGGAACATGCCCAGCGCGGCGGCCACCGCCCCCACCAGCCCGCCCGCGCTGAGGCCGTAGAACACCACCGCCAGCATATTGGGCCCCGGCACGAATTGGCCCATCGCGAAGCCGTCGGCAAACTGCTGGGGCGTGACCCAGCCCTTGGCGATGAGGATGCGGGCCATCTCGGGTAGGTTGGCCATACCCCCCCCGAAGCTCACCAGCCCCAGGCGCAGGAAGGTAAGGAAGACCTCGAGCCCCTCCCTCACTCGGCCTCCCGCCAGTACAACACCACCCCCACCGGCACCGCCAAGAGCAGCACCAGGGGCAGCGACCAGTGCAGCAGGCCATAGGTCACGAACACCGCCAGCGCCAGCAGGATGGCCTTGAGCGAGTCCAGCCCGACCCTGACCTGGCGCAACAGGGTTGCCAGCACCAGGCCGATGGCCGCCGCGGCCACCCCGCTCAGAGCCCCTTCGGCGCTCGAGCCCGGCTGAGCCCCGAAGTGGAAGTAGGCCAGACTCAAGAGCAGCATCAGGCTCGAGCCCGGCAGCAACACCCCCACCAAGGCCACCAACCCGCCCAACACCCCGCCCAGCTTTGCTCCGAGGTGAGCTGCCAGGTTGGCGAAGACCGGCCCCGGCAGCACGCGGCACAGCGCGGTGGTCTCTAGGAACTCCCGCTCGCTCAGCCAGCCCCGTCGCACCACCATAAGCTGGTAGATGTAGGCATTGCCCCCGCCGCCGAAGGCGGTGAGGCCGACGTACAAGAAGGCCGTGAAGAGTTGAGGCAACGGTACGCGCATGTTGGAAGGAGAATACTACGCTCGAATCCATTAATCCCGCCGATTATAGCCTGGAGCACAAAGCATCTATGACCACAGACCATTTCTGCTGAGGGCTGTTAGCCTTTCCAACGGAGACTTCATGAGCCTGCCGTACGTCCGACTTTCCGGTTCGCCCTACGACCAGGGCTTCACCCAGGGCCAGGCCCTGGCCGAGGCCATCGCACACAACCTCGAGGTCTACTTTCGCCGCTTCGAGGTCGAGGGCAAGCTGCTCCCTGCCGAGGCCCGCAGACGCGGGGAGCTTTACCTGGGGGCCATCCGCCGGCAGAGCCCGGCCTATGCCCAGGGTATCGCGGGCATCGCGGCGGGGTCGGGGCAGAGCCTGGTGGACATCGCCACCCTCAACGTGCGCTACGAGATCCTCTACCACCAGTTTGGTCGCGAGGCTCCCGATGGCTGCACGGCCTTCGCCCTGCTGCCCGCCCACAGCGCCGACGGGGCTTTGTGGATGGGCCAGAACTGGGACTGGATTGAAGACGCCAAAGGTGCGCTCCAGCACATCAGTGAGCCCGACGGTACGCGGGTGCTGGCCTTCACCGAGGCCGGGATCTTCGGGGGCAAGATCGGGCTGAACTCACACGGGCTGGGCCTGTGCATCAACGGCTTGGTGGCGGTGGGCGACGACTGGGAAGGCTTGGGCAAGCCCTTCCACCTGCGCACCTACGAGGCGCTGCGCTCGGCCACGCTGGAGGAGGCTGAAGCCAAAGTCACCGCTCCCCCGCGCACCGCCTCGGGCAACTTTCTGCTTGGGCAGGGCGAGGCGGCCATTGACCTCGAGCTTTCCCCCGCTAAGGTGGTGCGCTGGCAGGACGAGCGCCAACTCGTCCACGCCAACCACTTCCTCGACCCCCAGACCCACGGCATCGAGGTGCCGCCCATCGAGTGGCTCGACCGTTCCGGTCACCGCCACCGGCGGCTCGAGGAGCGCCTGCGGCAGGTGGAGAAGCCGGGCCTGGCCGACCTTCAGGAAGCCCTTCGCGACCGTGACGGCGCGCCCTACGCGGTCTGCCGTACCGCCAGCGCGGAAGAATACGCACTGGGTGAGCCTTACCGCACGGTGGTCTCGGTGATCATGAACCTAAGCACCCTCGAGCTGTGGATCTCCGACGGCCCACCCCACGAAAACCCCTACGAGCACTACGTCCTGTAGGAGGGTTTACCGCCAAAGCCGCGGGGCGGCGCTGCCCTTCCAGCTCCTCTACACTCGAGCCATGGCACGCATTCACGTTGCGCAGGGTGACATCACCGACTTCGTGGGGGACGCCATCGTCAACGCGGCCAACAACCACTTGCTCCTCGGCTCCGGGGTGGCGGGGGCCATCGCCCGCAAAGGTGGCCCCCAGATCCAGGAGGAGTGCTACCGCCACGGCAAAATCCGCGTCGGGGAGGCCGCCATCACCGGCGCGGGGCGCCTGTCGGTCCGGCACGTCATCCACGCGGCGGCCATGGGCGACGAGCCTGCCACCCTCCAGACCGTGCGATCCGCCACCCGCCACGCCCTGCGGCTGGCACTCGAGCACGGCCTCAAAACCCTTGCTTTCCCCCTCCTGGGCACCGGTGTCGCCGGCCTCCCCCGCGACGAGGTAATCCGCGTGATGCTCGAGGAACTCCGCGCAGCAGATGAAAGCCTGGAAGTGACCCTCTACGGCTACTCCCAGGCCGACGCCGAGGCGATCCGGGCGCAGCTTTAAGTACCCCACGGGGGGCTTCACATCTGGCTTGGCGCCTACCAAATTTTCCCATCGGCGTGCGGATCAACGCTTGGAGGGCCCTTAGTCCGGTATTACGGGACGGGCCAGACCCGAGCGCCGGGTTCCGCCCCGCCTGGGGAGCTTTTCCAGGGCGCGGGCGAGTTGCTCGAGGCTGCAGAGGTTGTGTATGGGCAGGAAGTCGTCCACAAAGGGCAGCGCGGCCACCAGGCCACGGGTCAGCGGCTGGTAGCCGGGGGTGCCCAGCAGGGGGTTGAGCCAGATCAGGCGGTAGCAGGATTTTTGCAGCCGTTCGATCTCGAAGGCCAGCAGCTCGGGGTCGCCCTGGTCCCAGCCGTCGGAGACGATGAGCACCACCGCGCCCCGACCCAGCACCCGCTTGGCCCAGGCGCGGTTGAACTCGTGCAAGCTTTGCCCGATGCGCGTACCCCCCGACCAGTCCTTCACCAGTCGGCCCACCTCGAGCAAGGCTGCGTCCACGCTGCGCTTTTTCATGGGGCGGGTGATGCGGGTGAGCCGGGTGCCGAAGGCAAAGGCCTCCACCGTGTGCCCACCCCGGCGGGCTTGGGCCTGGGTGAAGGCGTGCAGGAAGTGCAGCAGCATTCGGGCGTAGCGCTCCATCGATCCTGAGACGTCGGCGAGGATCACCAGCGGACGGGGCTTGCTCTTGCGTCGGCGCCAGGCCAGCCGCACGAACTCGCCCTGATGCCTCAGCGCCTTGCGAAAGCTCTTGCGCAGGTCGAGCAAAGCCCCTGAGCTGGCGGGTTGGAGCCGTCGGGTAGGGCGTTCGGAGAGGCGCCAGTCGAAGTTTTGCAACAGACGGCGAGCGGCCTCGAGTTCCCCCTCGCTCATCTGGTCAAAACGCTTCAGGCGCAGCACCTCCTGATCGGAGTAGCTCAGCGCCCGGTCGATGACGGGCAGGGGCGGCCCCTCTGAGTACCGGCATCGCCGGGGGCCGGATGGCCCTTCACTGGCGGGCTTGCCGGACGGGCTCTCCCGGCCTACCTCGCCGGGCCGGGGCTTTTGCTGCTTCTGGGATGGGATTTGGCTTTGCTGGAGCAGTTCGCCAGGAAAGCGCTCGAGGCCCAGTTGCTGCCAGAATTTCCGGAACAGCTCCTCGAACTTGGGGTAGTCCTCGCGTCGGGTGACGAGGGTGCTGCGGGCGGTGTGGTAAAAGATGTAGGGGTCGAAGATGGGAACCTCGGCCAGGGCTTGGGCGAAAAGGGCGGTTTGCCCAGGGGTGACGACCACTCCCTCACCGCGCAGCGTGCGCGCGAAGCCGACCGCATAGCTGAGGAGTTGTCCGCCGGGGAATGCGGGCTCGGTGGGCATCTGCGTTAGAGAGGGGCGGGTATTTGGGCCCTGGCCAACAAATCCTGGGCGGCGTTCTTGGCCCGTACTACGTCGTCTTGGTACTTGAGGAGGACGCCCAAGGTCTCCTCGACGAGGGCGGGCTCCAGCCGCAGCGCGTCGAGGGCCAAGAGCGAAGCGGCCCAGTCGAGGGTCTCGGCCACCCCAGGGGCCTTATAGAGGTCTTCCTTGCGCAGCTCCTGCACGAAGGCCACCACCTGCTTCGCCAGTTTCTCCGGCACGCCGGGCACCTTTTCCCGCACGATGCGGTACTCCTTCTCGAAGGAGGGGTAGTCGATCCAGAAGTACAGGCAGCGGCGCTTGAGCGCGTCGTGGATCTCGCGGGTGCGGTTGGAGGTGATCACCACCACCGGAGCTTTCTCGGCCTTGACCGTGCCGACTTCGGGGATGGTGATCTGCCAGTCGGAGAGGAACTCGAGCAAGAAGGCTTCGAACTCCTCGTCGGCGCGGTCGAGCTCGTCGATGAGCAGCACCGGGGCCTTGCCATTCACGCTCCTGAGCGCTTGCAGCAGGGGGCGCTCGAGCAAGAACTCCGCGCTGAAGACCTCGTGACGCACCCGGGCCGCCTCGCGCTCGCCCGAGGCTTCCAGCAGCCGGATCTGCATCATCTGGCGGGCGTAGTCCCACTCGTAGACCGCGCTGCTCACGTCCAGGCCCTCGTAGCACTGCAGCCGGATCAGGCGGGTGGAAAGCATGTCGGCGAGCACCTTGGTGATCTCGGTCTTGCCCACGCCGGGCTCACCCTCTAAGAGCAGGGGTCGCCCCAGCTTGAGGGCTAGGAAGACCGAGACCGCCAGCCCCTTATCGGCGATGTAGTGGTGGGCCTCGAGGGCGGCGAGGGTTTCCTCGATGGTGGAGGGCATCATCATGGCCAATTGTAGGGGCGATTCATGAACCGCCCCTACGGTCTAGGTGACAGTTAAGCGGCGATGCGCATCAGCGCGCGTTTGGCCAGCACGTTCACCAGGTGGGCGCGGTACTCGGCGGAGAAGTTGTGGTCGCCCATCAGCTCACCAGCGTCCACCAGGTTCTGGCAGGCGGCCTCGATGCTCTGGGCGTTCAGGGGCTGACCAGCGAGGGCCTGCTCGAGCTTGCTCAGGCGCATGGCGTGCTCGCCCGCGCCGGTGAGCGCAGCCCGCACCCCATTGGGCCCGATCGCCACCGCCACCCCCACCACGGCGTAGCGGGAGGCGGGGTGGGGGAACTTCTCGTACGCCATCCGAACAGCCTGCGTGGGGGCATGGGCCGAGCCGAGCGGAATGTGGATCTCGGTGAGGATTTCGCCCACTCCGACGGCGGTGGTGAACATGCCCTGGAAAAAGGAGTCCACGTCTACCAGCCTCGCCCCGCCAGTCCCCTGAATTTTCAGCCTGGCATCCAGGGCCAGCACCACGGCGGGAAGGTCGGCGGCGGGGTCGGCGTGGGCCAGGGAGCCACCGATGGTGCCCTTGTTGCGCACCATCGGATCGCCGATCTGCTCGATGGCCTCGGGCAGGGCGGGGATGCTTTGCCTGACCAGCTCCGAGGTCTCCATCTCGTAGTAGGTGGTGGCCGCACCGATCACCAGGGTGTTGCCTTCGCGGCGGATACCCTTCAGCTCGGGCACCCTCGAGATGTCGATGAGGGCCGGGGGAGTCGCCAGCCGCAGCTTCATGGCCGGGATCAGCGAGTGGCCTCCTGCCAGCAGCTTGGCCTCGGGGTTTTGCTGCAACATCTGCAGAGCCTCTTGCAAGCTCGAGGCTTTGTGGTAGGTGAATTCAGCTGTGTACATCAAACCTCCCTTGGGCATGAGACGCAAGCTTCAATCGGCTGCTTGGGGCATTTGCCGGTTGCTCTGGATGGCCCGCCAAATCTTCTCGGGAGTGTAGGGCATGTCCAGATGGACGATACCAAAGGGGCGCAATGCGTCAAGCACTGCGTTGGCGATGGCGGCGGTGGAGGCGATGGTCCCGGCCTCCCCAATGCCCTTGATGCCCAGCGGGTTGTGGGGACAGGGGGTTACGGTGTGATCGTGCTCGATCTGCACCAGGTCTTCGGCGCGGGGTAGGGCGTACTCGAGGAAGTTGGCCGAGAGCAGGTTGCCGCCATCGTCGTAAACCGCGTCTTCCAGCAGGGCCTGGCCTAGCCCCTGGGCAATACCGCCGTGGATTTGTCCCTCGGCGATGAGGGGATTGATCACCGGGCCGCAGTCGTCCACCGAGAGGTAGCGTAGCAGCTTGACCTTGCCGGTATCAGGGTCTACCTCGACGACGGCGACGTGGGTGCCAAAGGGGTAGACGAAGTTCTTGGGGTCGTAGAAGTGGGTGGCCTCGAGGCCGGGCTCGAGGTCGGCGGGGTAGTTGTGGGCCAGGTGGGCTTGGAGCGCGATGTCGAAGAAGCTCTTAGAGCGCTCGGGCACCCCCCTTACCCGGAACTGCCCATCCACATGCTCGATATCTTCAGGGGCAGCTTCCAAGAGGTGTGCGGCGATTTTTTTAGCCTTATCGGTGATCTTACGCGCCGCCAGCACAATGGCGCTGAGGCCGGTAGGCGCCGAGCGCGAGCCGTAGGAGCCCCAGCCATAGGGCATGCGTCCGGTGTCACCGTGGACGATGGTTACATCCTCCACCGGAATTTGCAGTTCGTCGGCCACCACCTGGGCGAAGGCTGTCTCGTGGCCTTGTCCGTGGCTGTGGGTGCCGGTAAAGACTTCCACCTTGCCGGTAGGCATCACCCGGATCAAGGCGCTCTCCCACTGCCCGGCCTGAGCCCCCAGGCTGCCCACCAAGGCTGAAGGAGCCAGCCCGCAAGCTTCGATGAAGGAGATCACCCCGATGCCTATATAGCGGCCCTGCTTGCGCAATTCCTCCTGCTGGCGGCGCAGGCTTTGGTAGTCCACCATCTCCAGGGCCTTGTTCATGGCCGCTTCGTAGTTGCCCGAGTCGTAGACCAGCGCTACGGGGGTCTGGTAGGGGAACTCGCTGGGCTGGATAAAGTTCTTGCGGCGGAACTCCACGGGGTCCATGCCCAGCTCGTGGGCCATCACGTCCATCAGCCGCTCGACCACAAAGGTCGCTTCCGGACGGCCCGCACCGCGGTAGGCGTCTACGGGCACCGTGTTGGTAAAAGGCGCCTTAACGTGGCAGTAGATCTTCTGCGTCTTGTAATTGCCGGCCAGCAGACAGCCGTAGAGATAGGTAGGCACGGCGGGAGCGAAGGTGGTGAGGTAGGCTCCCATGTTGGCGATGGTGTCTACCCGCAAAGCGGTTACGCGGCCTTCGCTGTCTACTGCCATCTCGGCCACGGTCTCGTGGTCGCGACCATGGGAATCGGTCAGGAAGCTCTCCGAGCGTCGGGCGCTCCACTTCACCGGCCTGCCCAGCTTTTTCGCCGCATAGAGCACGATGACTTCCTCGGGATACTGGTAGATTTTCGAGCCAAAGCCGCCGCCTACATCAGGGGCAATGACCCTGAGCTTGTGCTCGGGGATGCCCAGGATGAAGGCCGCGATCAGCAGGCGATGGATGTGGGGGTTCTGGCTGGTGGTCCACAGCGTGTACTCATCCTGGGCCCGGTGGTACTGAGCCAGCGAGGCCCGAGGTTCCATGGCGCTGGGTACCAGGCGGTTGTTGCGCAAGTGCAGCTTGACCGTTTTGTGGGCCTGGGCGAAGAGGGCCTCAACCCCTTCCTTATCGCCAATACTCCACTCGAAGCAGAGGTTACCCGGGGCTTCGTCATGAACTTGCGGTGCACCGGGCTCGAGCGCTTTGCTGCCCAGTACCACTGCCTCGAGGGGCTCATAGTCCACCTCTACCAGCCCCGCGGCGTCTTCAGCAATCTGGCGGGTCTCGGCGATGACGGCAGCTACGATCTCCCCGGCATGACGCGCTTTGTCCGGGGTGATGGCGTAGTGGGGCGGCAGCTTGATGCCGGGGTGGAGCCAGCCGGTGGGGATGCTCTTGATGCCTGCCTCGAGCAGCTCCTTGCCGGTGATCACCGACAGCACTCCTGGCATGGCCAGGGCTTTGGAGCCGTCGATGCCCTTGATACGGGCGTGGGCGTAAGGCGAGCGCACCATTGCCGCATGGACCATGCCCGGCAGTTGCATGTCGTCGGTGTAATTGCCGCTGCCGGTAATGAAGCGGGGGTCCTCTACGCGTTTCATCGCCTTGCCAAAGAACTTCTCGGCCATGTTCGTGCTCCCTTCGGTCGCGCTGATAGCTTTTCGCTAATCGTCCGCCGCTCCTGTCACCGCTTCGCCGCGCAGCTTGGCAGCGGCATGCTGTATGGCCAGCACGATGTTGTGGTAGCCGGTGCAGCGGCAGAGGTTGCCCTCCAAGGCGTGGCGAATTTCTCCCTCGCTGGGGTTGGGGTTTTTGTTGAGCAAATCCACCGCCGCCATGATCATGCCGGGAGTGCAGAAGCCGCACTGCAAGCCGTGCTTCTCCCAGAAACCTTCCTGAACGGGGTGGTAATTCCCATCCTTGGCCAGCCCCTCGATGGTGGTGACGCTCGAGCCATCGACCTGCACGGCAAATACCGTGCAGGACTTAACTGCCTGGCCGTCGACGTGCACTACGCAGGCCCCGCACTGACTGGTGTCGCAGCCGACGTGGGTGCCGGTGAGCCCCAGGTTTTCGCGCAGGTAATGCACCAACAATTGCCGGGGCTCTACTTCGCTGCTGTGCTGAACCCCGTTGACCGTGACGCTGATCCTGACCTTATGTGCCATAGTGCCTCCTGATGTTCAGAAACCTTCTTCAGATCCGAGCCTCGAGGCCAGCCCAGGGGGGCCCTGGCTGCCCGTGAGGCAACCCGGCACCGACGTACCCTCGGATGGCCTTGCTCCCATTGCGGCTGCTGGGCGTCAATTCGCACCTCCTGGAGTCGGGGTTTGCTGGAGGGAGACCCATAGCGCGACGAATCCCACACGTCGGCCCATCTCGGATCTTGATAACTATTCGCCAATTACTATACCCCTTAAGCCTGCGGCTATTGCAAGAAGCCCATCTCGTTCGCGCTATCTGCAAAACGTGTTTTTTTCACCTTGTGCACCCCACGCCAGATGTCTATGGCGCGCTGCGTAAGATGGTGTGGTGGACGTGCTGCTCGCAACCACCGTTCTTGGCCTTGCCGTGTACTTCCTTTTTCGCATCGCCAGGGCCTTCTGGCCCAGGCGTTCGGGGAGCAGGGGCCTTCCGGGTATTTCCAGCCGCCTGCGCTGCCCGCTGTGCGGCGAGCGGCTCAACAACGCCGAGCTGGAGGCCCTGCGCCAGGGACGGCGCAAATGCTCTCACATGGCCGAGTGCCCTTACCAGCGGAGCCGGTGGTTGAACTAGCGAGGCGAGCTATTGGCCGCAGGCGAGGTTGGGGGCTAAAGGCTAATGGTCTGTGGCTCGTGGCTTGTCAAGGGTCTAGGGCCAAGGCGTCCGGCGTACGACGGTACGACCCGCGCCGGCTACCGGCGTTTAACAAAAAAATCGCGGCTCTCGGCCGCTGATATTCTCAGTATAACCGGATATGCAAAAATGTAAAGTGGTATGCAAGAAGCCCGGCCTGGACGGGGAAATTACGCCCCCTCGAGGCGGCCGGGGATCTGGGCGAGGTGGTGGCGCTCGTGGAAAACGGCGGTCTGTAGCCACCCCAGGCCGTTGAGGTCGCCGAAGAAGGCGTGGGTGAAGGTGGCGGGGTGCTCGAGCAGCTCCCCGCTCTTCTCCGCCTCTCCCAGCAGGAAGGCCCGCTGCTCGGCCAGGAGCAGCGCGATCTGGGCCTTGTCCAGGCCGCCCTTGGGCCGGATGACGGCCGGGGCCTGGGCCCTGCCCTCGCGCCACTCCCCCGCCGGCACGCTCACGGCCTCGAGCGCCTCCCCCTGCGCGACGCGGCGCAGGCGGCGGATCACGCGGGCGAAGGAGTTTTCGGCCAGGGCGACGTGCTCCATCAGCAGCGCGACGCTCCAGGTCTCGGGGTCGGGCTGGCGGAAGAAGGCCTCGTCGGGGATGGTCTTGAGGTGGTGCAAAAGCTCGCGCCTGGAGCGCTCGAGGTGGCGCAGGCAGTGGGCTTTATCCCCGAAGCGCTGGAGGAAGGTTGGGTCGGTGAGCATGGGGGCATGCTACGGCGCCCAGGCGGTGCGAGGCGGGCGGCCCCGAGGGGCCGCCCGCGGATGGTCGGGGTTTTAGCTGATGAGGCTGCGGCGGGCCTGCGCGTCGAGGCTCAGCCGCACCACGCCCTTGAGGTAGAGGTCGTGCAGGGCGTGCCCACCCAGCACCCGCTCGAACTGGTCGATGCCGACCTCGAGTTCCCCGTCCTCCAGGCGCAAGCGCACCCGGTCAAGCGTCCCCGGAACCCAACGGCATTCGACCTTCTCGCCCATCTTAATTTTGGGGTGCTTCGGTGACATGTGGTCCTCCTTTGGCTCGACTTGACTTGCGACGTTGGGGTTGAGGGATGCATCAATTTGTATCACAGAGCTTACACGAACACAAATAAGATGAATGTCCCCGGCGGAATATTTCAACTTAGGTATTTCTTGAGTCGAACAAAATGCGGTATTTATGGGAACTGCTCTAAAGACAGCTCGGGCCGCCAGCTTGGCCGGTGGGGGGGTGGGATAAGATACACATCGCTATGGTTCCGATCGACTTGTCGGGCAAAAAAGCATTGGTGATGGGCGTGACCAACGAGAGTAGCCTGGGCTGGGCCATCGCCCAGAAGCTGCACCAGGCCGGGGCTACCCTGGCTTTCAGCTACCAGGGTGAACGCTTGAAGGAGAAGATCGAAAAGCTCACCGCTGGCATGAGCGGGGTGCGCTTGTACGAAGTGGATGTAACCAACGAGGAAGCCATCAAGGCCATGATGGCCGACCTCAAGGAGGCCTGGGGTGGCCTGGACTGCCTGGTGCACTCCATCGCCTTCGCGCCCCGGTCCGCGATGGAGGGCCGCTACATCGAGACCACCCGTGAAGACTGGACGCTGGCCCTACAGGTTTCGGCCTACTCCCTGCTGGCGGTGGTGCGCGAGGCCGAAGCCCTGCTTAACGAGGGGGCCTCGGTGGTGACGCTTAGCTACTATGCCGCCGAGAAGGTGGTGCCTAAGTACAACGTCATGGGCATTGCCAAGAGCGCCCTCGAGGCCACCGTGCGCTACCTGGCCTACGACCTCGGGCCTAAGAACGTGCGCGTCAACGCGGTGTCGGCGGGAGCCATCCGCACCGTGGCCAGCATGAGCATTCCCGGATTTCGCAAGATGACCGCCAAGTACAGCGCCATCGCCCCGCTCAAGCGCATGATCACCCACGAGGAAGTAGGCAACCTGGGCCTCTACCTGCTCTCGCCACTCTCCAGCGGCACTACCGGCCAGACGGTCTACGTAGACGCCGGCTACAGCATCATGGGGATGGACTTCGGTGAGGAATAGCCTAGAAAGGTGGGCGGGCACTTAAGCGAATCTGGCATCGGCACCCAATCGGCTTGACAGAAAGAATGCCCTTTCGCATAGTAGGTAGAGCGGCCAGCGGCCCGGTTGGGTTGCCGATTGGAGGGATGGCCGAGCGGTTGAAGGCGGCGGTCTTGAAAACCGTTATGGGCGCAAGCCCATCGGGGGTTCGAATCCCTCTCCCTCCGCCAAGAACCTTCACCTGGAGAGGTGGGTGAGTGGCTGAAACCACAGGTTTGCTAAACCTGCATAGGGGGTAACCTCTATCGAGGGTTCGAATCCCTCCCTCTCCGCCAAGCAAGAGCCCATACGGGCTCTTTTGTTTTTGCGATAATCCAAAGGATGCGCTTGAAGCTGCTGGGTCAGACCCCTTCTATTCCTTCGCCCGGCCTCGAGCTCCTCGCCTACCTCTGCGCCCGGGGGGAGGCCCTGCGGGAGGAGGTGCGCTCGGTGGTGCCGCTGGGGGCGGCGCTGCGGGCGTTGCACAAGACGCCTTGGAGCGAGGATGTGGTGGCTCGAGGCGAGAGCTTGACCTGGACGGGGGAGAGCGACCTGGGCCCCCTGCGCCAGGCTTTGGGGGGGCAGCGCTGGCTGGAGGCCTGGGCGTTGTACGGGGCGCTGCTGCCGGGATTCAAAAGCGGGCTCGAGGCCTTCCAGACCTGGCTCGAGGCCCAGCGAGCCTGGCTGCGCTCGGCCATGCACGTCCTCAGCCTGGCCCTGCCGGTGGAGGAGGTGCTGCGCCTGAGCGAAGAGGAGTTGCAGGCCCCTGCCGACAAAGAACGGGCGCTGATGGCCCTGCTGATGCAGGGTCAGGCCCTTCTGCGCCAGGGGCGGGGTAAGGACGCGGTGCTGGTACTGGGGCAGTCCCTGGGGGTGCAGGAGTTTGGGGGAGGGGAGTTCTCTGGGCTCTCGCTGGCACTGCTGGCTGAGGCCCACTGGCTGTGGGGCAAGGGGCCCAAGGCCCGCCAGACCGCCGAGAAGGCCCTGCAACGCTGCGCCGATGCCTACAGCCAGGCCAGGGCTTACCGGGTGTGGCACCTCGTTACAGGCGACGCAGGCGCGCTCGAGCAGGCCCGGCAACTGGCCGAGGGCCTGGGAATCGCCGATTTGCTGGGCTAGGTCTCGACCAGCACCGACTCGATGCGACGCAGGGCTTCGGGGATGTCCTCGTCGGAGAGGTCGCGGTGGGTGACCAGGCGAATCCTGCCGCCCAGCGCGTTGCACAAGACGCCTACCTGGGCCAGCCGGGCGGCCAGGCCGCTCGCGTCCTTGGGCCTGAAGTAGACCATGTTGGTCTGGACGGTCTTCAGATCCACCTCCAGGCCCAGTCGCGCCAGCCCCTCGGCCAGGGTGCGGGCCATCTGGTGGTCTCGAGCCAGCAGCTTGGGTCCTTCGGTCAGCGCCAGGATCCCGGCTGCCGCCAGCACCCCGGCTTGGCGCATCCCGCCGCCCAGCAGCTTGCGGTAGCGCCAGGCCTCGGCCCGCAGGGCCTTGGGCATCAGCAGCACCGAGCCCACCGGAGCACCCAGACCTTTGGAAAGGCAGATTGAGACGGTATCGAAACCCCTGGCCAACTCGGCGGCGGAGCTGCCGAGGGCCACGGCGGCATTGAACAGGCGTGCGCCGTCGAGGTGGATGGGCAGGCTGGCTTCGCGGGCAACCTGCTGCACGGCGCGCTGGGCCTCGAGCGGCACCACGGTGCCTCCGGCGGCGTTGTGGGTGTTCTCGAGTTCGATCAGGCCGGTAGGGGCTTGGTGGATCGAGGTGTGGATAGCGGCTTTGACCTCGGCGGGATCGGGGATGCCGTAGGGAGCCCTCACCAGCCGGATGGTTCCGCCCGAGAGCACCGCCAGCGAGCCCGGCTCGTACTCGTAGATATGAGCGCCCTCGGGGGCGATCACCTCATAGCCGCGCCGCAGATGTAGCATCAGGGCGATCTGATTGCTCATCACCCCGCTGGGTACGAAGAGCCCGGCTTCCAGGCCCAGAATTTCGGCGGCCAGGGCCTCGAGGCGGTTTACGGTGGGGTCTTCGGAGTAGACGTCGTCGCCCACCTCGGCCTCGGCCATGGCCTTGCGCATGGCGGGCGTGGGCTTGGTGACGGTGTCGGAGCGGAGGTCGATCACGCGCATAGGCCTCAGCTTACGCCTAAAGGGGGTCGTACGCCTCATGCTTCAGCGGCCTCGAGTTAGACTCTGCCCATGTTCCAGGGCAAGGTGGTGCTGGTCACCGGGGCCGCTAGGGGGATCGGGCGGGCGATCGCGGAAGCCTTCGCCGCTCAAGAAGCCATGCTGGTGCTGGGCGATGTGCGCCCCGAGGGGGCCGAGGTGGCCCGGAAGCTGGGGGCTTTTTTCGTTCACGCCGACATCGCCCAGCCCCACGACCGCGAGCGCCTGATTCACGAGGCCGTGCGACAGTGGGGAGGGGTCAACGTGCTGGTCAACAACGCGGCCATCTCGGCGCCGGGGTCGGCCTTGCGGGTGTCGCTGGAGGACTGGCAGCAGGTGCTGGAGATCAACCTCACCGCGCCCATGCACCTCTCGGCCCTGGCCGCCCGCGAGATGAGCAAGAACGGCGGGGGCTCAATTGTCAACATCGCCAGCGTGCAGGGTCTCTTCGCCGAGCAGAACAACGTTGCCTACAATGCCTCGAAGGGGGGGCTGGTCAACCTAACCCGCTCGTTGGCGCTGGACCTGGCCCCCTTGGGCATCCGGGTCAATGCGGTAGCCCCCGGCGCGATCGCCACCGAGGGGGTGCTCGAGGCCATCGACCTCTCCGAGAACCCCGAGCAGACCCGCCGCGACTGGGAGGACCTGCACGCCCTGCGGCGGCTGGGCAAGCCCGAGGAGGTGGCTCAGGCCGTGTTGTTCTTGGCTTCCGAGGCCGCGAGCTTCATCACCGGAGCCATCTTGCCCGTCGACGGGGGCATGACCGCCAGCTTCATGATGGCGGGAAGGCCAGTGTAAATCGGACTGCAAACGCTTCGCCGCGGGTGTGGGAGCGTCAATGCGCCCAAAACGCGCGGGCGGCGAGCCGGTGCCCGCCGCCCTGCTGCTTTTCCCCGCTCAGATGGGGTTGCCGTTGTAGGTGACGGTGTAGCTGTTGCAGCCGGTGTACTCGATCACCAGCTTGCTGTTTGCGTTGTCCTGGAAGGTGGCCTTGCCGCTGACGAAGCTGCTGGTGCAGCTCGAGCTGTGCTCCAGTTTCTCGCCCTTCATGTCGAGAACGTAGTATTCACCGCTCTTCTTGTACGCCAAGCGGCCCGTGAAGTTGACCCAGCCTGCGTCATAGGGGTTGGTGTTGCCGTCCGCTTTGGGCGTGTAGGACATGTTCACGCCGTAAGCGATCTTGTCATCGTTCGCCTGGAGCAAGTAGCCGTACCGGACGTTGTAAGCGCCACCCGCCCCGGGGGTATAGTCGATGCCCATGGCCAATCGAGCAGTGTTGGTGCCGTACGTGAGGGTCAGGTTGGCGGCGATGGTAAAGCCGCTCTTGGGGTCGGCGTCGTTTTTGTCCTGAACCCCAATGAAGCCGTTAATGGTTAAGCCACTCTGGAAGCTACAGTTGTTGTAGCGGACCTCTGCGTAGACGGGAATTTGGTCGCCGTCGCCATCCACGCGGTTGTCGGTTAAGGTGATGGTGCCACCTTGTTCACAGTTTTCTGTGCGCTGCCCGCGGATTGAACCTGCCTCGAGCCGTAGCTGGCGCAGATGCTGGGCCACGGTGGGGTAATCCTTTTCCACCAGGGCCGCTGCCGCCTCCATGGAGCTGGCGGAGCTGAGGCCGATGTCACCGGCCAGGCCCTGCGCAATCTGATTGACGAACCTGGCCAGGATAGTTTTGTTGGTGCTGGCCTGGTCCTGGCTGAAGCTGGTGGGCGAATCTGAGGGCACACCCGGCACGTCGTTGCTCAGGTTGGGAGCGCTCGAGCACGCCACCAGGACACCGAGGGCGGCCAAACCGATGAGCTTGGTTTGTACTTTCATATGCCTCCTTCCAAATGCTGGGCCAGACTTTTGTCATATTCGGGTAACCCCATGCTGCTGGCCCCTACGACCTTATGCTGTGTTACCCAAACCATACCTTACCGAACAAAGGCCATCTCCGCTGGCTGAATTTCTGGTCGAATGTTTAATGTAACGCTCATGTCGCGCTTTTGGCAAAGGCTTGCGCTTGCGGGGCCTCCCGGCGGCAAAGCGTGTTATCATGAGTCCATGAGGTTTGCCGGACGGCTACTAGGGCAAGTGGGAGGCCCCTGCTAAAAAGCCAGGGTCCGGCCTCCCCCTTCACATCGAAGGGGGATTTTTAGTACCCCAATCGGGCTGGGGACCAACGAGCCTCCCAGCAGCGATGCGCGGCCGCCGTCCGATCCGGGAACCCCTACCAAACAGAATTGAGGAACAGGCAGAGATGAGCATGGACAAGTACAACCCGCACGAACTCGAGCCCAAGTGGCAGAAGTACTGGCAGCAGACCGGCCTGCTCAAGGCGCAAGAGGGCGGCGCCAACAAGAGCTACATCCTGGTGATGTTCCCCTATCCCTCGGGCGACTTGCACATGGGCCACCTCAAGAACTACACCATGGGCGACGTATTGGCCCGCTTCCGCACCCAGCAGGGCTACTCGGTGCTGCACCCCTTTGGCTGGGACGCCTTTGGCCTGCCCGCCGAGAACGCGGCCTTGAAGTATGGCGTCAGCCCCGCCGACTGGACCTATGGCAACATCAAGCAGTCGAAGGAGTCGCTCGCCTTAATGGGTATCCAGTACGACTGGAGCCGCGAGGTCACCACCTGTACGCCCGAGTACTACAAGTGGAACCAGTGGATCTTCCTCAAGATGTACGAGCGGGGCTTGGTCTATCGCAAGAAGAGCCTGGTCAACTGGGACCCGGTTGAGCAGAGCGTGCTGGCCAACGAGCAGGTCATCGACGGGCGTGGCTGGCGCTCGGGGGCCTTGGTCGAGAAGCGCGAACTCGAGCAGTGGTACCTCAAGATCACCGACTACGCCGAGCGCCTGCTCGCCGACCTCGATAAGCTCCCGCGCTGGCCCGAGAAGGTCAAGGCCATGCAGCGGGCCTGGATCGGCAAGAGCACCGGGGCCGAGTTCGACTTCCAGGTCAAGGGCCACGACGCGAAGATCCGGGTCTTCTCCACCCGCCCCGACACCATCTTCGGCGCCACCTTCATGGTGCTGGCCCCCGAGCACGAGCTCGTCGCCAGGATCACCACCCCCGAGCAAAAGGAGGCGGTGGAAGCCTACGTTGCCGCGGCCAAGATGAAGAGCGAGCTCGAGCGCCAACGTGAGGACCGCGAGAAGAGTGGGGTGTGGACCGGGGCCTACGCCATCAACCCGGCTAACGGCAAGGAGATCCCCGTCTGGGTCGCCGACTACGTGCTCTCGGGCTACGGCACCGGCGCGATCATGGCGGTGCCGGGGCAGGACGAGCGCGACTGGGAGTTTGCGGAGAAGTTCGGGCTCGAGATCGTCCGCACCGTAGAGCCTCCCGCGGGCTGGCAGGGCAAGGCCTACACCGAAGACGGCCCGGCCATCAACTCCGGCTTCCTCAACGGGCTCTACGTCGAGGAGGCCAAGAAGAAGATCATCGAGTGGATGGAGGCAAAGGGCATCGGCGAGGGCAAGGTCAATTACCGCCTGCGCGACTGGCTCATCAGCCGCCAGCGCTACTGGGGCACCCCCATCCCCATGATCCACTGCGATCGCTGCGGCATCGTTCCGGTACCCTACGAGCAGCTGCCCGTCGAACTGCCCACCCTCAAGGACGTGGAAGACATCCGGCCTAAAGGCAAGAGCCCGCTGGCCGCCCACCCCGAGTTCTACGAGGTGGACTGTCCCAGGTGTGGCGGCAAGGCCCGGCGCGACACCGACACCATGGATACCTTCATCGACTCGTCGTGGTACTTCCTGCGCTACGCCGACGCCCACAACGAGAACCTGCCCTTCGACCCTCAGAAGGCCAACTTCTGGATGCCGGTAGACCAGTACATCGGCGGCATCGAGCACGCCATTTTGCACCTGCTTTACGCCCGCTTCTTCACCAAGTTCCTGCACGACATCGGCATGGTGGAAGTCGAAGAACCCTTCGATGGCCTGTTCACCCAGGGCATGGTGCAGGGCTGGACCGACGTGGGCCCGGTAGAGGTGAAGGGCGAGGAAATCCGCTTCCTGACCCACGAGCGCCGGGTCAAGCTGGACCTCCCCGAGACCCTCAGCCTAGAGGAAGCCAAGAAGAGTGGGGCCGAGCTGCGCACCCACGACGACGGTAGCGTCCACTTCTGGAAGCCCGCCACCATGTCCAAGAGCCTGGGCAATGGCGTGATGGTGGGGCCTTTCGTGAAAGAGCAGGGTGCCGACATCGCCCGCATCACCATCCTCTTCGCCGCCCCGCCCGAGAACGAGATGATCTGGACCGAGGAGGGTGTGCAGGGCGCTTGGCGCTACCTCAACCGCGTCTGGCGTCTGGTAGCCGAGAACCTGGCTGAACTCGAGGCCCAGGGCGACATCTATGACCCTAAGGCCCTCAGCCCTGCCGACAAGGCCCTCTACCAAAAGCTGCACCAGACCATCAAAAAGGTAAGCGAGGACATCGAGGCGCTGCGCTTCAACACCGCCGTAGCCGCCTTGATGGAACTCCTGAACGCGATGTACGACTACCGTAAGGAAAACCCGGTCTCCCCGGTGTTCCGCCTGGCCACGCTCAACTATATACAGCTCCTGGCTCCCTTCGCTCCCCACATCGCCGAGGAATTATGGCACCAGTTCCACGACTCCTCGGTCTTCGAGGCTCGCTGGCCCGTCGTGGACAAGGATGCTTTGGTTGCCGATGCCTTTGAGCTGGTGGTACAGGTCTCGGGCAAGGTGCGCGGCAAGGCTACCGTTCCCGTGCAGGCCAGCGAGGACGAGATCAAGCGCATCGCCCGCGAGATCCCCAACGTGCAGGTGCACATCAACGGAAAGCAGGTAGTGAAGGAGATCTATGTTCCGGGTAAGCTGCTCAACATCGTGGTGAGGGAGTACTAATACCAGATTTGCTTAGTTCGTCACCGAATGGTGACGCCGCCCCGCCAAGGCGGGGTGTGCTCTGGGATTCAAAAAGATAGCCTCTGGGTTTTGGTTTTGCAGAGTATCTTTTTGAATCCGGTATAAAGGGGCTCAATCCTGACGAGCGCGTTTTCCGCAGGCTCGAGGTAGTACACATCCAGCACATAGCGGCTGGGCTCACACCGCACAAAGGCCCGGAGGCGCGGTCAGGGCGAGCAACCCAGCCGCCCGCACCACCTCCAAAGGGAGGCCCTCCCCCTCCTGTACCACCTCCAGGCCAAAGCGGTGGGCAGGGAAAAAACGCGGTGGCCCGCCCACCTGGGCGCAGGCCACCAGAAAAGCAAAGTTGAGAGCGATTAGCAAGCGCCGCACAGGCCCATCCCACCCCACCCGGGCCCTTTTGGGATGAGCGGCCCCTCAGGGCACGGTGGCGCAGGCCTGGGCCGGCGTGGGCTCGGAAACCGTGGAGTCCAGCGGGGTGAGGGTGAGGCAGACCTCCTGGCCCCCTCGCCCTTCCAGGCGCAAAAGGGCCGTGTACATGGGCTGGGCCCGGTCGGTCTGAATCTCCGTGTAGGGCAGGCCGATGGCTTGCCCCCCGACCTGGGCCTCTAAGCGGTACCGCTTGGCCCAGCTCCACTCCGCAAGGGTGAGCTGCAGGGTCTCAGGCCCGGCGGGGTCAAGCCGCAGCAGGGTCATCTGGCGGGGCGCTTGGTTGCGGTAGCAGGCCCGGGTGCGGGCCAGGGTGTAGACCACCCCCCCTTCCAGTTCCATGCGCAGGGTATCGGTCTGCAGCCCGGGCCCCGGGCAGGCCTTGGCCTGGAGGCTCATCTGGATGTTCGCCCCAGGGGGGAGGTCGCCCGCGGGAGGCGTGGCGCTTGCCAGCCAGCTCCCGCCCACCTCCACCCGCAAGACCCGGAGCGGCACCGCCCCTACGTTCCGCAGCTCCTGGCTAAGGGGGTATTCTCCCGTTAAGGTGGTCTGATGGAACCAATCCAGTAGGCGTAAGAGGGGCGCGTTGTAGTAGGCCTGGATGGCCGCGATGTCCCCGGGGCTCAGCCCCTGCCGCTGCCCTAGCCGCTCGGGAGGCATCCCGTTTTTGGGCCGGATGGTGGGCTGGCCGTTCTTGGAAAAGGCCCAGGCTGAGTAGTGCATGATGGAGTCGTAGTCGTAAGGCCCCTGGAGTCGCCCATTGAGGCCAAGTTTGTTGAACTGGGATTTGTAGTCCTCCTTGATGTTTTCCCAGAGAATCTCCACGTGCTCGTCCCGGTCGGCCCGGCTCTGCTCGTGCCAGAAGCCCAGGGCGTGAAGGATCTCGTGCACCACCGTGCCCATGAGCGGCACCCCGCCCTGGCCGCAGTAGACGTCCAGGTCCTGCGGCCCGCCCACACGCCCTATGCGCGACCAGCAAGCCTCCGGGTTACCGTCCACTGTGAACCGCACGTAATCGGCCTCACTGGTGCGCTCCACGAAGCGGATGGGGGTCTTTTCCTCGATGTGCGCAATGGCCTCGCGGATGCGGTCCCGCTGGGCCTCGTTCACCGCCGGGTCTATCGTGTAGGGCACCCGGCCCCCGGGCCACAGACTCCCGTAGGAAAAAGGTTCCACAACATAGCCCTGCGCTCCAATTTCCCCGGGCCGCCCGCCGGTTGTCCGTGGCACCAGGATATCCCCCTCCACCAGCAGGTGGTCTGGGTCGTTGGGGATCACCTGGCCCATCAACTGGGCCTCGCGCCCATCCGGCAAGGCCACCCAGACCGGCTCCCAGCGAACCTCCTCCTGCTTCTCAAGGGTTGGCTGGGCGCAACCCGCCGCCAACAGCAGCAAAAGCCAGAGCTTTCGCACGCCTCACCTCCCGCACCCTGCCACGCAGGGGGTCGTGGTCAGGGTGAAGTCCAAGGTTTTCTCCAGCGTTCCCACCCGCACGCTTAGCCGAGCCGGGGCCGCCAGATAAGTCCACACCTGGTTCGCCTCGGGCCCCTTTAGCTCCAGCACCAGCCGCTCCGGGCCTGAGCGCTCCGGCCGGTAGCGGTAGGCCACCTGATCCACCCCATCCCCCACCAAGCTTCCACTAAGAACCGGCGTGAACGCCTCTGGGGGTGCGTTGAACCCACCGCTCCCCTGGATGCCCACGGCAAGCTCCACCGTCGCGCCGGCAGGCACCACCACCGGGTCGGGCACCGCTTGCAAGGCAAACTCGCCCACCCGGGCCTCAAAGCGGGCCTCTACCCGCCGGTTCTGGGTCATCTGGAGGGCACAGGCCGAGTAGCCGGTGCAATCCCCCGCCCAGCCAGCGAAGAAGAAGTCCCCTTCAGGCCGGGCCAGAAGCTCTACGCTCTGGTCGGGACTCAGCCGGTAGGTACAGGCCTGCCCGGCAAGGCAGACCTCGCTTTTGCCGTCGTAGCGGAGCTCCACCCGGCCCCCGGCGCCCACCTGCACCACAAGCTCGTTGGGGCTTACCTGAGGGGCGCTGCAGGCAGCAAGCCCCGCCATCAGCACCGAAAGCGTCATGCGTCGCATGTTCTACCTCACCACTTTCCCTAGGCCCCAAAGCGGTGCCGCAAACCCCCACGGGAGGCCTGACGGGTCATCCGTTCCCGAAAAGCCTCCCGCGGAAGAAACCCCTAGGGGACTGCGCAGGTTGTGTTCAACAGGTCAACCTGCCCATACAGGCTGGCCGCATCCCCGTAGTTGGTGCCATTCCCTTGGGGAGGGAAATTGAAGAGTATTGCTCCACTGCTGGGGCAGTACACCTGTCCCGACGGGTCTATAGCCAGGAAGTAGTACTGCCCCACCGCCGGCGCCACCGCCGGTACCAGGATGCGGTAGTCCCCGTCGCTGCCGGCGATAGCGATGTTGAAGGCCAAGAGGTCGTCCCGGTTGAGCACCGCCAGCACCAAGGCGCCGGGCTCGGTCTGGCCGTAGAGGTGGTACATATCGTCGGCCAGGGTAGCGCCGTCCCCGTAGCTCAGGTCGCTGTCGCCCAGGGCGCTGAAGGGGCTGCTTGGGTTGATGGCCGCCTCCAGGTGGAAGGTGGGGAAGAGGGGGAAGCCCAGCTTGGTGAGGTCAAAGAGGCCCACATCGGTCATGAGGGAGAAGACGTTCTGCGCCGTCTGGCCCTTTTTCTTAGCGGTCTGCACCAGGTAGCGCCCCACGCCCTCGCCACTCTCGGTGCCGTATTCCAGGGTGCCCAGGCCCAGGAGGTCGGCGGTGGCGTTTTCCAGGTCGTTGGGGTTGCTCACCTCCAGCGTCAGGCCCAGGGCGTACTGGTACATGAACTGCTGGGCTCCATCGGGGCTATAGCCCCCTACTCCTCCGTTTGCGTTCAGCCCGGGAATATCCCACTGGAAGGTGGCCTGCACCTTGGGCCGGGCGGTGTTGGCCGCGTCGCCGCAGTTGTCCACCGGGTTGATGACCCCGTCCCCGTCGCTGTCCGCTTTGAAGGTGTTCTGGGTGGTGTTGTCGGTCTTGAGGCCGGTGGTCGTAACCTGGCTTTGCGCCGAGGCGTTGTGGCCGGTATCCTCGCTGGCGCCAAAGAGCCCCACCTTCTGGGGCGCGGCCAGGCTAGCGCCGCTGGCCTGAGCGGAGAAGTTGAACAAGGCCAGCTTGTTGTCGTTGCTGTTCTGGCTGGTCTTCTGGCCCTTTTGGCCGTCTGTGGCGGTGGCCGGGGTGGGGTCTACCTCCAGGGGGCTTTCGCAAATGGTGGAGTCCCCCTCCTGATGGGTCACCACCAAGAGGGTGTCCTGGCCGGTGGGCACATCCCCTTCAAAGTTACCCTGGGCGTCTACGTCCATCTGGGCCAGGGTTTTGCCGTCCTTGTCTACCGCCACTACCTTCTTCTCGTCGGTGTTGAAGAGGGCCTTTTTCCCAGCTTGGGCAGCCAGGGCCTCCGAGAGCACCAGGGCGTTGAGCCCGCGGATGGCGTCCTGCTGTAGCCCCAGCCGCTGGCGCAAAAGCTGGTTCACCCCTTGCACCCCCAGGCTCTGCAGGAGCTGGAGGCCCTGGGGGGCCTGCTGCAGGCCGTACTTCGAGCCGCCGTTCAGTGAGCCCTGGATGTGGGCGCTGTTCCCCCCGCCGCCCCCACAGGCCGCCAGGATTAGGGCGCCCCCCAACATCAGAAGAATTCCCAGACTACTCCTCCTCAGATTCATGGGCTTTCACCTCCGGCTTCCACCCTAGCCATCCCCCCCTTACAAAACCCTTAACTGCCTAGGGCTCCAGGGAGCGGCCCACATCCAGCAGGCGCATCTCGCAGGCCTGGGGGGCGCAGTTCTCCGGCGGCAAAGGCTTGGCCCGGCTGCGCAGCCTTTCGGCCAGGCCAGCGGAGGGCAGGCTGGGCTCGCGGGATAGGAGCAGGGCGGTTGCCCCGCTCACCAAAGGCGCGGCAAAGGAGGTGCCTTGGGCATAGACGTAACCCGGGGCCCCCTGGGAGAAGCCCAGGCTGAGCAGGCCATCGGGCAGGCCGTCGTTGTCGTCGTCGCGGGAGAGCACCCCGCCGGGCGCGTAGAGGTCCACGCGGGGGCCGTAGTTAGAGTAACTTGTCCGTCGGTTCAGGGCGTCGGTGGCCCCCACTGCGATCACCCCCGGGCAGGAGGCGGGCTCAAAACCCTCGGCGGGGCGGTTCTGGTTTCCCGCAGCGGCCACCAACACCACCCCCAGGCCCAACACCCGCTGGGTGGCCTCGTACCAGGGCGAGCCGGGGGGGCAGCTTCCCTCAGCGCCAAAGGAAAGGTTGATCACCCGCACCGGGTAGGGGTTGAGCGGCACCCCCGGCACCGGCAGCCCAGCCAGCCACAGGAGGGCCTCTAGGGCATCGGCGTCGTCCCCCTCGAGCCCACCAAAGGCCCGGGCCATCACCCCCCTGGCGCCCCAGTGCACCCCGGCGATGCCCCTTTGGTTGTCGCTTCGGGCCAGCGTCAGGCCCATCACCTGGCTGCCGTGAAAGCCGGTCTCCTCCCCTTTGCGCAAGGGCTCGCTGGGGTCGGGGTCGCGCCCGTCGCAGTCGCCCGCCGCCAGCGGGTCGCTCACAAAGTCGTAGCCCTCCACCCCCCCCAGGTCGGGGTGGGGCAGCACCCCGGAGTCCACCGCCCCTATCCAGATGGGCTTTTCCGCTCCGGTTTCCAGCGCCCAGGCCTGTTCCATACCGATGGCCCGGAGGTACCACTGCCGGGGGTAGAGGGGGTCGTTGGGCTGGCGAAAGAGGCGCAACCGCCGATAGGGCAAACCCGCCGGGGCAGCGCCCTCCCGCAGGCGGTAGAGGGCAAAACCGGGCAGGGCCGAGGGGCGCACCCATGTGAGCTGCGGGGGCACCGGCTCCCCCTGCGGCAGAAGGTAGGTGGGGCCGCTGGCCGCGGCGCAGGCCCGCACCACCCGCAGGGCAAAGCCTAGGCGCAGCTCCCCCCGTTGCCAGCGGACCAGAAGGGTGGGGGTGTAGTCCCCCGGCGGGGCCTCGAGGGGGACCCGCAAGGGCAGGCTGAGCGAGGTGGGGTAGGCCACCTCCAGGGTCTCGAGCCCCAAGCTAAGGCCCTCGGGCGGCCCCTCCAGGGCCAGGCGCACAGAAAACGAGGCCCCTGGAGGAGGATTTAGCCGCAATCGGAGTGCGGCGCTCCCTCCCGTGTCCACCACCAGCCGTGGGGGCTCGAGGAAGGCCTCGAGCCCCCGTTGCCCGCCACAGCCGGCCAAAACCGCCAAGCCCAGCAGAACCGACCAGCGCATTCAGCGTCTAGGGGTAGACCCGGAGCCCCGCGCGCATCCTAATTCTGAACACGGTCTGGCCGCCAAACTCCACGGTCGGCAAGGTATCCACCACCAGCGAGACGCTTCGGTTAACGGGGTACTCCAGCCCCACCAGGGCCTGCACGGCGAAGGTGGTGGTCTGTCCACCGAAGTTGGCTTCAAAGCCCAGCCCCGCCTGGGGTATGATGCCCGAGCGGCCAAAGCTAAAGAGCGCGCCCGCCGACAGGTCAAAGGTAGCGGTACCTTGCTCTACATTTATCCCTACCCCACCCCTGAGGCCAAAGGGCCCCGCCAACTCCTTCACACCCCCCTGCAAATTTAGCCCCATTTCAAACTGGGTGGGATTGGTGAAGGCAAGGGTTATGTCCGAGACCGTTCCCTCCAAGAAAGCCCTTCCCTGGGCGAAGGCCGAAAGCGCCAACAGAAAGCCGATCCAAACCAGTTTTCGCATCGTTACCTCCCAAGCGGCGTTGCGCCAGGGCCAGCTTAGAAAAGGGGGGCTTACAAAAACCTTAACTGGGGGCGTGCAAAATACCCCAGGAATCCTCCTCCAAAGGGATAAAATGAGCACGGCATGGCCCTGAGCTGGAGCTCCCCCACGTACCTGGTGCGCGAGAGGCTGCTCAACGCCCTGCCCGCGGCCACTGGATACGCAGTCTGGCTACAGGCCCCGGCGGGCTTCGGCAAGAGCGTCCTGGCCGGGCAGCTCGCGGCCCGGCTGGGCTGGCGCACCCTGTGGGCCTCGAGCCTCCTGGGCGACCCCAAAGACCAGATCGCACGGGCTTTGGGCCTGCCCTCTGAAGCCCCCTGGGCCCTCCTCATCGAGGCCTTGGCGCAGGAACCCACCCTCCTGGTGCTGGAAGACCTGCGGGGCGACGAGGCCCTATCCCCTCTGCTGCGCACCCTACCCGCGCTGCTGCTCCTGGCCAGCCGGGAGGCCCTGAGCTACCCCGAGCTGCCCAAGCTCCGGACCGAAGGGCGCCTGGTGCGGCTCGGGGCCTCTGAGCTGGCCTTCACCCCCGAGGAGGCCAAGGCCCTCTTCGCCGGACGGAACGACTGGGAAAGGGCGTACCAGATGACCGGGGGCTGGCCGCTGCCCCTCTACCTCTCGGCCTTCACCCAAGAACCCCCCGACGCCCCTGCCCTGCTGCGCGGGCTGCGGGACAGCCTATCCCCGCCGGCCTTTCGCGAAGGGCTGTTGATGAGCGTCTTGCCTTACCTGCCCGAGGAGATGGCCACCGAGGCCACCTTTGAGCTTTTCCAAAAGGGCCTATTGCGCAAGACCCCGGAGGGCTTTCAGCTACACGAGCTGCTCAAGCACATGGCCCAGCAAAGCCTAGCCCAGGAGGTGCGGGCCGTGGTGCGGACCGAGCAAACCCGCCTATCCCCGGGCCTGCGGGCCGAGGCCCTTTGGCGGGCGGGGCTCCACCAGGAACTGCTGGCCTTTCTAGAAGAGCCCCGCACCCTGGAGATACCCGTGGAGCGGCTGGTGGCCTGGCGCAGCCTTTTGGAAAAAGGGGGAGAGCGCGCCCGGCTGCGTCTGGGGGAGGCCTTGCTGCAAAGTGGTGACCGAAGCGGCTTTCTCCTACTGGAACCCCTGGCCAATGCCGAGGATCCTGGCGTGGCCCTCACCGCCTTGGGCCACCTGGCCTACTACTGCGCCGAGCCCATGCTGGGGAAAGACCTAGAGCGGGCCCAGGGCTATCTAAGTCGGGGCCTCGAGCTGTTAAACCAGGTCCCCCCTGAACTCGCCGGGCGCTTTCTGAATGATGCGGCCCGCATATTCTTCGAAGGAGGCGAGCCCAAAGAGGCTGAGAGGCTGCTGGAAAGGGCCCTAGAGCTGCTTCCCCCAGGCAGCCCCTTCCGGCTGGCCCCCCTCAACAACCTGAGTCTGCTGCGCTTTGAGCTGTACGGCGACCTCCTGCAGCGGATACGTACCCTGGAGGAAATCATCCCCAGCCTAACCGGGGTGCTGCAGAGCAACCGGCCGGGCAGCCTGCGCGACCTGGGCCGGCTGTACCTGCTCTTAGGGGAACGCAAGCAGGCGGAAGCCCACTTTGAGGAGGCCGCCCACACGCCGGGCAACCCCCTGGCCAGCCTCGAGGCGCAGATGTACCTGGCCTACCTACGGGCAAGCCCCGAGGCTCTAGAGCGGCTAGTTGGCCGGGCCGGGCTATGGGAAAGCCCCTACCTGGTAGAGCGAGGGCGGGCCTTCCTAGCCCTGCTCCAAAAAGACCCAAGCTGGGTGGAGGGCCTGGAGGGCTTTTTTGCCGGATTGGCGGGGGCCGAGCTGAAAAAAGACCTGAACGCCCTGCCCCCTTACCCCACCAACCGCGAGGAGCGCCTGCACTGGCACGCGGTGCGCTACCGGGTAGGCCGGGAGGCTCAAGACCTGGAGGCCCTGCTCCACCTGACCCCCCAGGCGGGGCGCATCCTGCCCAGCCTGCTGCGGCTGGACGAACTTCCTCCGGAGCGCCCCGAGCTGGCCCAGGCCTACCCCTTACAGGAGGTGCTGGTCTCAGGCTGGCAGGCCGCCATTCGGCTGCACGCTCGGGAGATACCCCCCCTGTGGGTGCGGGTGCTGGGGCGCTTCAGCGTGCAAGGGCCGCTGGGGGAGGTGGCGCTGGAGGGACGGCGGCGGGAGGTGCTGGCCCTTTTGCTGCTGGGCCTCAGCCGCAGCGAGGTGGCCTTCGAGCTTTGGCCCGACTTAGACGAGGAGAGCGCCCGCAACAACCTATCGGTCTGGATGAACCGTCTGCGCAAGAGCCTGGAGCCCTGGGGGGTGCCCACCTACTTGCAAAACGAGGGGCTGGTGCGGGTGGAAAGCGACCTGGGGCAGCTCGAGGCGGCCCTGGAAGCGGGGGAAGCCCCTAGGGTGCTCGAGCTCTACCACGAGCCGCTGATGCCAGGGGTGTACCTAAACGCCCTGGAGGAGCGCCGCCACGAGTTTAGGGCGAGGGTGCGGGGGCTGCTTCTTCGGCAAAGCGAGCCCCACTACCTGCAGCGCCTACTGGAGCTTGACCCGCTGGACGAAGAGGCCCTCGCCCGGCTGCTGGAGCTTCACCGGTTGAGGGGAGAGCAGGCCCGGGCCCTGGAACTCCAGCGCAATTGGCAAAGGCGGATTCGCAAGGAGCTGGATCGCTCCCAAAGAAACCCCGGCTAGCGCAGGCCACAAGGCGAGTTGAACTCCTTGTGACTCAAGACCTCAATGAGCTTTCCCTCGGGGAATGTCACCGGCAGGGCAAGCTCACGGGGCACCGGGGTGTTGTTGAGTACCACCAGCCTAGGTACACGACAAAACTTGCGAGAAACCCGTAGGAGCTGGGGCGGCCCTGGGAAGCCCCCCTGCCGGGCTACCCACCGGGGAAGATGGTCTACGGGCACTACCGCAACTGGGTGAGCTGGGGGTGGGCCTTTAGGATGTCCTCTGCGCGCTCGCCCGCGGCCAGACGGCGATAGGATTTCCTCCGCGGTGATGCGGGTACCGGCCACCATCCCGAGCCTCACCACCGCCCCTGAGTCGTGGCTGGGCTCCCCTCAGTAGGCGCCCAGCGTACCTTGCCGCCGCACCCGGCGAAGGGCCCGCCGGAAGAACCCCACCCCCAGGGTCAGGTAGACCAGCGCGTTGACCCCGGCAAGAACCAGGCGATCCCATCCGGGGGCCTCACCCCGCCCTAAAAGGAGACGCAGGGCCATGACCGAGGGGGTCAGGGGCAGGAGGTAGCCCAGGCTGTTCCAGGGCCAGGCAAGGGCTTCAAAGCGCACCAGGAAAAGACCCAAGAAGACGAACTGGAGGAGGCCCAGCACCGCTACCGGTACGAGGCCTCCCAGGGCCAATAGCCCCAACAGGATGGCGCTCTCCCCGGGGGCTGCGCGGAAGATGTGCCGCAGCGCTGGGAACAATAGGGACCAGAGGGGGCTTTTTCTATCCAGCCGTGACCACCTCCTGCCCTTCAGGATACTTTTGCCAGCGCTTGGGGCTCATGAAGTTAGAGACAATATAATCCCATTCTTCCGCCGAAACCGGAGAAACTTCCTCCACCGTGTAGCGCTTTCGCATGGGTTGCAGCGGTTCGAAGCTCCCTTTGCTGCCGCGCTAGGGAGAGGGCCTCGGCGTATCGGCCCTGCCGGCAGAGGGCCAGGGCATTCATGGGGGGAGTATAGCCCAGACTGATTCGGAATTATACCAGATTCGGTTAGTTCGTCACCGAATGGTGACGAACTAACCCGACCGAAGGGAGTGCTCTAGGATTCAAAAAGATAGCCTCTGAAGGTCTTTGCTTTGGGGGATTATCTTTTTGAATCCGGTATTACTTAAACCCAAGTTGCAACCCAAGTTGCTACCCACCCCATCTTCTCTGTCAAAAGCCGGATGTTGTGCGCCAGGACAAAGGTGAGCACCTTCAAGACAAACCCCTCCTGCCTCAAGCGCGTGAGAAAGGGGGAGGAGGGCCAGGAGGTAGGAAATAGGAGATAGGAAATAGCGGGAATAGGAAATAGGAGGTAGGAGAAGAGGGCGAAGTCTCGGGCGAAGGCCAGGGTCTTTTGGTGGTGGCCGCCGAAGTGGAGGGCGGCCAGGATGGCGAGGGTGAGGAGGATGCTGGAGGGGGTCTTGGTTTGGGGGTCGTCGTTGTGGCCCAGAAGGGGAAGGAGGTCGTCTATGGTGCAGAAGGCCGCTATGGTCTTATCAAGCATAGCGGCCTTTATTTTTGCATCTCACGGCAAAAGGTAGGTGGTTAAGCTATTCACTTTGGCTCGAGAGAGTGGGCAATTAGCCACTACTCAGCAAAACCCAGCCCCTCAGGGGCTCCAACCGGGCAAAGTGAACAGACCCGTTCCGTACAGTGAACTCCTTGTGACTCAAGACCTCAATGAGGTGAGTTCCCTCGGGGAATGCCACCGGCAGGGCAAGCTCACGGGGCACCGGGGTGTTGTTGAGTACCACCAGCACCCGTTCCCCGCCCAGCACCCGGTAGAAAGCAAACACCCGATCCTCGGCGTAAGCCACCTCGAAGGCGCCCCGCCTCAGCACGGGGTGCGCTCTGCGCAGGGCCAGCATTTGGCGCACGGTGGCGCGGATCTCTGGCTTCCAGCGCTCCGGCTCCCAGAGCATCGGGCGGCGGCAGTCGGGGTCGTTGCCGCCCTCCATCCCGTTCTCGTCGCCGTAGTAGAGCATCGGGGCGCCAGGGTAGGTTAGCAGAAAGGTAAAAAGAAGCTGCACGAGCTTAGGGTTCCCGCTGCATTCAGTAAGGACACGCGAGGTGTCGTGGCTGCCCAGGAGGGTCAGCATCCCCCATTCCGAACCCTCGGGCAGCCGCTCGCGCAGCAGGGTGAGGGCGCGGGCAAAGCTGTCGGCGGCCAGGGCGTTCTTGAGGAAAAAGTCGAAGAGCAGCTCGCGCAGCCGGTAGTGCATGGCCCCATCGAAGGTGTCGCCCTGCAGGAAGGGCCAGGGGTCGCGCCACTCCTCGGCCACCAGGTAGGCCTCGGGGTAGCGCGCCTTCACCGCCTGCCGCAGGCGGCGCCAGAAAGGGGGCTCGAGCTCGTAAGCCACGTCCATACGCCAGCCGTCGATGCCGCGCCCTAGCCAGTAGAGCACCACTTCCTGCACGAAGGCCTCGACCTCGGGGTTCTTGGTATTGAGTCGGGGCAGCCAGCCCACCCCGCCGCAGGTGGCGTAGTTGGGCAGCTCCGGCCGCAGGGGGAAGCCGTAGGGCATGAACCAGTCGCGGTAGGGCGAGCGCTCGCCCTGTTCGAGCAGGTCTCTGAAGGGCGCGAAGCCCACGCCGCAGTGGTTGAACACCCCGTCGAGCACCAGCCGCATCCCCCGCCGTTTGATCTCAGTCACCAGCCGATCGAAGGTAGTGTCGTCGCCAAAGTGGGGATCAATCTGAAAGTAGTCGTAGGTGTCGTACTTGTGGTTGGTAGCGGCTTTAAAGATGGGGGTCAGGTAGAGGGCGTTGCAGCCCAGGTCGGCGATGTAGTCGAGGCCCTGAATGATGCCCTCGAGATCCCCACCGAAGAAGTTATCGCGGGTGGGGGCCGCGCCCCAGGGCTCGGTGCCGGGTGGGTCGTTGGCGGGGTCGCCGTTCCGGAAGCGCTCAGGAAAGATCTGGTAGAAGACGGCGTCTTGAACCCAGTCGGGGATCTGCACGGCACTACTCCTTGAGGCCGGTGTTGGTGATGCCGGCGATGAACTGCCGCTGCGCGGCGAGGAAGGCCAGGATGGCGGGTAAGGTGACGATGGTGGCGGCTGCACAAAGCAACGTCCAGAACACCCCGTACTGCCCCTGGAACATGGCTAGGCCCACCTGCACGGTGCGCATGTCCGGTGAGTTGGTCACCAAGAGCGGCCACAGGAAGTCGTTCCAGGCGAAGAGGAAGGAGAAGATCGCGCTGGCCGCGATCACCGGGGTGGACAGGGGCAGCACGATGCGGAAAAAGAGGGTCAGGCGCCCAGCTCCGTCCATCAAAGCAGCTTCCTCGAGCTCCCTGGGCAGCGAGAGGAAGAACTGGCGGAAGAGGAAGATCGCGAAGGCCGAGACCGCCCGCGGGACGATGAGGGCGTTGTAGGTGTCGATCCAGCCCAGGGCGTTCACCACCAGGAAGCTGGGGATGAGGGTCACGGGGAAGGGGATCATCATGGTGCCCAGCACCAAGAAGAACAGCAGGTTGCGCCCGGCGAAGCGCATCCGGGCGAAGGCGTAGCCGGCCATGGCCGAGAAGAGCGTCTGGGAGAGGACGATTCCCACCGTCATCACCGCGCTGTTGAGGAAGAAGCGGGGGAAGGGCGCGGCCTGCCAGGCCTTGGCGAAGTTCTCCCACTGGAAGTGCGTAGGAAATAGCAGGGGCGGCTGGTACAGCGCGCTTTCGGGCTTGAGCGCGGTGGTGAGCATCCACAGAAAGGGCATGGCTGAGAGGAAGGCTCCGCCCGCGAGCAGCAGGTGGGTCAGCACGACTCTCAAAGACCTAGCCATCCTCTTGTCCTCCTCGCGTCAAACGGAACTGCATCAGCGTGACCACAAAGATCAGGGCGAACATCACGTAGGCCACTGCCGAGGCGAAGCCCAGCTCGCTATAGCGAAAGCCCTGGCGGTAGAGGTAGTAGCCCAGCACATCGGTGCCCCCCAACGGCCCGCCCGAGGTCATCACGTAGACCAGGTCGAAGACCTGGAAGGCGTCGATGAGAGCGGTGACGACCAGGAAGAAGGTGGTCGGAGCTAGCAGAGGTAGCGTGATATAGCGGAACTGCTGCCAAGGGCCCGCCCCGTCGAGCTGGGCCGCCTCGTAGTAGGTCTTGGGGATGCCCTGCAGGGCTGCCAGGTAGACCACCATGTTGAAGCCCACCCGCTTCCATACCCCCACCACAATCACAGCCACCAGGGCCCAGGAGGGGTCGCTGAGCCAGGAAGGACCTACCAGCCCCACCTCCGCGAGCCCCCGGTTCACCACCCCCTGGGTGGGGTCGAAGAGGTACTTCCACACCACTCCGCTGGCCACGGTGGGGGTGATCACCGGCAGGAAGTAGAGCACCCGGTAGAGGGCCTGTCCCCGCATGGGCTGGTTGAGCAGCACGGCCACCCCCAGGCCGAGGGCCAGCGCTAAGAGGGTCACCCCGCCCGCGTAGCGCAGGGTGACCCAGAGCGAGTTCCAGAACTCCCCGGAGGCCAGCAGCCTGGTGTAGTTGGCCAGCCCCACGAACTCACGGGTGGGTGAGAGGCCGTTCCACTCAAACAGCGAGAGGTAGAGCGAGTAGAGGGCCGGGTAGAAGTTGAAGGTACCCAATACCGCAATGGTGGGTAGCAGGAAAAATAATGCCGCTGGTAACTCCCCAAGGGTACGCCTCCAACCCCGATGGGCAGCGGAGCCCACTTGGTGAAGGCGCACCCCATTCATCAAACACTCCCTTGCCTTAGCGCAGCAGCGGCGCGACTTCTTGTGCAGCCCGGTCGAGGGCTTCCTTGGGGCTCAGCCGACCCAGCAAGGCTTCTTGCACGTATTTAGCGAAGATATCCGAGATCTGGGGATAGCGGGCCACCGGCGGGCGGGGCCTGGCAAAGGCCATCGAGTCCACGAAGGGGCGCATCAGGGGGCGGGCGTTGCTCACCCAGGCCCGGTAGGCCGGGTCGTTCGCCACCGAACGCCGCACCGGCAGGAAGCCGGTGCTCCGGTCCCACTCGACCTGTACGGGGGTGCTGCTAAACCAGTTGATGAAGTCCCAGGCCGCCTTGGCAGCAGCCGCATCTGCGTTCTGGAAGATGAAGATCTGTTCCCCACCCATGTTGGTAGCCGGGCGTCCACCGGCAGGGTACGGGAAAGCAGCCGCGCCCAGCTCGAAGTTGACCTGCTGCGGGAAGAACTGGGTCATCCACGAGCCGTCCATCACCATCGCGGCCTCGCCGCGACCGAAGAGGCCCCACGGGGCCACCGGAGCCACCTTCTCCTTCTGCACCAGGTCCACCAGGAACTGCAGGGCCCGCACCCCCTGGGGCGAGTTAAAGGCCGGAGCGATGTTATTGGCATTGAGGAACTCGGCCCCCGCGCCCCAGAAGTACACCTGGGTCTGCCAGGTGGTGCCCTCGCCGCCCTGGGTGAAGAGCTCTATGCCCCACTTGCCGGTTTTCTCCTTGATCTGCTTAGCATAGCGCAACAGCTCGTCCCAATTGCGTGGGGGTCGGTTAGGGTCGAGCCCGGCTTGACGGAAGAGGTTTTTGTTCCAGAACAGCCCAAGGTTGGAAGCGCTCACCGGCAGGCTATAGCGCTTGCCCCGGTAGAGCCCGTAGACCAGGGGGCCGGGGAAGTAGTCGGCGAGGTTGAGGTTGCTCTGGCGGATGTAATCATCGAGCGGGGCCAGCGCGCCGCTTTGGGTGAGCAGGGGCATGGCGACCAAGTCGGAGATGGCCATGGTGGGGGTCTGCCGGGCGGTGATGGCGGTCTGCAGCTTGGTCAGCAACTCCCCGCCGGGCACGAACACTGCCTCGATGATGACGCCGGGGTGTTCCTTCTGGTAGCGCTCGATGAGGCCCTGCAGAACCTGCCCGTTGGCCCCGTCCCAGTAGTGCCAGAAGGTGAGCTTCTGCGCCGTACCCAGACTGAGGAGCGCGACGGCGGCGGTTGCGATTGCCTTGAGCCAGTGTGCTTTCATACTTTTCCTCCTTGACCGAACTAGAACGTCGGGTAGATCTCGACCGTTTGGCCGCCGCAGACGGTGTAATTGACGCCTTGGGACCAGGTGGTGTCGTTAATAAGAGGCTTGTACTCCACGCAAGTGCCCGCCGGGATGCGTTCGGTCTGCCAGGTCCACAGGTCGGGCCCCTCGTTATGCGCGCCCCGGCCCATGTCCCACCACAGGGGATACTGGCTGCCGCGGATGAAGATCGAGTTTCCCCAGCCGACGTTGTAGCGGACCTTGATCTTGGTCAGGGTGGTGGTCGGTGGGCTGTAGGGAGCGACGCTTCCGGGCACGAAGATCGCAGCCTGTTTGGCCCCCAGCGTCACGGTGATCTGCTTCCCCGTCACGCCGCCGGATTGCACCGTGACCGTCTGGCTGGTGTCGAGCAGGTTGGTAAGCACGGTTCCCACCGCCAGGGTGCTCTCCGCACGCAGGGGGATGGTGCGGGTTTGCGGATCCCAGGCGTTGGTGAATGCCGCGATCGCCTCGGCCCCACTGGAATCGACGCGCCGGGAGAAGGCGTAGACCTGGTTATCCTTCCACATCTCCCGCTGGGTGCCGCGCCGGAGGGCAACATAGTCTTTGCGGATTTGGGTGAGGCGCTGGATATGCTTGTAGATGTTGTGGTTCTGGTTGTAGCTGCTGAGCATCTCGCGGTTGTGCTCGTTGGCAATCCCTGACCATTCCTTAGGCCGGCCATCGCCGTAGTAGGCCTGCTCAGTTCCGTAGTAGACGTCTGGGATGCCGCGCGCGGCGAAGATGAAGCTTAGCGCCAGGCGCAGGCGACGCCAGTCGTCATCGCCCACGGTGAGGAAGCGGTCGCGGTCGTGGTTGTCGATGAAGGTCACCAGCCGCAGTGGGTTCTGGTACTTGTAATCCTGGGCGAACAGGTCGCCGAGCTTGTTCATGCTCTGGTCGTAGGCGAATACGTCGCGGATGGTGAAGAACAGGGGGAAGTCCAGCACGCCCCACTCGTATCGCTGGTAGTCGGCGACGTAGTCCACGCTGCCTTCAAAGACCTCCCCAAAGGTGGGTTTGCCTAGGGCTTGTTCGAACTCCTGCAGGAACCATTTGGGCATCCCGCGCGCCACATCCACCCGTGCAGCATCGAACCCTACTGTGTTAAACCAATTCTGGTACGCGCCAATGATGGCCGCCTTGGCATCCGGGTTGGACTGGTCGAGGTCGTCAAGGCCGCCTAAATCGTAATTCTCGACCTGGTACTGATTGTTCCAGTCTGTGATGTTGCCGTTGTGGTGGTACCAGTTGGGGTTGTTGAACGGGGCTGCCGGGGCGTTGTTGGGCGGGTTATACGCGGTGGCCTGGGGGTCAAGGAAGTCGCCGGTGTGATTGGGGACTACGTCGAGGATCACTGCGATGCCGTTGGCGTGGGCCAAGTTGACGAATTCTTGCAGCTTGGCGGTGTTGCCGAAGTGGGGGTTGGGCGCGTTGTAGTCGTAGGTGAAGTAGCCGTGATACCCAGCCTCACCCCCGTCCTTGCTCACGTCCTGATCGTCAGAAACCGGGGAGATCCAGATGGCCGTGACCCCGAGGTTCTTGATGTAGTTGAACTGGTTGATCAGGCCCTGCCAGTCCCCGCCCTGATAGAACTTGAGGTTGCCGGGTCGGTACTCGTTGAAGCCCTGGTTGTTGTTGTCGGGATTGCCATCGTTGAAGCGGTCGGTGAGGACCATGTATACGATGTCGTCCTCGTTGAACGGTTCGCTGGTCACTACGGCTGGGTTGGCGGGGTTTGCGGGCCCTACGCCCTCCTTTTGTGTACACCCCGCCAGTAACAGGGCCAGTCCAAGTACCAACGCCAGTTTTTGCCAAGCAGTTCTTTGTGCCATTCGTTCAACACCCCCTCGCCGTCCTCCGAGAGTGTGAGGCGGAAGCTTAAGGCCGACCACGGGTTGTTTTGTGCAGCTGCCTCACCCCCTAGACCCTGGACGACTCCCGCACCACCAACCGCGGACTGAGCACCCGGTGGGTGACCTCGGCGGTGGGGCGCTCGAGCCGTTGCAGCAGTAGCCGCGCGGCCAGCCCCCCCATCGATTCGATGGGCTGCTTCACGGTCGACAGCCCGTAGGCCTCGGCCCAGGGCTGGTCGTCGTAGCCCACCAGCCGCACCTCGCCTCCGACTTTGATCCCCTTGTGGGCGAACTCGTCGATGAGACCCTGAGCCAGTAGGTCACAGGTGGCGAAGATGTTGATCGGACCCTTGAGCTGCTGGAGAATTTCTTTTGCCGCCAGGCGCCCACCATCCCAACTGAACTCGACGGTGATCACGTTGGCCTTGGACAATTTCTCCCCGGCTTCCTGGAAGGCTTTTTGGAAGCCCTTGAGGCGCTCGCGGAAGACGCCGCTGGCGAAGGGGGTGTCGAAGCGCTCCTCGATCATGACCACGAAGGTGGGGGCGGGGCGCTCGAGGAGGTGCCGACCCGCGAGGTAGCCCCCCTCGACGTGATCCACCGTCACGCTGTCGTAGGCGGTGTGGGCGATGTCGACGAGGACGGTGGGCAGGTCGGCGGGGATCTTGCCGCCCTCGAAGAGGCGGTCGGGGTTGAGCGAGGCCAGGATCAGGCCGTCGGCGTTGTAGGGGGGGGCGGAGGGGTTGCGGTAGCGCTCGAGGCGGCGCGGGCTCAGCAGGGGGAAGAGCCCGGCATCGTAGTCGCGCTGGGCGAGCCCCTGGTCGATGCCGTTGATCAGGCGGTTGTAGAAGTCGGTGCCGATCATGGGCAGCAGAACCGAGACCGACTGGGTCTTGCCGGTGCGGAAGGTGCGGGCGGCCTGGTTAGGCCGGTAGCCGAGCTGCTCGACGGCGCGCTGCACCTTGGCCCGGGTCTCCTCGGACACGTCGCGGTAGCCGTTGAGCACCCTGGAGACCGTGCTCACGGCGACCCCGGCGAGCTGGGCCACATCCTGGATGGAGACGCGTGTGTTCATAACCCCCTTTCGGCGACGTAGCGTGGGTGACGTGCCAAAATCATTTCCGAAATCGTTTTTGTGCCTTGAATATAGATCCTGCTCCTCAAGTTGTCAATAGGGTCTCGAAGGACGAGGCGCTCTAAAAGTCTGATTCGGAAGCAGCTTTCGCCCTGCTTTTGGCAAAATCTGCTAATATTGGCAATATGCAGACCACCTTGGACCGCTTTGGGGGTGCTCATTCCCAAGAAGTTGCGTGAGCGGCTGGGCTTGCGGCCAGCGGATACCCTCGAGGTGCGCGTGGAGGAGGGCCGGCTCACCCTGCAACCCCTGCGTACCCCACCCCCCCTGCGGCGCAAGGGGAAGGTATTGGTGGTGGCCAGCGAGGCCACCGGCGACTTAGGCCAGGCCCTGACCCGGCTCCGAGAAGACCGTCTGGACGAGCTTTTCCGATGAGGCTGCTCTTCGACACCTCGAGCCTGGTGGCCGCCTTTGTGGAGGCTCACCCGGCGGCCTGGAGATGGCTCGAGCGGGTGCTGGAAGGCGCTCATACCGGCCTGGTAGACCTACTGCCCCGCAGGATAGCGCAGTCTCCAGGGTTGTGGTCTAGCTGAGCCTGGCAGATTACCCCACCCCGCAGGCTGCGCCGCTCGATGACCGGACTGTTCTGGAGCGAGCAGGACAAGGCCACCTGCGGCGCGAACTCAACCGGCTGCGGCACACCCCCCCTGGCCAAAGCCCTGCATACCGAGCGCGACCTGCTGGGCCTGGAGCCACCCCAGACCGACGTGGCCGAGTTTAGAGCGGCCCTGGAGCATGAAGATTTTCCTGCCGCCCAATACCAGTTTTGAACCATAGAGGGTGTGGGGCGGCAGTCCCCCCGCAGTTCGGTCGGTCGGGGAAGGATAGCCCCACCAGGGCGAAGCCCTGTATAATGCTGTTGTAGGTCGTCCCTGGAACGGGAATGCGCGTAAAGGGAGCCGCAGGCAAGTGCCCTACACACGTCTGAGCCTGTGAGGATGGTCGCGCGAAACTCCAACCAAACGTAGTTGGTTGCAAGTAGTTCATTGTTTGAGGCGGAGGTTGTGACCCCCGCCTCCTCTGCTGTAGGGCTCAAAATGGTCTAGTTAATGTTCACGTTGCAGTTCTTGCAGATGATGATGATGATCTTGATCTTGGGCCATTTGATCTTGAGGGTAGGCTCCTCCGGTGAGGTGATGTTGTCCTCGATGCCCATGCCGGCGGGGCCATCATTGGGCAGCACCTGAGCGGGTAGGGTGGCGATGACCTGTTTGGGATCGGCCAGTTTGGTGAGTTGCACGGCATACCCACCGGCGGTGTCTCGCACTAAACGCAGGTTCAGGAAGAGATCCGGTTCCGAGGGGCACCACACGTTTGCGGGGCCGCAGTCGGTGGTGGGGCCGGGCAGCCAAGGCTTCTTGCGCAGGTACAGGAAGCCCAGGTTTTCCCCCACCAGTTCCTCGATGGGGGTGCTATCCCGCAGCTTGGGATTGTCGTAGGGCACGGCCACCACGGAAACATCTTCCCGCTGGAGCCAAATGGGCGGCCAGAGGGGTGGGAAGGGTTTGGGCCGGCCGCAGCAAATGTCCTTGAACTTGGCCTCGTAGGTGCCAGTGTCTAGGGTGCTGTTCAGGGGACGGCCCGGCAGGGTGTCGGGGGGCAGGCTGCTCACGATGTGCATCCGGGCCGGGTTGGGGTCGTTATTGCTGCCAAACACGATGATGATGTCGATTTCTTTTTCGAACGGATTGATGGAGATCTTGACTCTGACTTTTGCTGTGTCGACACCCTCGAGGTTGCCCTGCTGCTCCACCTGGGCAGGAACCCGCACCGAAGGGGTTCCAGGGGCGCCGAACCACTCCAGCTCATAGCCTCCTTGAGGGGACTGCCGCAAGTAGGCCATTCTGGCCTGCGGGTAGCAACGGGATGGGGGGGTGCACTGCGGCGAGGGCTGCTTGATGGTGATGAAAAGGGGTTTGTCCACCAAAGGCCAGGGAAAGGGTGGGCGCCACGGCCCGCCGATGAGCACGATTTCTTCACGATCCTTGACCATCGTCAGGGGGCGTGGCGCGGCGGCCTGAGGGCTTACCCTCTGAGGCATGAGGTCGGAAAAGGCGTTCACCGCCTCGTCCAACAGGGCCTGCTCGGAGTCGTAGAGGGCCGCGTCGTTTTGGGTGAGCTGTTCGAGGGGGGCCTGGGTGGGGTTGGGGCTGCAAGCGGCCAGTATCCCAAGGGCCAGCATAAGGGCCATCAACAGGCTTCGTTTCATCTCGACCTCCTGGAGTCTTTCGGCTCCGGAGGCAACGCTAGCAAAAACGCTCTTAAACCAGCCTGAACGCTCTCTGAATGGGCGGACTGCCGAGAGGCTATACGGGGTGAGCGAAAAGCGAAGGCCCCTGGCACAGGCCAGGGGTCCTTTGATTCCAGGCCCGGCTCAGGGGTCCTGGCTCAGGTCAAGCATCCCCGCGCCCACCGCTTGGCTGGGGTAAGGCAAGGGCTTGGCGTGCTGCTGTAGGGCTTGCTGGAGCTGGGCCGGGCTCAGGTTGGGCTGGGCCGAAAGCCACACCGCCATGGCCCCGGCCACCAGCGGGGTGGCGAAGGAGGTGCCGGTGCAGCTACCCACGCTCCCCCCGGGCTTTATGCAGTCAAGGTCGGTGCCCGGTGCGGCCAGGTCTACGTAGGGGCCTTGGGTGCTGTAGGGGGCAGGTCTCAGGCCCCCTTGGGTAGGGTTATCCTCCAAGGCCCCCACGGCCACCAGCCCCGGCAGGTCGAAGGCCGCCGGGTAGTGGGTGGGGCTGCCCTGCTGCCCCTGGTTCCCCGCGGCGGCGGCCACCGGGATGTTTTGGCTCAGCGCGGCTTGCAGGGCCAGCTTCAGCGCTTCCACTGGGGTATCGCCCCCCAGGCTCAGGTTTAGGACGGTGGGGCCATGGCGGTTTTGCACCACCCAGCACACCCCCCGCACCACCCGGCTGGCCCGGCAGACCCCGTTCCCGTCGCAGACCCGCACCGGGATGATCTGAGCCTCAGGGGCAACCTCCCTCACCAACCCCGCTGCGCCGGTGCCGTGGCCGTTTGGGAAGGCGTCCTGAGGGGTGGTGTCGTTGTCCACAAAGTTGTAGCCCGGGAGCTGGGGAATAGCTGCGTCCACCCCGGTGTCCAGCACCGCCACCTGCACCCCCTGCCCCTTGTAGCCCCGGTTCGTGGCCAAAGGAGCCCCCACTGCTTCTCCGCCCGGGGTGCCGGATAGGCTCCACAAGCTCTCGGGGTCGGCTTTGTAGCTGGGATCCTGGGCCTCCAGTTCTTCTAGAGCTTTGCCCAAGGCTTCACCGCTATAGCCCAGCTCGGCCAAGGCGAAACCGCAGTCCGAGAGGTCGTCCTTTTGGATCAGGCTGAAGTCTTTAGGGAGCTTGGGGGTTTGCCCCAGGGGCAGCCGGAGCAGGATCCGCGTGGGGTCTACCTGGCCCAGTACGCCCAGGGTGGCGCGCGCCTCCCGGCTTCCGGCCACCACCCGCACCGGCTGAGGGCCGCCCGGCACGCTGGGCACCTTGAAGCGCAGCCGTCCGGCTTCACGGGCCGTCACCGTGGCCTCCACGCTGCCCACAAAGACTTGGGTACCCTCCGGGCTCATCCCGCTGAGCCGGGCTTCTACTTCCTCCCCCAACGCCGCCCGGCTGGGAGAGAGCGTCAGGTTGGGGCCTGAAGGGGTACAGGCCGAAAGCAAGAGCAACGCTAGCCAGAACCATCTGCGCATGGGGCACCTCGTCGTGGTAGGGAACGCTATACCCGCTCAGATCCAACAGCCAGGCGGGCATGGCTAGGGAAGGGTGATGGGGCTGCCGCCCACGGTGTAGCTACCCTCTGCGCTGGGCCCGGCCACCTCGGTGCTGGCGGTGAAAACCGCGGGGTCGGTTGCGTCCAGGCTGAGGAGGTTGCCCGGCGAAAGCACCGCCGAAATCTTGACGCTGACGCTGCCGCTAAAAGGGGTATAGCTCAGGCCGCTGCTCAGATCGGGGACGGCGTAGCTGGAGGTGCTGCCCAGCCAGCCGTTGGAGAGGGTCACCTGGTAGCTTAGGCCCGAACCGGTTAAGGCCACACTATACGCCTTGAGATTGGCTCCGCTGTAGCTAAGGCCGGAGATGGTGGGGTGCGCTGCGGCGGTTACGCCCAAGCTACCCGCAGGCCAGGGCGTAGGCAGGCTGAGGCTAGGGGCGCCGCCGCCGAAGCCCTTGAACTGGCGCACCGATCCCGTATTGGTTGCGTTGGTGGCGCTTGTGGCGGCTATGTAGCGGTCGCCTGAGCCGAAGCCGGCCACCGGACGGTAGGAAGTACCTGCACCTACCATGCCGGTGCCCTTGTTGTCCCCACTTACGTAAAAGATGGCTGCTTGAACTCCCGGACCAAGCGAGTTAAAGCTGTATCCGCTGGGCAGGGTGGGCGCAGTGAAGTTGACCAGGCTGGTGGAGTCGGAGGTTTGCAGCATCACGTTGGTTGAGCCGCCGTTGGTGACGTTGACGTTGCGCACCACCTTGGCCCCACGGACGGTAAGGCCGCTGGGATCAAACACCGTGATGACCAGATCCTGCGGGCCAAGCGGGAGATTCGCGTTCACATCTACGGTGGTGTTGCTGCCTACGGCTGCGGAATTGCCAGGTCCAAGTCCAACGGCCACCTGATCGCTCGGCTGGATGCCCCAGGCGCCCATCACCGTGCTCAGGTTGACCTGCACCGTGAAGGGAACAGGGGTAAGCGTACTGCACACCACCTTGGGGTTGGCGAGTTCGGCGTTGGTGGCCTGGATAAGCTGCACCTGGGCGCTGCTGCCGCTGCCACAGCGCACCGCCACCCCGTACTTGCTCTGGCTGCCCAGATTAAAAGTACCCGTTTTGGTGGTGGTGCCGCTCAGGGTGAGGGGCTGCCAGCTCCCCGAACCCACCTGGTAGAGGGCAGCGCCGAAACTACCCCCAGGGTCTTCCACGGTGAGGGTGATGCTGTTGGGGGGTGGGGGCGTGCCTCCGCCGCAGGCAGCGAGGAAAAGAACCACAGCCGTGGCTAAAAGTGCTTTGGGGTTCGGCATCTTTCCACCTCCTTGAAGTAGCCCACGGCAGACACGGGTTCTGCCGAAGGTGCCTAGAAGGTAGCAAAGGGGGTCTTAACGCGGTCTGAACGCTGGGTTGCCCGAAGCCCCTGGCCTGCTCCAGCCGTTCCTAGGCGAGGTTCACGCCTTTATTTTAGCGTGCAAAAGATTGCAACCGACTCCTGTACCGCTCGGCCAGCACGGTGTAGCGGGCTTCCTCCAGCAGGGTGATGGCTTCTTCTAAGCTGGCCCGCTCGCCGGTGAGTTCGGCCAGGTTGGCCAGCACCGCCGCCGTCAGCACCCACTCCTGACCCGCTCGAGCCAGGCGCAAGGCTTCGCGGTAGGCTGCCTTGGCCTCCTCCGATCGCCCCTGGCGGTGGTAGAGGGCGCCTAGGTTGTTCCAAGCCCGCCCCATGGCCTCGAGGTTGCCCTGGGCCAGGGCCAGCGACTCCTTGTACAGGCGTTCTGCTTCAGCAGGCTGGCCTTGGCGCTCCTTGACCACCCCTAAGTTGAGGTAAACCCGGGCCCGCAAGCCCCCACGCTCCCCGATGGCCTCGAGCACCTCGGCAAAAGCCGCTTCCCCCTGGCCCATCTCGGCCAGCGCCACCGCCCGGTTGCCCAAAGCCCCCAGGTGGCGCACCTCCTCCCCGGCCATCAAGAAGCGCACCGCCGCCCGGCTGAAGGCTTCCGCAGCCTCCTGAAAGCGGCCCTGGCCCAACAGCATCATGCCCTGCAGATTGAGGGCCTCGGCCTGGGGGTAGGCGCCTCCCTGGGCCGCCACCTCGGCCTCGGCTTGGGCCTCGGCAAACTGCCCCAAGCGCAGCAGCACGCTGCCGCGCAGGGCGCTTCGCTCGGGGCTTGGGGGCAGCTCATCCAACAGCTCCAGGGCTTCCTTGTAGCGACCCAGACGCTCCAGAGCCCGCGCCCGCAAGAGCAGCAGCTCCGGGTCGGGGGCCAGATCGGCCAGCAGGGCCAGCGCTTCTTGAGGCTGCTCTTCCACCTGGGCGCGGGCCAGCCGCAACAAGGCCATCCGGCCCCTGGGTGCATCGGCCTCTTCCCAGAGGGCACGGGCCGCCTGGTACAGTGGGGCGGCCTCACCCAGGGGAAGCTTACGGGCCAGCTCGAGCGCCACCCTGCGCCCCTCCACCGTAAGGGGTACCTGCAGCATCGGCTGGCCTTGGGTTCCCAGCAGCCCCCGCCCAACGAGCACATCCAGCGCCTCTGCGCCCACACCCAAAAGCTCCACGGCCCGGGCCAGCCCTACCAGCTCTACCGCAAAAAAAGCCCGGCACACTTCGGGGGCAAAGGCGAGGAAGGTGGGTTCTTCTTCGATGACCTCTTCTACCCCCGGCAGGCGACGGGCCTCTTGCACAAGGGCTTGGGCTTCCTCGGTCCAACCCAGGCCGTACAGGGCCTCGGCCTGCCGCAGGTGGGCCGCCCACAGCGCTTTGGCCAGGGCTTCGCGCTTGGACCAGACCCACTCCTCGAGCTCGGGGGGTAGCCCGTCGTCGGCCCCCTCCAAAAAGCGGCCTTTGTACAGGCGGCGGGCTTGTGCCAACTGCCCTTGGGCCAGAGCACTTTGCAGCTCTACGGCGTCGCAAGGTATCTCGGCCCGTAGCACCTCCTCACCCTCTATGCGAACCCCCGCCGCGCGAAGTTGGGTGAGGGCTACCGAGAGGCTGTTGAGGCCGTCGCTAGCCCCGGGCCACAACAGCTCGGCGAGGTGACGCCGCGAGCGCGCTCCTTCCAGGGCTAGGTAGGTCAGTAGCAGTAAGGGTTTTTTCTTGCGAAAGCCCTTGATCTTGGGCTGTTCCAGCGACAACTCCCCCAGTGTACGCAGCATGGCTTCGGTTTACGAGTTTAAGCCATTTTAGCGGCGCTCGGGCCAAGATGGTCACGGTGCGCGCCGACGCTGCGGGCTTCGGTTGTGGAGCCGATGGCTTGGGCGGGCTCCCTCAGAGCTCGAGCAGGTACAAGTTGACCCGCCCTCCCCGGTCAGAGGCGTAGAGGATGCGCTTCCCATCCCAACTGAAGGTGGGGTGACAGTGACTGGCTTGGGTGTGCCAGGAAGTGCCGTGCTCACACAGCAGCTCGAGGCTTGCCTCTTCTCCGGCGATGTCGATGAGCACCAGGCAATCCGCGTCATCGCCCACCAGGAGGGTGTTGGAGGGGTTGGCGTGGTAATGGTTGCAGTAATAGGGCATCGCGATTTGGCGCACCAACTGCCCATCGCGGTCTACGAAGCCCACGTAGGGGCGGAAGTGGTCGGGGGTAGGCTCTTTCACCACCGCCTGGGTTTTGCTCGAGGTGATGGTGCCGTCGTGGCCGGGGCCGCGGTTGTCGAAGAAGATCAGCCCGTCGTGGGTCCAGAACTCGTGACCTACCGAGTCGGCTTCGTCCTGGCGGAAGATAGGCCGGACTCGCCGGGCTACCAGGTCGAGCAGCCAGATGCGCTGGGTGACCAGGTTCCAGGGGCCTTCGTGGCAGAACATGGCCAGGGTAGGGTCGTCCGGACAGAACTGGAAGTGTCCCAGCCAGTGGGTGTCGCAGTAGGCGTCGAAGTAGCCCGAGCCGTCGCTGCGGGCTAGGGTGATGCGTCCGTCCTTGATCTGGTAGAAGCTCTCCTTGAAGCCTCCGTAGTTGACGTTGGTGTTGACGGCCTGCACCCGCTCGTTGCGGGCGAAGCCTACGTAGCGGCGGTTGGGGCTGATCGAGGGGGAATAGAGGTTGTACCCCCCGTCGTCCTCGTAGAGCACGCGGGTTTTCCCGGTACGGGTATCCAGGAGCTTGACCTTCCCCGCGGTGAGGTAGGCGATGAGCTCGCTGTCGGGGGTTTTGGTGACGCTGCCGACGGGGTGGTCTTCGTCGGTGAGCTGGGTGATCTCGCCGGTTTGGTAGTTGAGGCGGAAGATGTTGTAGTGGGGGTTTTCGTGCGGGGCACGCTCGTGCTTGGAGGCCCGATCCGAACGAAAGATGATCTCGGGCCGGGTAAGGTCGAAAGAGTTCTCGGTGAAGTAGAGGTGTACATTGTTGCCGCGGTCGGTGAGCTGGGTGATGAGCCGACCGCTTCGGGGGTCACGAAACTGGCGCATCCGGCCTCCTTACTCCGGGTGGGTGGTGGGGCCCTCGAGCAGGTCTTCCCGAAGGGGAGAAAAGATGTCCAACAACTCTCCAGCTTCTAAGGCCTGGGTGCCGTGCTCGAGGCCGCCGGGAATGCACAAGAGGTCGCCGGCGGAAAGCTCGAGCACTTCTTCTCCTACCTGAAAGCGAAAACGCCCGCTCAGAATCTGGGTCAGTTGCTCGTGAGGGTGCGCGTGCAGGGCGCCGATTGCCCCCTTGGCGAAGCGAACCCGTACCGCCATCATGCGTTCGCCTAAAGCTACCAAGCGTCGCTCGACGCCTGGCCCAGCCGTTTCCCAATCGCTGTTGCACTCCATGCAAACTCCTTATCCTTAAGTGTTCAGTGGCCAGGGTTGGGGCGGTATGGCTCCCCTGTAGGCCAGCTTGGTCGCGGCCAGGTGGTTCGCCCGGATAGCGGCTTGGCAAGGTTCCTGCCCCTGCAGAAGGCTGTGCAGGAAGGCCCCGTTCCAGGCGTCCCCTGCGCCCGTGGTATCGCGAATGTGCCGGGGGGAGGTGGCGGGGACGTACAGAGGTTGTCCCTCCCAGGCCAGCCAAGCCCCTTCGGCCCCCGCTTTGAGCCCTACCCGTGGAAAGCGGGGGCTCAGGGCCTGCAAGGCTATGGGGGCCTCCAAGGACTCCAGGCCTTGCAGGGCTAGGTCGGCGGGAAAGCTCGGCAGGAGCACATCCACGTAGGGGGCGAGCTCTTCAAAGGCCTGCTGGGCGGCTCTTAGCCCACCGCGCTTTTCCCATAAGGCCGGGCGATAGTTGGGGTCATAGGCTACCAGGGCCCCGCTCGAGCGGGCCAGTTGGGCGGCTCGAAGGGTGGCGGCCTGGGCCGAGGGGGAGATGGCCTGGGTGATGCCCGACAGCAGCAGTATGCGGGCTGAAGCTAGGTAATCGGCTTCGAGGTCCTCGGGGGCAAGCCGAGAGGCGGCGCTGCCGGCGCGACGGTAGGTGAACTCGCGCTCCCCCCCTTCCCTCAGGCTGATGAAGTAGACCCCGTTCTCACCCTCAACCAGTGGGGCACAGCGGGTATCGATGCCCTCCGCACGCCAGGCCGCCAGCAATCCTGGCCCAAAGGGATCGGAACCCACGCGGCTCACGAAGCCGGTGTGCGAGCCCAGCCGAGAGGCGACTACCAGGGCGTTGAGCACATCCCCGCCGAAGGAGCGGGTGAAGTGGCGGGCCTGGGCCAGGGGTTCCTCGGCGAAGAACTCCACCATGCACTCGCCCACACCAATTAAGTCCAGCACCTTCATGCTGCGCCTGCCTTCTCCAGCGCCTGGCGGGTGGCGGCCTCGATGGCAGCCCAGTCCTTGCTCTCGAGCGCGGCTTGGGGGAAGAGATTCGAGCCCAGGCCCACTGCCAGGGCTCCGGCCTGGCGATAGGCCAGAACTTCACTGGGCTTAATCCCCCCGGTTGCCAGGATCTGTAGGTCGGGGAAAGGCCCCAGCAGATCCTTGAGGTAGCGGACTCCCCCGCTCGAGCCTGCCGGGAAAACCTTGATCACTTCGGCGCCCAAGCGCCTAGCCTGCGCGATCTCGGTAGGGGTGAGTACGCCCGGCACGTAGGGTACTCCTGCTTCGCGCCCCAGCTCCAGCAACGCTTCGTCCAGGTGGGGGCTGACCAGGAATTGCGCGCCTGCCTCGAGCGCAGCGCTTCCTTGCTGTGCGTTCATCACCGTGCCCACACCCAGCAGCACCCCTTTGGGTAGCTGTTCGTGCAATCTGCGTAGGGCTTCGAGCACCCCTGGGGTGGTGAAGGTTAGCTCGAGGGCCCGCAAACCGCCACGGGCCGCGGCCTGCGCGGCCTCTACGGCGTCTGAGGCCGCTGGGGCTCGCAGCACCCCTACCACCCGGGCTTGGGCCAGTACGCGAGGGAAATCCTGAGCGCTCATCTCGCTCCTAGCGGGCCATCCAGCCCCCGTCCACTACCAGGATGTGGCCGTTGACGTAGTCGGAGGCCGGCGAGGCCAGAAACACCGCCGCGCCCACCAGGTCTGCGGGCTCGCCCCAGCGCCCGGCGGGGATGCGCTCGAGGATCTGCCTCGAGCGCTCGGGGTCGGCCCGCAAAGCCGCGGTATTGTTGGTGGCGATGTAGCCCGGTGCAATGGCGTTGACGTTGAGCCCTTTGGCCGCCCACTCGTTGGCCAAAGCTTTGGTGAGGCCCGCTACGGCGTGCTTGGCTGCGGTGTAGGAGGGTACGCGGATGCCCCCTTGAAACGACAGCAGCGAGGCGATGTTGATGATTTTGCCTCTTCCGCGCTTCAGCATTTCCCGGCCTACGGTTTGGGACATGCGCCACACTGCGTTAAGGTTGAGTTCGATCACGTCTTGCCAGTCGGCGTTGCCGAAGTGCTCGGCCCACTCCCGCCGGATGATGCCGGCGTTGTTGACCAAGATGTCTACGGGCCCCAGGGTGGCTTCAACTTCAGCAACCACCCGCGCCGCCGATTCCGGCTTCATCAAGTCCGCGTATACGGCGTGAAAACGCCGTCCGGCCGCCTCCACCGCCTGTTGGGTCTGGAGGGCGTCGGCGGTGGGGCTGACGATGGCCACATCGGCCCCAGCCTGGGCTAAACCAATGGCGATGGCTTGTCCGATGCCCACCGCTCCGCCGGTAACTAGGGCTATTCGGCCCTTGATCGAAAACATCTCCACGTAAAACCTCCCTGTGCTGGGTTTTTCAGCGGCAAGATGGCCCGCTGGGCCTCGAGTTCATGTCTTTCCCTAAACCATCCCTACCGTTTTCTGCACCCAGGCCAGGTCGGGATCGAAGCGTACCCCCTGCCGCCGTCCCTCGCCAGCCAAGAACCACAAGTAATAGCCGGTGTACCCGGGTGCGCTGACGTAGGTGTGGTAGCCGTGGGGGATGGAGAGCAGGGTTTCGTCTTTAACCAGGTAAGTTTGGTCGTAGCCGCGCTCGGGGCTGTAGTGGCGGGTGAGCCCCCAACCTTCCGCAGAGGAGATGCGGAAGTAGTACATCTCCTCGTGGAAGACCTCGCTCCCCTGTGCGATTTCGTGTTTATGCGGGGGATATGTGCTCCAGTTGCCGCTGGGGGTGAGGGTCTCGCCCACGATCAATCGGCTGGCCGGTCGCCCGTCCGGCTCGACCAGGATCTCGCGGAAGTGGCGGGTAAAGTTGAGGGTACCCCACTTGCCGGTGTTGACCTGCTCGGGTCGGATCTCGTAGGGCTCGGTCTCGAGGTCGCTGGGTGCTGAAGGCAAGGCGGCTTCGAAGCGGGTATGGGCCCGCACCGTGTAGAGCTGCCCTTTGGGCAGGTAGACGCTGTGAGGGTTGCCCGCGAACACGTTGGGCCTTCCCCCCACCCGTGCAAACACCCGCCCTCCCACCTCGACCTCGGCAGTACCGGAAAGGGCTACCAGTAGCACCTCGCGCTCGCCGGTCTGGCCGGTGTAGCTCTGGCCGGCCTCGAGGTTGAGCTTGGCGAAAGCCAGCAGCTTGCAGGCTTCATCGTCCAGGGGCTTTAAGCCTGGACCTTGGGGAATGGTGTGGAAGTAGCGCATCAGGCTCCTCACTTTAGGAGGGGGCAGGGCTTGGTCGGACCTGCCCCCTAGAACTCACTTCAGATATCCGCTTTCCCTCAGGGCCTTTTCCGCTGCCGCTTCATATTGCTCGAAGCGGATGTTGCGCAGGCCACTCAAAAACTGATTCCAGCTCGAGTCGTTGATGGGCCGCTGACCCAAGGCGAACTGCACCAGGTTCTCCGAGACGTAGCGCTCGAGGTCGGCTTGGTTGGAGGCGGCTTTGACGATGAGGTCGCCGGTGCGGTCAATCCAGTTACCCTGGCGCTGAGCTTGAGCCATAAGCTGGTACATCACGTACTTGCGTCCGCCGACGCTGATCTCGGGGTAGCGGCCCCGCATCTCCAGGGGGTTGCCGTTGAAGGCCAGCCAGCGCATCTGGGTATAGCTTCCGCGCACGCTGATGGGGATTTGGGTGTTGACGGTAGGCACGTTGTTGGGCAGGGTGTAATCGGTCTTGTAGCGGCCCCAGCCCAGCAGGAAGTAGCCTTCGCCGCTATGGGCCCACTCGAGGAAGCGCGCAATGGCCGAACCCTTACCGGCATCCATGGCCCGCTTGGAGACCGCATATAACCACCCGGCTGAGGAGTAGGTGCCCATCGAACTCTTGCCCTCGGGGCCTTTGGGCGGCGGCAGCAGAAGCAGCTCGGCATTGGGGTTGTTGGCGTGGAAGTTCTGTAAGCCTGCTTGCAGGCCGCCCACGCTCTCGAAAAACATTCCGTAGCGCCCCTGCTGCCAGCGGGTGCGCAGGTCGGCCCGGCGCATGGTGACCCAGTCCGGGTCAATGACCTTAGCCTCGACCAACCGCCGGACGTACTCGGTAGCCTTGCGGAAGTTGGCCTCACGAACGTTGGCGGCAAAAGCCTTGGGGTTATAGTTCCAGGTGCCGGCCACGCCGTAAGCGCCATAGACCCACTGGAAGTGGTTGCCCAGGCCCAGACCCGGCAGGATACCGGCAGTGTCAAAGTCGATCACCCCACCAAAGCCGTAGGTGTCGTTGCGCCCGTTGCCATCGGGGTCGCGCTCGGTGAAGGCCTTGGCTACCTCGAAGAACTCCTCGAGGGTGGTGGGAGCTTTAAGCCCCAGCTTATCGAGCCAGTCCTTGCGCACCCAGATACCGTACTGACGGCTTAGGGTTACGGGTTCTAAAAAGCCGTAGATCTGGCCGTTGCTGGTGACCAATAGGTTGCGCCGGGTGTTGCTATAACGGTCAGCAGTACGCTTGGGCATCAAGGAGAAGAGGTTATTCACCGGAGCAAGCTGGCCTTGCTGTACCAGGCGGTCGAAGAGGGCCAGGCTGCGCACCTCGAAGAGGTCGGGGAGGTCGTTGGCTGCGGCTAGTGCTCCCAGGCGGTTGTCGCCGTCGGCCCCGGTAGGCAGCATGGTGAACTTGAGGTTGATACCCAGCTTATCCCGCACGATGCGATAAACCTCCCAATTGGCCGGGGGAGCGGGTGCTTCGGGATTGGCCGCATACAGGGCTACGCTAAGGTCGGTGAGGTTGGCCTGGGCCTGCCCCAGGCTGCCGCAAACCATCAAAGAAAACAAGATCCTAAAGCCTATGCGCATCGCTACCTCCTATTCCTTCACACTGCCCAGGAGCACACCCTTGGTGAAATAGCGCTGGATCCAGGGATACACCAAGAGCATGGGCAGCGTGATCAGGACTACAGCCGCCATCTTCAAAGCCTCCGCCGGAGCAGCCTGGGCCGCTCCGCCCTCGACGTACTCCGCCACGTTGAGGCCGGTAAGGATATCGCGCAGCACCACCGGCAAGGGCATGAGGTTGCGGTCGGAGAGAAAGAGGATGGGCTCGAAGAAGTTGTTCCAGTTGGCCACGCCATAAAACAGACCGATGGTCAGAAGAATGGGCCGGGAGAGCGGCAGAACGACATGCCGCAAAATTTGCCAGTCGTTGGCCCCGTCGATGCGAGCGGCCTCCTCTAGGCTTTCCGGAAGGCTTTGGAAGAAGGTCTTCATCACCAGCAGGTTGTAGACGCTCACCGCCCCGTTGAGTAGCACCGCCCAGTAGCTGTTGAGTAGCCCAAGGTCTTTGACCACCAAGAAGGTAGGGATCAAGCCGGCGTTGAAGAGGAAGGTGAAGAGGATCAGGCCCACGATGAAGCCCCTCCCGGGCAGCTCCCGCCGGGAGAGGGGATAGGCGGCCATGACGGTGAGTGTGAGGCTGATGGCCACCCCACCAAAGGTCAGGATCAGGCTGTTGAGTGTAGCCTGCCAGATAGTGGGTTGGAAGATGAGCTGAGCATAGGATGCGAAGGACCATTCCCACGGCGGCAGGAAAAGGCTGGGGCTTTTGCCAAAGGGCAGCAGCGAGACCATTGCCACGTACCACATGGGTACCAGGGTCACTACCAAAACCCCGATTAGAAACGCGTCAATTCCCCATTCGAACAGACGATCGCTACGGGACATTGCTTTTTTCATGGCTTCCTCCTAATACAGCCCAGTCCCCACAAAGCGCCGCGCCAGGCGGTTGGCCACCACGATCAGCACCAGGCCGATGATTCCTTTGAACAGCCCCACCGCTGTGGCCAGGCTGAACTGGAAGTTCTGGATGCCCTGTCGGTAGACCCAGGTATCGATGATGTCTCCCACGCTGTACACCGGCAGCGAGTAGAGCACAAAGATTTGATGGAAGCCCGCATCGAGGATGCTGCCGATTTTTAGCAGCAGCACCAACACCAGCACGTCCATAATGCCGGGGAGGGAGATGTGGCGCACCTGCTGCCAGCGTGAGGCTCCGTCAATGGCTGCGGCTTCGTAGAGGGTGGGGTTGATGGAGAGCAGTGCAGCCAGGAACAAAATCGCGCTCCAGCCGGTCTCCTTCCAGACCTCTGAGAGCACCACCACGGGTTGGAATGTGGTGGTGGAGGTGAGGAAGGGCACCGGCTCGAGCCCCAGCGCCCGCAGCCCGCTGTTGACGAGCCCTTCGCTGGGCGAGAGCATGGCCAGTAGGATGCCGTAGACGATGACCCATGATAGGAAGTGCGGTAGGTAGCTTATGGTCTGCACTACCCGTGCAAGAAAGCGACGGCTGGTTTCATGCAGGGCGATAGCCAGCAGTATCGCAGGGGGAATGCCGAGTACGATTTTGGCAAGACTGATGACGAGGGTATTGGTCAGGAGCTGCCCAAAATAGTAAGAGTTGAAAAACTCTAGGAAGTGTTGCAGTCCTACCCACGGGCTACCCCAAACCCCGAGGGTGGGCTGGAAGTCACGGAAAGCGATTTGGGCGTTCCACAGCGGCCAATAGCGGAAAATAAGAAAATACAGTAGGCCGGGCAAAAGCATGAGGTAGAGGCTTCGGTGGCGCCAAACCGAGCGGGCCAGGTGTTTTAAGCCCGGGCGTAGCGCAGAGGCGGGCCTGTTGGGATGGGCAGGATTCATCGGTTTCTCCTCCGGCTCCTCAGTGCTGGGGGAGGGGCGCTCGAGCCCCGAACCACCAGCTCGCTGGGGAACTCTATAAGCACGTCTTGCAGCTTTTCCCCGGCCATCGCCCGGGCGATAAGTTCCACGGCGGCCTGGGCCATGGCCGGGATGGGGTGGGCCACGGTGGTCAGGCCGGGGTGAGAATGGGCGGCGGCGGGGATGTCGTCGAAGCCCACCACCGAGAGGTCTTCGGGCACTTGTAGCCCACGGGAGCGTGCAGCAGCAATCACTCCGAAGGCCGTGAGGTCGCTAGCGGCGAAGATGGCGGTAGGTGGGTTCTCGAGACTCAACAGCTCGTGCCCTGCTTCCACCCCCCGCTGCTGGGTAAAGTCCCCGGGGCGTACCAACTGCTCGTCCCATAGCCCGGCGGCCATCATGCACTCCCGGTAGGCCCGCAAGCGTTCGGCGGCTTGGCTGGAGTGGCTCGCGCCGCCTACGAAGCCGATACGCCGATGGCCTAAAGCCATCAGATGCCTCACGGCGGCTAGAGAACCCTCGAAACTATCGGCGCGTACCACTGGAAGGTGGGTGGGGGCGCCGAAGTGGTTGACCAGCACCACCGGAGAGCGGCTGCGCTCGAGGGTGGCCAGAAAGCCCGCCGCTCCAATAGGAACCACAAACACCAACCCGTCGGCCAACCCCCCTAGCAAGGTGCCTACCCGTTCGCGCTCGCGCTCCGGGTCACGCGAGGTGGTGAAGACGGCCAGGTCGTAGCCCATCTGGCTGGCGGCATCGGCCGCGGCGCGCGCTACTTCGGCAAAGTAGGGGCTTACCAGTTCGGGTATGACCATCCCCAGGATCTGGGTGGGGCGCCCTCGCAGGCTGCGGGCGGCGGTGTTGGCCACGTAGCCGAGCTGGCTGGCTGCCTGGAGAACCCGTGCCCGAGTGGCCTCGGAGATGCGCCCCTTATTGTTGAGCACCTTGGATACCGTGATCATGGAGACACCGGCGAGGCGGGCGACGTGAGCTAGGGTAACCTTTTCATCAGACATAGTGATGCATTGTCCTTATCGAACTAACTTTTTGAGTTAACGTTAACTCAAACGATAGCCTTCAAGCCATATCCTGTCAACCCCATCCCGGTTATATAGGGGAGGGGGTTGTGGGAAAGCTATAAAAAACTCCCGCGATTGGCGGCATGCTCGCCTGCGTTGCGCTGATCTTTAGGCCTGACTGGAACGGTTTTTCGCAAGCACCGCCTACAGCGACTTGTTGCTGTAGACACCAGTTGTAGCGCAAGCGTGAGAAAGGCGGTAACAGTCACGCCAGAGTAAGGGCTTTTCCCTTCAGGACTTGCCTGCTGGGATGACAATCCTATGAGAGTCCCCTCATATGTTTGGGCCGGGAGGGAGACCCAATGCCAAGAAATATCGCCGCTGTATGCGCCCTGGCCGCTTTGTTAGGGTCGGCCTGGGCGGCCAAAGTTGCCGTCTACCCCTACGACGGAGCCGCTTTGCTGGCGGGGCAGCGCTTCGATTTGCGCATAGAAGCCTCCGAGCTGAAAGGCAATTTAAAGGCTTACCGCATCACCCTGGACGGCCAGCCTCTGGCGGGCCTCGAGCAAACCGCGCAGGGGGCCGGGCAGGCCGAGTGGACCCTGCGCGGTGCCTTCCTGCGCCCTGGAAGCCACACCCTCGAGGTCAGCCTCACCGACGACGCTGGGGAGAGCAGGAAGAGCGTACGTTGGGAGGCTCGGCAGAACCTTCGCTTGCCCCGAGCGGCCAAGAATGTGATTCTCTTCATTGGCGACGGGATGGGCTGGAACACCCTCAACGCCGCCCGCATCATCGCCAAAGGCTTTAACCCCGAAAACGGTATGCCCAACGGAAACCTCGAGATCGAGAGTGGTTACGGTGGGATGGCTACCGTCACTACCGGCAGCTTTGATAGCTTCATCGCCGACTCAGCTAACTCGGCTTCTTCCATCATGACCGGGCAGAAGGTGCAGGTGAATGCCCTCAACGTTTACCCATCAAACCTCAAAGATACCCTGGCCTACCCCCGGATCGAAACCCTAGCGGAGATGCTCAAGCGGGTACGCGGGGCCAGCATTGGGGTAGTGACCACCACCTTCGGCACCGACGCTACCCCGGCTTCACTCAACGCCCATACCCGCCGCCGCGGTGATTACCAGGCTATCGCCGACATGTACTTTGGTAGAGGCGGGTTCGGTGTTCCCTTGGATGTGATGCTCTTCGGTGGTTCACGCGACTTCATCCCCCAGAGCACCCCTGGCTCGCGGCGCAAGGATAGCACGGACTGGATTGCCGAATCCCAGAAGCTGGGCTACACCTTTGTCAGCACCCGCAGCGAGCTGCTGGCGGCCAAACCCACCGATAAGCTGTTTGGGCTGTTCAACATTGACAACTTCCCCAGCTACCTAGACCGCGCAGTGTGGAAGCGGCCCGAGATGCTGGGAAGCTTTACCGATATGCCCTACCTCTGGGAGATGACCCAGAAAGCCGTGGAGGCTCTCTCCAGAAACGACAAAGGCTTTTTCTTGATGGTTGAGGGGGGAATGGTGGATAAGTACGAGCACCCCTTGGACTGGCCCCGCGCACTTTGGGATGTACTCGAGCTGGACCGCGCGGTGGCTTGGGCCAAGGGCTATGCGGCCTCCCACCCCGATACCCTGGTGATTGTCACCGCCGACCACGCTCACTCGATCTCGGTGTTTGGCGGTTACGACTACTCCAAGCAGGGCCGGGAGGGGGTGGGGGTTTATGAGGCCGCCAAGTTCCCCACCTACGGCGACAAAAAAGACGCCAACGGCTTTCCCTTGCCCGACACCACTCGGGGAATCGCGGTAGGCTTCGGGGCCACGCCGGATTACTGTGAAACCTACCGGGGCCGCGAGGTCTACAAAGACCCCACCATCTCCGACGGCAAAGGTGGTTACGTGGCCAACCCTGAGGTCTGCAAGGAGCCCGGCGCCTTCCAACGTACCGGCAACCTCCCAGTAGATAGCGCCCAGGGCGTGCACACGGCTGATCCCATGCCGCTGTTTGCCTTTGGCGTGGGGTCTCAGTTCTTCAATGGCCTCATCGACCAGACCGAGATCTTCTTCCGCATGGCCCAGGCCCTAGGGTTCAACCCCCACCTCGAGAAGCCTTAACCCCACCGTCCTCTGAGCGCCCTGCACCGGGGTCTCCTGGTACAGGGCGCTCCCCCTAAGGCCTTTTATGAAACGCCTAAGAACCCTGGCTCACTGGGGCCTCCTGGCCTGGATTGGGGGAATCGCCCTGCTGGGGTTGGCCCAGAGCCCCCTCGAGTTCGGCGAACTCTACAGCAAGATCACCGTCCGTGGGGTGGAGTTTTCCCCCAAGCTGCAAGCCCTGAACGGTAAAAGCGTGCGTATGACTGGCTGGATGGCCCCGCCGCTCAAACCCAAGCTGGACTTCTTCGTGCTGACCAAAGCTCCGTTGGCCACCTGCCCTTTCTGCTCCACCGCTGCCGACTGGCCCCCGGACATCGTGCTGGTGATCATGCCTCCGGGGCGCACCGCCGAGCCCACCACCAAGCGCATCCAGGTTACCGGGCGGCTCGAGGTAGGGGTCAAGGAAGATGCGTCAACCGGCTTCGTGAGTTTGGTGCGTATCTACGCCGAGCGGGTGGAGGAAGCCCGCTAGGGGGAAGTCATGGCCGATGTGATCATGCGCGGGGTGAGCCAGCGCTTTAGCCAGGATCTCCAGATCAGGCTGCCTGACCTCGAACTTTCCTGGGGGCAGCAGGTAGCCTTGCTGGGGCCCTCGGGGAGCGGCAAGACCACCCTCTTGCACCTGCTGGCTGGGCTGCGTTTGCCCAGCAGGGGAGAGGTTTGGGTAGAGGGTCGGAACTTGAGCCGACTGACCGAGGCCGAGCGCGACGCGTACCGCCGGACTAAGGTGGGCTACTTGTTCCAGGATTTTCATCTGGTGGAGGGCTACACCGCGCTTGAGAATGTGCTCCTCGGGCTGGGGATAGCCGGGATTCGTGGTAAAGCTGCCCAGGGTGAGGCCCTGGCGGTGTTACGCGGGCTGGGCCTGGAGCACCGCCTGTCCCACACTCCCAAGCGCCTTTCCACCGGCGAGCGACAGCGGGTGGCCTTGGCTCGAGCGGTGGCCCACCGCCCCCGGCTGCTTTTAGCCGACGAGCCCACTGCCCACCTAGACCGCGCTCGAGCTGCTGCCGCCTTGGATTTGCTGATCCAGACTGCACTCTCCCTCGGCGCGTTGCTGGTGGTGGCCACCCACGACCCCTGGGTGATGGCCCGCTTTCCTCAGCAGATCGAGCTGAAGCCCCCCACCCCAGAGCAGGAGGTTCTGTCATGACCCTGTGGGTTGTCCTACGTAACCTGCGGGTGCGGATACTGTCCACCTCCTTGACCTTACTGGGGGTGGCTTTGGCCACCGCTACTGCTCTGGTGGTGCCGCTGGTGCTTCGCTCCTTGGAGCGTGGCGCTGCCGATGCCGCGCAGGTCTTTGACTTGCTCATCGCAGCCAAGGGCAGCCCCACCCAGGCGGTGCTCTCGAGCCTCTACCTGCTCCAGCCCCCTATCGCCAATCTGCCCTACGCCACCTACGAACAGCTTGTGCAGGATCCCCGTGGCCGCTATGTGGTCCCGCTGGGCTTCGGCGACAATTACCAGGGGTTTCCCCTGCTCGGCACCAACGCCCAGCTCTTCGAGCTGCGGCTCAAGCCCACCCTACCGCCCTACTTCAGGCTGCGCCAGGGGCGATCCTTCCAGGCCCCCTACGAGGCGGTGCTGGGGGCTCGAGCCGCCCAGGCCACCGGCTTGCGGTTGGGAGATGAATTCCTGAGCGCCCATGGCTTCTTTGTCACCCAGCAAGAGGCAGCAGAAGCTGGCGAACACCACCAGGAAGAGAAATACCGTGTGGTGGGGGTGCTCGAGGCTACCGGCGGCCCTTGGGACCGGGCTATCTTGGTGCCCATCGAGGCGTACTGGGAAGTGCATCAAGAAGACGTGGCCCATCGGCAAGTGACTGCGGTGCTCTTCACGGGCTATCGGCTTTCCGACATCTACCAGGTGGCCCAGGAGATCAACCGCAGCGGACAGGCCCAGGCGGTGTTCCCCGGGCAGGTCTTTGCCCAGGCCAGGGAATTCTTCCTACAGGGCCAGTCGGCTTACGGGGCCCTTTCGCTGTTGGTGCTGTTTTTGGCAGCGCTGCTGGTTTGGCAAGGGGTGTATGCCCAAAGCCTCGAGCGCCGCCGCTTCACCGCTTTGCTACGGGCCATGGGGGCTGGGCGCGGGTTGGTGTTCGGGGTAGTGCTCCTCGAGAGCTTGCTCGAGGTGGCTCTGGGGGTGGCGCTGGGTATCGCTATGGGCTGGGGCCTGGCTGCTCTCGGGGCGGGGGCCTTAGGAGAGCGGTTGGGCTTTTTTCTTCCCCTCCCGCAGCTTGGTGCCGACTTGGTGGGCCGGGTTGGGCTCTTGCTGCCCCTGGGCCTTTTGGCGGCGCTGCCGCCTGCCCTCCAAGCGACCCGGCAGAGTCCGCTCGAGCACCTCTAGAGCGGTTGGTTCGTCACCGGGCCTGGTATTACCCCCTCGCCTGAGGGGGGCGGAATGTGGGTTTAAGTACTTCCTCCAACGTACTGCAACTCGTAGAGCTTGGCGTAATACCCGCCCTTCGCCAGTAGCTCCTCGTGGCTGCCCTCCTCGAGCAGCTTCCCCTTGCGGAAGACCAGAATGCGGTCGACGTGGCGGATGGTCGAGAGACGGTGGGCGATGATGACCGAGGTGCGCCCTTCCATCACCCGCCACAAGGCTTCCTGGATCTTGGCCTCGGTCTCGGAATCGACGTTGGCAGTGGCCTCGTCGAGGATGAGCAGGATGTCGGGGTTGTGCAAGATGGCCCGCACCAGCGCCAGCAGTTGCTTCTGGCCGGTGGAGAGGCCGCCGCCGCGCTCGTGCAGCATGGTCTGGTAGCCATTGGGCAGGGCTGCAATGAACTCGTGAGCCCCCACAAATTTCGCGACCTCCTCCACCCGCTGCATGGGGATGCTCTCGTCGCCCAGGCGCAGGTTGTAGTCGATGGTGCCGCTGAAGAGGAAGGGGTCTTGCAACACGATGCCGATGGCGCGGCGCAGGTCGCGCTGGAGGTAGTCGCGCACGTCGTGGCCGTCGATCTTCACCGCGCCCCGCTGTACGTCGTAGAAGCGGGCGATCAGGCTGATGACGCTGGTCTTGCCTGCGCCAGTGGCCCCCACCAGGGCGATTTTCTCGCCGGGGCGGATGCGAAAGGATACCCCACGCAACACCCAGTCCCAGTCCTCGGCCTCGAGCTGCTTGGGGGTGTTGGCCCTGGTGCCGTCGGGCTTGGGTTCGCCGCGCTTGCCGTAGGCGAACCACACATCCTCGAAGTCGATCTGGCCCCGGAAGCGCTCGACGGGCCTGGCGCCGGGCCGGTCGCTGACTTCCTCGGGGGTGTCGAGCAGACCGAAGATGCGCTCAGCGGAAGCCATGGCAGCCTGGAAGATGTTGAACTTGTCGGAGAGATCCTGCAGGGGCTGAAAGAACTGGCGCACGTAGTCCACGAAGGCCACCAGCAGACCCAGGGTGAGGGCTTGCTGCACCACCTGACCCCCGCCGTACCACAGCACCAGCGCCACCGTGGACTCGCCCAAGAAGCCCACGATGGGGAAGAACAGCGAGAACCAGAAGATGATCCTCACCCACGAGGCCCGCAGGTCCAGCGAGAGCGCTCCGAAGCCCGCCACGTTGCGCGGCTCGCGGCTGAAGAGCTGGGTGGTCAGCACACCCGAGAGGTTCTCCTGTAAGGAGGCGTTGAGCTTTGCCAGCCGCAGGCGCATCTCGCGGTAAGCCTCGCGCATCCCGTTGCGAATCCAGGTGGTCACCGCCAGGAGCACCGGGATCACCGTGAAAGCCACCAGCGAGAGCTTCCAGTCGAGCGCGAGCATGAACCCCATGATGCCGCCCAGCAAGAACAGGTCGGCGATGAGCCCCACCAGCCCACCGGTGATGAACTGGTTGATGGCATCGACGTCGGAGGTGATGCGGGTCATCAGGCGGCCCACCGGGTTCTTATCGAAGTAGCCCAGGTGCAGCCGCTGTAGTTTGGAGAAGATCTCGCTGCGCAGGTCGAAGAGCACGTGCTGGCCGACCCAACTGATGAGGTAAATCTGGCCGTAGCGGGCGAAAAAGTCGATGACGCGCACGCCCAGGAAGGCCAGGCTGATGTACAGCAACAGTTGGTAGCGCTGGGCGAGCTCGAGGGCCTGCTTGGGCAAGAGGGCGTTGTCGATGGCGTACTTCAAAAAAAGCGGGGTGGCCGCCGTGGTCAGGGTGCCCACCAGCAAGCACAAGAGCGCGAGCACCACCTGTAGCCGGTAGGGACGCACGTAGGTCAGGATGCGGCGGGCCAGCCGCGCGTCGAAGGATTTTTTAAAGGCTTCTTCTTCGTGCATGATTCACCGCGGATTGCTGATAGCCGATGCTTCTCGTTGCGGTTAATTGCTTATTGGCGATTAGCCATTGGCACTTATTCCACCTCCGCCTGCAGCCGCTGGATGCGGTCGAGCTCGGCGTAGAGGCCGCCTTGCTCCAGCAGCATCTCGTGGGTGCCCTCCTCGACGATGCGGCCCTGCTCGAGCACCACGATCCAGTCGGCATACCTCAGCGTGCTGGTGCGGTGGGTGATGAGCAGCGTGGTCTGCTGCCCCAGCACCTGCTTGAGCCCGCCCAGGATGCGCGCTTCGGTCTCGGTGTCCACCGCGCTCATGGCGTCGTCGAGGATGAGCACCTTGGGCCGCTTGGCCAGCGCCCGGGCCAGCGCGGTGCGCTGCCGCTGCCCGCCCGACAGCGTCACGCCGCGCTCGCCCAGCGAGGTGTCGTAGCCTTTGGGGAAGCCCATGATGTCGTCGTGGACCCCGGCCAGCTTCGCGGCCCACTCCACCCGCTCGCGGTCGATGGCGTCCAGCCCGAAGGCGATGTTCTCGGCCAGGGTGTCGGAGAAGAGGAAGGGCTCCTGCGGCACCATCCCCACCGCCTGGCGCAGGGTGGCCAGGGGGAGGTCGCGCACGTCGTGGCCGCCGACGAGCACCCGGCCATGGCTGGCCTCGAGCAGCCGGGGAATCAGGCTCACCAGCAAGCTCTTGCCGCTGCCGGTGCGCCCGGTGATGCCCAGGGTCATGCCCTGGGGGATGGTGAGGGTGATGTCCTTGAGCAGGGTGCGCCCGCCGAGCTCGAGGCTCACCCCCTCGAACTTGACCTCACCGCTAAGCTCTACAGGAGCTATGGGAGTCACGGGGTCCTGGATGCGGGGCTTCTCGTCGAGCAACTCCCGCAGACGCCTGTAGCTCGTGGCGGCCCGCTGGAACATCGAGAGCACGAAGCCCATCCCCAGCACCGGCCAGGACAGTTGCAGCAAGTAGGCATTGAACTGCACCAACTGCCCTACCGACATCTCGCCCCGGATCACAAAACCACCACCCATCCACAGCACCGTCAGTACCGCGAAGCCCATCAGCAGTCCCATCAGCGACCACAGCATGGGGCCTTCGATGCGGGCTAAGGCCAGGCTCTTTTCGATGTACTGGCGGTTGAGCTTCTGAAAGGCGGCGAGTTCGCGCTGCTCGAGGGCGAAGCCCTTGACCACCCGGATGCCCGAGAAGTTCTCCTGTGCGCGGGTGGAGATCTGGTCGAAGACCTCCTGGCTCTCGCGGTAGCGCCGGTCGATGACCCGCAGCACGAAGCGCATGATCGCGATGATGGGGGGCACGATCAGCGTCAGGGCGGCGGCGAGCTTCCAGTTGACCAGGTACATCGAGACGAAGGCGAACAGCAGGCCCGCCACGATGCGCGTACCCATGTTCACCCCCCCCGCCATCATCTCGCGTACCGCGCCCAGGTCGGTGTTCATCTTGTTGACCAGGTCGCCCACCCGGCTCTTGCCGTAGTAGTAGGCATCCAGGGCCAGCAGGTGCTTGAAGAGGTCCATGCGCAGGTCGTGCTCGATGTAGCGGCTGGCGACGATGGCGAGTTGGCGGTTGGCATAAGAGAGCAAGCCCGTCAGCAGCGCCGCCCCTACGATCATGCCCACGTAGGGCAGGTAAGCCTCCCCCGCCCGAATGGCGTCGATGGCCCGCCCCAGGAAGTAAGGAGAGAGTACGTTGAACCCAATGCCCATCAGCCCGGCCAGCAAACCCCAGAAGTAGGGCCGGGCGTAGCGGCGGAAGTACGGCGACAACTCCCGCAGCATTCCCCATACCGACTGATCTGTCCTCATTGGCCTCCGAAGCTGCTTCTCCGCTAATGTGCGGAGCCCTCAAAACTTTGCTTGTCGCGCTTTTAGCCGCCTACCATACCGGGTAGCCAGAATTTAGATGTTAGCAAAGCTCTACTCTAGAGCCAAGTAAACTTTTGAATTGCAATGGAGCCATAGGGGTGTCGGTGGGCAAGACGCAAAGCGCGAGTGGCCACCGGCCCCTTTTGGCGATTCATGAGCAGCTACCTTATTTTCGAGCCCTCGAGCCATTACCTTCAGGCCCCTTACACGGTAAACTCGTTGGGATGAGCACAACGCCACCTCGAGACCGAGACCTCCTGGGCCTGTCGGGACGCATCGTGATGGTCACGGGGGCTGGACGGGGCTATGGCCGCTTTATTGCCCACGCTTACGGGCGCAACGGGGCGACCGTGGTCACCGTGGACCCTGACGTGGAGCTGGCCACCGGAGTTGCCTCGGAGGTCGAGGCGCTGGGAGCCACTGCCATTCCCATCCGCGGCGATATGTCGGTAGTGCTGGACGTGATGACCACCTTCGAGAAGATCGAGGAGCTGTTCGGGATGCTCGATGGCATCGTGCACGTGACCACCGCCGAGAGCAAGACGGCCTTCGTGGAGCTGCTCGAGGGCGAGTGGTACGACCTCCTCAACGCCGATGTGAAGTCGAGCCTCTACGTGCTTCAGCAGGGCTTGCGCTACCTCTCGGGTGGGGGCTTCGTGACCCTCGTGTTGCCGCCCTTGCACCGCGAGCAGCCCCACGTGGCGGCCATCCGGGGGGCGGTGACCGGGCTCATCGAAGGGGCTACTCGCATCTTCCCCTCCAACGTGCGGGTCAATGGGGTGGTGCCCAGTCGCGACCCCTCGAGCGAGGAGTATGACCAGGCCCTCGTGCGCGGCACCATCGGCCTAGGTTCGATGGTCTCGGAGGGCATCCGCGGGCAGGTGATGGAGGTGCTGCTTCCCGAGCCACCTCAGCCGCCCGAACTTTACGACCTATTGCGCGAATTGCCTTAAAGTTACCCAAGTCGCTGTGAAAATTGCCCCAAACCGTATGCTGAATAGAGATGGCTGAAACCACACGCTCCACGCTGCTTCAGTCTGGGGATCGCTCGTGAACTGCCCTTACTGCGCCTATCCCGATACCCGCGTGCTCGATTCGCGCCCTTCCGATGAGGGCTCGGTCATCCGGCGGCGGCGTGAGTGCCCGAGCTGTAAGCGGCGCTTCACCACCTATGAGCGTGCCAATGCCGAACCCCTGATGGTCATCAAGCGCTCAGGGCGGCGTGAGCCCTTTGACCCCAACAAGTTGCTGCGCGGTCTCACCCTTGCCACGCAGAAGCGCAAGCTCGACCCTGAGGCTCTCTACAAGTTCGCCTTTGGCTTCGAGGACACGGTCAAGGAGATGGAGATCACCTCCGAGGAGATTGGGCTGCGGGCTTTGGCCTTCCTGCGCGAGCTCGACCCCGTGGCCTACATCCGCTTCGCCTCGGTCTACCGCGAGTTCGCCTCCCCCGAGCAGTTCATCGAGGAGATCCGCCGCCTCGAGGGCGGCCAAGAACTCCTCCAGCGCCGCGTCGAGGCGGACGAACCCGAGGAAGAGATAGACCTCGAGACGGCCGCCAAGCTGGGGACGGTTTGAAAGCCGCTCCTCCCAGGCTCATCAAAGCAGGAAAATTCCCGAGCCCGGGTGGGCTTTGGTCAAGCCCGGCTACTGACCCTGCCCCGTGCGCCACTCCTCCGGCACCCGCACCGCCAGCACCTCGGCCCGGGCGCACTCGAGGCCCCCGGAGTACAGCGTGCAGCTAAGGCGCACCTTACGCCCGGCGATCTCCTCGACCCTGGCCCGCAGGTGTACGGGCCGGTCGATGGGGGTGGGGCGCAGGTAGGTCACGTCCAGCCTGGCCGTAGCGCACCAGATGACGGGCCCCTCACCGATCTCGCGTCCCTCGGCGCGGTAGAGCGCGGCCATGGCGGTGCACACGGTGTGACAGTCGAGTACGGTGGCGATGATGCCGCCGTTGAGGATGTGGGTGGGCCCGGCCATGTGCTCGGGGCGGGGATGGAAGGTGCACACGGCCTCCTCGCCCTCCCAGTAACTCTTGATCTGAAGTCCCTTGGGGTTGTCCTTGCCGCAGCCCCAGCAGTGATTGCCGCCCATGGCGTCTTGAAAAGAGATGGTCTCCATACGCTACCGTGTAAAGCCTACCTTGAATCCGAGACTATAGCTGGGCCCCGTCACCGAATTGCTCGAGCTTCTGCCGGTACTCGGGATCTGCGTAGCGCTCGAGCGCGAAGGCTGGGGCGTACTCGGGCAATACATCGCCCAGGATGTGCGCCGCCAGCAGCTCGCCCGCCGCGCAGGCCGCCATCACGCCGAAGCCGGAGAGCGCCCCCACCACGTAGGCCCCCTGCACCCCCAGCGCTCCGATGAGCGGGCGGTTCTCGCGGGTCTTGATGTAGTAGCCCCCGTCAATGTAGGGCTTGGGGGCCTTGTCGAAGTAACGCCGCAGCCCCGGCACCATCGCCGACATGCCCCGCAGGGCGACGTCGGCGTAGTGGGGGTTGGAGGGGAGAGGAAAGCGGGGCTCGAGCGGCTCCAAGTGGTAGTTGTAGAGCACGATCAGGGTGTTGCTCTCGCCGTGCCCGTCGGGGCGACAGTGGACGCCAGGGGGGAAGGGCTCGAGCAGCCAGCGCGTGGAGGGCTCCTCGGCCAGCATCTCCTGTTCCTCCGGGCTCCAGGGCAGCCGCACCTCGTCGGCCCAGATGAGCATGGGGGCCTCGCGCGGCACCACCCCCAGGTGCTCGGGGAAGCTCATCTTCAGGTGAAGCTCGGCGAAGACCGGGATCTCGACCCCCAGCATTCGCCCCACGGCCTTCTGCATGGGCCCCGCCGCGTTGACGAAGCAGGGGGTCTGGACGCTGAAGGCCGAGCCGTCCTCGCGCTGCGCTTCCACCGTGCTCACCCGTCCTGCCGTGGTCTGGACCCCTGTCACCCGGCCCCGCACCAGCCGTACACCCCGGGCGCGGGATTGCTCGAGCATCCACATCCCCAACTGCTGCGCCGAGAACCACCCGGCCCGCCGGGCGTGCAGCACGGCCACGGTGTCCTCGGCCAAATAGGGGAAGTGCCGCCGGATCAGGGCTTTGTCGGTGATGAGGTCGGCCCCGTCCGGCTGGCCCTCGAAGCCGTGGGCGGGCGCCGGGATGTAACTTTCCCTCTTCCAGTCGTGGACCCGCAGTGGCCCCGCCCCCATCCGCGCGGCGTTCTCGGCGGCTTCTGCCAGCAGCGGAATCTTGCCTGCCTCGGCGGTGGCGTAGAGGTAGCCCCGCCGGTTCAGCCCGATGCGACCGCCGCTCTCCCGGGCGATCTGCTCGAGCCGCTCGATGCTGCGGTTCATCAGGGCGATCATGGCCCCGTCGGGTCCGGGCCACCAGTTGCGGTAGCACTCGGTGGACTTGTCGCTGGTGAGCGAGAGGGGGGTGTCTTGCTCGAGCAACACCACGTCCCGTACCCCGCGCTTCACCGCCAGTTCGTAAGCAACGGCAATGCCGGCGATCCCGGCTCCGCAGACGACCACCTCGGCCTCGAGCTTGGGCATAAGTGTATACAGTATACAGCCCGTGGCCGGCGGGACGATTCCCCTCCCCGCACGCGGGGAGGGTTGGGGAGGGGACTGACCGCCCCTACAGCAACTCCTTCACCGCCTGCGTGAACACCTCGGTATGCCGGTCCACGTGCTCCTCGAGCGTCGCCGGCGACATCAGCGCCATGTTGTGGAAGGGGGTGAGCAGGACACCGCGGTTGAGCATGTAGAGGTGGATGAAGGGGTCGAGGTCGGGGTCCTGGCCGGCCAGGGCCTCGGAGCCGTTTCGAGCGGGGTTGGGGCGGAAGAGGTACTCGACGCGGCAGCCCACGCGGGTGACGTGCCAGGGGAGCTTGTACTTGGCGATCACGCCCTTCACGCCCCACTCCAGCCGCTCGGCCAGCGCGATCATGCGCTCGTAGGCCTCCTCGGTGAGGACGTGCTCGAGCGTGGCCCGCATCGCCGCCAGCGAGAGCGCGTTGGCGGCCAGGGTGCCCCCGATGCCCCCCGTATCGGCGTAGGGGGGCTGGATGGCGGTCTGCGCCCTGTGCCCGAACTCCTCGGTGAAGCCGTAGGCGGCGGCGGGGATGCCACTCCCCAGCGGCTTGCCCACGGTGAGCAGGTCGGGCTCGAGGCCGTGCGTGCGGGTGTAGCCCCCCGGCCCCGCCGAGAGGGTGTGGGTCTCGTCGAGGATCAGCAGGGTGCCGTACTTGCGGGTCAGCTCGCGCAGGGCCTGGTGGTAGCCCGGCTCGGGGTGCACGATGCCCACGTTGGTCATCACCGGCTCGGCCAGCACCGCGGCCACGTCGCCGGGGGCTAAGGCGGCCTCGAGGGCTTCCAGGTCGTTCCACTCCACCACCTTGGAGGTGAGGGTGGGGTCGACCTGCGGCCCGATGTTACCGGGGCGGCTTCGGGCCTCGCCGCCCACCAAGCTCACGTAGGCCTCGTCCACCGTGCCGTGGTAGCAGCCGTTGAACACCAGCACCTTGGGGCGAGCGGTGACGGCGCGGGCCAGCCTGAGCGCGAAGCGGTTGGCGTCGGTGGCGCTGAGGGCGAACTGCCAGTACTTCAGGCCGAAGCGGCGCTGCAACTCCTCGGCGACCCAGAAGGCGTTCTCGCTGGGCAGCATGGTGGTGATGCCCTTGGCGAGCTGCTCGGTGATCTTGGGCAGCACGGCGGGTGGGGAGTGCCCGGTCATGGCCCCGGTGTCGCCCAGGCAGAGGTCTATATACTCGAGGCCGTCCACGTCGCGGAAGGTGGCCCCTCTGGCCTCGGCCACGAAGAGCGGGAAGCCGCCGGGCCAGCGGGTCATCCAGTGCATGGGGACCCCGGCCAGCAGGGACTCCTGGCTGCGCCGGTGGAGCGCCTGGGACTGAGGGTGGCACTCGGCGAAGAGGGCCTTCTCGCGCTCCATCAGGGCTTGGACTTTGCTGCGGTCGATATGGGCGTGCTGGACCATGGGCTCTCCTCAACGTGGATCGCCCGATTTTACCTGAGCCAGATCCAGCAGGGGGGAGCTCCAGCCGCTACACTGGGAGTCGTGGTCAAGGCCAAGATCTGCGGGATCACCCGCCTCGAGGACGCCCTCCTGGCCGAGCGCTGGGGGGCCTGGGCGCTGGGCTTCATCCTGGTGCCCAGCTCCAAGCGCTACCGCCCTCCTGAGCACTATGCCCTCATCAGCCGGGTGCTGGGGCCCTTCGTCGCCCGCGTGGGGGTGTTTCAGGATGCGCCCCCCGAGGCGGTGCTCGAGGCCATGCGCACCGCCCGCCTCCAGGTGGTGCAACTCCACGGCGACGAGCCCCCCGAGTGGGCCGAGGCCCTGCGCTCGCACTTCCCGGTCGTCAAGGCCTTCAAACTCTCCGGCCCCGCCGATCCCCGCCTCGCCGACTACCCTGCCGACGCTTTGCTGCTCGACGGCGCGAGTCCCGGCAGCGGCCAGGGTTACCCGCTGGAGTGGCTCGAGCCCCTCCGCCACCACCCCCGCCTGATCGTGGCAGGGGGCCTGACCCCCGAGAATCTGGGCCCGGTTTTGGCCCTCAAGCCCTACGCCGTGGACGTCTCGAGCGGGGTCGAAGAGGCTGTAGGGCTCAAATCCCCCGATAAGCTGCGGGCTTTTTTGCAAGCTGTGGATAATTCCCGGTCAATTGTGGAAGCCTGTGGATAAGTCTGTGGATAACTGCCTTAACCTGTGGAAAACTTTCCACCGTTTTCCACGGGAGCCAGGGTGAACCAGTAGATGTACCGCCTTTCGGCCTCTTCCAAACGGTACTCCACCCCCTCGACCCGGTAGAAACCCAGGTCCCGCCAGCGGTTGACTCCCTCGCGCAGAAAGACCCGCAGAGGGCTCCCGGTTTGCAGGGCCTCGAGCAGGATGGCATTCCCCCGGGTGGGTTGCTGGTTGCCCTCGAGGCCCTCGCCCGGATATACGATCCGTCCATCGGCGAGGAAGCGGTTACGGTAGCCGGATTCTCCCCTATCGACCAGGAGGCTGCCCTGCGCGATGCCGCGCAGGCTTTTGTGGCGGGCCAGCACTTCCCGCCAGCTCAAGGGGCTCGAGGGATGCTCGCTCATGGCCTTGCCTTGACAGGCCCGGCTGCCTCGTCTATCATCCTATGTGCTGCCTTTGGAAAGCCCAAAGCAGCCGAAATTCTGGCCCGGTGGTGTAGTTGGTTAACATACCCGCCTGTCACGTGGGAGATCGCGGGTTCAAGTCCCGTCCGGGCCGCCATAAACGCGTGCCGTGCGTAGCCGAAGCTCGCGCCGCGCCCGGCGCGCCGCGGGCCAAGGTAGCTCAGTCGGTAGAGCATGCGACTGAAAATCGCAGTGTCGGCGGTTCGATTCCGCCCCTTGGCACCAGTCCAGGACGAGAAAAACCGGGGTTTTCAAAAGCCCCGGTTTTTCGTTTTACAAGACCCTCCTTGGAAAGGTGTTCAGTACGGCGTCGTAGAGACACTACCCTCTCCTAGCAGGGGAGGGACAGCGCGAACCCGGGATTTAAGGATCTACCCGTACAGGCATCTATGCGACGGTGTATTCGGTGTCCCAGTGTCCGAACGAACCAGGCTTTACGAAGCACACCCGCTGCCCTGGACGCAACTGGGCCAGTTGGGCCAGATCGGCCGGATGAACCAGTGCCGGTTTGGCGTAGCCGCCGATGCGCCCCCGGTCGTTGAGCAAAACGATGGGCTGGCCCTGGGGGGTGATCTGCAAGGCTCCCAGCGGGGTGGCCTCGCTGATGAGTTCGCCACCCGGGACCTCGGGCCCCTCCAGCCGCAAGCCCATGCGATCCCCCGACTCGAGGGTGAAGGGGGCTGCACAAAGCGCCCGCAGAGCCTCCGGGCTGTACTGTGGTCCGGGCAGCAGTCGGACGCGCACCTGGGCAGGCAGGGCAGTCTGATGGAAGCCAAACCCGGCCCGCACCGCTTTAGGCGCTGCTACCCCCAGCACGTCCCCAGCCTGCAAGGGTTGGCCGATCAGGCCCCTGACATCGGTGCTGGCACTGCCCCAGAACACCCCGCTTTCGATGCCACCGGCCAGGGCCAGATAGCCCCGCACCCCCTCTCCGGTCTGCCGAAAGCTCAGCACGTCCCCCTTGCGCAGGGCAAAGCTCCGGGCTGGCCCCACCGGTTCATGGTTGACCAGCGGGACCAGACCATAGCCTGCAAAAGCCGCCACCACCGGCGAGAGCACGCGCAGGACGGGGCCTTTGAGGGTGATTTCCAGCAAGGGGGCGTCGGCGGGGTTGCCCAGCAGTGCGTTGGCGTTGCGGGCTGAGCGCCCATCCAGCGCTCCCGCCATCGCCAGCCCCAAGCGACCCCCCATGCGCCGTCCCTGATCCACGACCAGGTCCAGCAGTCCCGGCTCCTCCACCTGCAAGACCGGATGGCGCGGCTCGAGGGGTAACAGGGAAATTGCCCGCGGCAGGGCCGGAGGGGGGCCCTCGGCACGTACCAGGCGCACCCGGTCGCCCGCCTGCAGGTAGAAGGGCTCCGCGCGGTGGGGATCGTACATTGGTACCAGAGCTGTGCCGATGAGATGCCATCCTCCTGGCGAGGGTAGCGGATAGATGCCGGTCTGGTTGCCAGCCACCGCCACCGCATGGGCCGGTACCAGCGGACGCGGGTTGCTGCGGCGGGGCAGCCGCAGGCGCTCGTCCAGGGGCCCCAGGAAGGGAAAGCCCGGCGTGAAGCCGGTGGCAAAGACGCGGTACTCGGGCTGGCTGTGCAGGCGAACCACCTCTTCCACGGACAAACCCGTCTGCGCCGCCACCCAGGGCAGGTCTATTCCGTCGTAGCGCACCGGTACTTCCACCTGCCTTCCCACCCCTGCTCCGGAAAGGGCTCGCAGATGCCTCTTCAGCCAGCGCTCCACCTGGCCCCTGGAAACCCGCTCGGCATCGAACTCGACATACACGTTGACGTATCCGGGCACGATATCGCTGATCCCCGGCAGCAGGTCGGACAGCAAGGCCTGCACCAAAGCCAGCAGCCGGGCATTGGCCGATGGGTCGAGCCGCTCAGAGAAACGCAGATAGAAGCCGATGAGGGTCATGCGGGCGGGGGTGTGGGATTCAGTAGCTCTCGATTGCGACGCCTTCGGCCAGCAGTGCGCTCCGCACGGCTATGGCGATCTCCACCGCCTGCGGGTTGTCGCCGTGGATGCACAGGGTTTGTGCGCGTATCGGCACCAGGCCCCCATCCACCGCCTCCACCTGGCCTTTGACCACCATCTGCACGGCCCGCCGTGCGGCTAGGGCGGGGTCGTAAATCCAGGCCCCGGCGCTGCCACGCGGAGCCAAGCGCCCGTCGCGGCTGTACCCGCGTTCGGGGAAGGCCTCGGCCACGGTGGAGAGCCCCAGTTCTTGCGCCTCGGACTCCAGCGGCGTGCCGGGTAGTACCACCAGCGGAACCCCAGGGTCGAAGTCCTTGACTGCTTGGGCGATCGCTCGAGCCGTCTGGAGGTCTCTGGTGGCCCGGTTGTACAGCGCGCCGTGGGGCTTGACGTGGTGCAGGGGGATGCCCACCGCCTTCAGAAAGGCGCTCAAGGCCCCCACCTGGTAGAGCACGTCGGCATACACCTCATCGGGCGTGGCCGCCAACTCGCGCCGCCCAAAGCCCACCAGGTCGGGGAAGCCAGGGTGGGCCCCCACCGCCAGGCCGGTTTGTTGGGCCAGGGCCAGGGTATGTTTTATGGTCAGGGGGTCGCCGGCGTGAAAGCCGCAGGCCACGTTGACCGAGCTGATCAGGGGAAACAGCGCTTCATCTCGGCCCAACTTCCACTGACCAAAGGATTCGCCGGCATCGGCATTGAGGTCTACTCGCATAGAAGCTCTCGCAGGATGGGTAAAAGCAGCGCCGAAAGGACAATAAAGAGTATATCCCGGCCTGAAAGCTCCCCACGGCCCATCCCGGCTTGGGGGCGAAGGCCGCGTCAGGGGTGCTCGGAAGGGGCGGGTGGCTTCCAGGACAGGGCCTCCTCGGCAGGGAGGGGTTTGGAGAAGAGGTAGCCCTGCAACAGCCGGTAGCCGATGCGCTCGAGCAGATCCCGCTGAGTCTCGCTCTCCACGCCCTCCGCTACGGCCAACAGACCCATCTCCTGGGCCAGGGTGAGCACGGCCCGCACCACGGCGGTGTCCTTGGGGCCATGGCCCGCATCTTTGACGAAGGGCCGGGCCACCTTGATCAGCTCCACCGGCAGCGTCTTGAGCTGCTCGAGGGAGGAATAGCCGGTACCGAAGTCGTCGAGGGCCAGGACCACCCCGGTGCTTTTGAGCCGGTTCAGGGCGGCCCTTCCCCCCTGGCTGACCACCGCCCCCTCGGTGATCTCCAGGATCAGGCGCCGAGGCGAGAGGCGATGGCGCCGCAGTTCGGCCTGCAAGAAATCCGGCAGCCCGGCTTCGGTGAGGGAGCGGGGGGAGAGGTTGACGCTCAGCGTGGCCGGGTAGCCTTTGTGCTCCCAGGCCGCGAGTTGGGCTAGGGCGCGGGAGAGGATGTAGCAGTCCAGCTCCCACGACAGCCCCACCTCCTCCGCCAGCGGCACGAACACGCCGGGGGGAATCCGCCAGCGGGCCAGGGTTTCGAAGAAGGCCACAGCCCCACTGGGCAAGGAGACCACGGGTTGGTAGTAGAGCTGAATTTCGCCCTCGGCCAGAGCCTGCCGCAAGCCCCGTTCCAGCTCCAGCCGCTCGTGCAGCACCCGGTCGCTGCTTGCGTCGAAGAAGCACATCCCGTCGCCGGAGCGCTTGGCCTGGTACATGGCGATATCGGCTTTACGCAGCAGCTCGTTGAGCTCGAGGCCGTCCTGGGGAAAGCGAGCCATCCCCAGGCTGGCGCTGAGGGTGAAGAACTGCTGGGCCTGATTGAAGGGCCGTCGCAAAGCTTCACGCACCTGCCGCGCTACCTGCAAGGCTCCCGAATCGGAGGAGCCGTACAGGAGCACGGCGAACTCGTCCCCGCCCACCCGGCCCAGGGGATTCTGCCCGCCGATGACCCCCTGTAACCGCTGGGCTGCTTCGGCCAGCAGTCGGTCCCCGGCGGCGTGGCCCAGGGTGTCGTTGACCACCTTGAAGCGGTCTAGGTCCAAAAACAGCAGTATGGCCGATTTGCCCTCGGCTCTGGCTGCCTCCAGCACGGCGGAGGCCCGCTCGAGGAAGCCATGCCGGTTGAGCAGGCCGGTCAGGGCATCCCCCATGGCCAGCTCCTCCAGCGTCAGCCGCAACGCCAGGCGCTCCAGGGCCATGCCCACCCCGCGGGCTGCCTCCTCCAGGAGCGAGCTTTTCTCATCGGCAAAAGCCCTGGGCTCGGCGGCGGCCACCACCAGAGCCCCCCAGATCTGGCCATCTACCCAAATGGGGGCACCCAGCACCGCGCGGTAGCGCAGGGCGCGGGCCAGTTCGCTCATGGGATAAGCGGGTAGGCGGACGACGTCCGGCTGCACGACCGCGCGTCCTTCGCGAATTGCTCGGCTGGCGGCGAGCGAGCCCTGATCCCAGCGTAGCCCTCCCAGAGCGGCACGGGCCAGGACCCTGTCCTCGCGCACGACCTCGAAGTGCCCCTCCCGCACCTGCAGGCAGTCGTCCGGTGACGCCCAGGCTACGGGCTCGAGCCGCCCATCGGGATGGGCTCGCCAGAGGATGGAGCAGCAATAACTCCCGACCTCGGTGGCCAGGATGGGCACCATGTGCAAGAGCTCTTCCTCGCTCGCGGCCTTGGCCGTAAGGGACCCCAGGCGGGCTAAAAAGCGCAGGGCCCGCTCCTTGAAGCGATAGGCCTCCACGAGCTGGCGTATCTGGCCCGCCGCCCAGCCGGTGAGCACTCCGGTGATGAAGCCGGGTGAGAAGATGTGGAGCAGTTGTTCGTTGGGGGATAATCCCACCCTGTCATAGAGGCCCAGGTGCAGGGGGATGTTGGCCGTGCCCCACAACAAGCCCGCGGTGGGCCCGCCAGCCCAACCCAGGAGGAAAAGCCAGATGGCAGATAGGGCTGCGGCCCCTCGGCCAGAAGCCGCGTAGAGCTGAGGGAAGGCCAGGATGTAGAGGAGAAGCAGGGCCAAGCCGCCCCATAGGTGCAAGGAATACCGCCGGGGAGGGAATCGGAAGGGGAGGGTCATGCAACGGGTCTCCTGGTTGGGGCTCAGAACAGCCCGGTTCGGCTGGAGACCCGACATAACCCGGTAGGGGAGACCAGGCTGACAAGTCCCCCGGCCGGTTGCGCCACTGGCTCCGCCTGCCCTAAGCGCCCAATCGGTCGCCGTATGGGGCGGCCTCGAGGGGTCAGGCTTCCACGCCTCCGGGGAAAGGTCGCTCTTTCAAACCCTATATAACACGCCCGCTTCCACCCTCGTGTGCAACTTGACCCTTCCGGCTCGTAGTTGCCGTTGACCCCTCCGCGCCTCGTTCCCGGGCACGGCTTAGCCCCAGCCCAGCGCCTTGCGGGCCTCGGGCGAAAGCCGCGCGGGGGTCCAGGGCGGGTTCCAGACCAGCTCGACCCTGACCGCCTCGACGCCGGGGAGCCCGCCGAGGGCCCGGCGCACGGCTTCCTGCAGGGAGTCGTGCAGGGGGCAGCCGGGGGTGGTGAGGGTCATCCGCACGTAGGCGGTGGGTGGCTCTACGCGAAGGTCGTAGATCAGGCCGAGGTTGACCACGTCCAGCCCCAACTCGGGGTCGTAGACCTGGGTGAGCAGGCGGCGGGCTTGTTCTTCCAAAGGGTTCATGACCGGAGCACCTCCTCGAGGGCATACGCGCACAGCACGCCCCCAGCCAGGCACAGCCAGAAGGCGGGTGGCCAGAAGGGAGCGAGCAAAGCCCCCAGCCCCAGCAGCCTCCCCGCCCAGCCCGCAGCCTGCTCGGGGAGCATGGCCTTGAGCGCGGGCACGGTTTCCAGGCCCACCCGGGGCGCATAGCGGTAGGTCCAGACCAGGAAGGGCACGATTTTGTAGAGCATCCCGCTCACGATCAGGGCCACAAACCCCAGGCCAAACCACAACCCGGCCCACAAGGTCTGCCCAGCGAGCAGGGCCAGCAGCGCCAGCACCAGGAAAGCCAGCCCGGCCAGGTAGTGCCGCACCCCCACATCCAGCACCCGCTTCACCCGGTGGCGCAGGATGCAGAAGGTGTCGTAGCAGGCCAGCCCGACCCCCAGCGCCAGCAGGCCCAGCCCCATGGGCTGCTTCAGCGCCAAGCCCAGCAGGCCCAGGTTGAGCAGCCACAGCAAAAGCCCCAGCACGCTTTCATCCACCCCGTGGCTGAGGGTGAACATCGAGACGAGCTTGTGTCCGACGCCCAGAATGGAGAGCACAAATACGCCCACCAGCCCGGCCAGCACGTGCCAGAGCAGCCGCTCGGGGTCGTAGAAGCCCATTCGCAGGGTGAGGGCTTGCAGCATCCCCAGCAGGGGGGTGAGCACCAGGTAGAAGCTCACCCAGGCCAGCGCGGTGGCCACGGGGCTCCACCGCACCGCCCGCCGGAAGGCCAGCGCCATGTGAGCGGCGAAGAGCAGCAGGCCCAGCAGAACCAGGCCGCCGCCCAGCGCGACCCAACGGGGCTCGGCCTCGAGGAAGCCCCACGCCTGCAAGGGCAGGCCCGCTCCCCACAGGGCCAGCGTGGGGTAGCCCCAGGAGGGGTGGGGAAGGGGGGCCTCGAGCACCACCGGCACCAGCGGATGCATGGCCCCCACCAGCACCCCCACGCCAAAGCCCAAGAACAGCAGGTGGCTGGCGGCCAGCAGCACCGGATGGCGCGCAGCCTGCAAGGCCTCGGGGTGCAGGGCCAGCAACAGCAGGCCCCACAACCAAAAGCCCGTCGCCAGCCCGAAGAAACCCAAGGGCAGGCTGAGCGGCAGGCTTTTGTTTTGGCTGGGGAAGGGGCTCGTCATCGCCTTCACCCTAGGGCTCACCCGGCTGCGCGGGCCATGACTTGGGTCATGGCGGGCTCGAGCCCTAGCCGGCAGGCTATGGGGTGTAAGGAGGCACCTATGCAGACCCTGCGAACCCTGGATGTCCGCGCCATCGCTCCCCGCGAACGCCACCCCACCATCTTCAACCTCTTCGACAGCCTCGAGCCCGGCACTGCCTTCGAGTTGGTCAACGACCACGACCCCAAGCCGCTCTTCTACCAGTTCAGCGCCGAGCGCAGCGGGCGCTTCGCCTGGGCGTACCTCGAGCAAGGCCCCGAGGTCTGGCGGGTGAGGATCGGCAAGAAGGGGTAGCCGTGATCCGGCCCGAGATGCGGGTGAGCGAACTGCTCGAAGCGCATCCCCAGCTTCTGGGGGTGCTCATCGAGGCCAGCCCGGCTTTTGCCAAGCTCAAAAACCCCCTGCTGCGGCGCACCATGCCCCGGTTGGTCACCCTGGCCCAGGCCGCGCGGATTGGGGGGCTCGAGCCCGGCGCGCTGATCGAGCGGCTCAACCGGGCCCTGGGCCTCGAGGTCGCCGGAGAGAAGGCTTCGGTGGGCAACGAGTCGAAGTTGGGAACCCCGCCGCCCGACTGGCTGGCCGCCCCGGTGGGCTTTCACCTGGACGTGCGGCCCATCCTGGCCGCGGGGGGCGAGCCTTTCGGGGCCATCATGGCCGCGGCGCGCGAGGTGGCCGCAGGGCAGCGGTTGTGCCTGGAGGCCCCCTTCGAGCCGCTGCCCCTGTACCGGGTGATGCAGCGCCAGGGCTTCGTGGCCTGGTGCGAGCAGCTGGGCCCCGAGCACTACCGGGTGCACTTCCTGCGAGAGCGGGAGCAAGAAGCAAAGGGCCGCGCGGCGCGAACCCTGGGTGAAGCCGACTGGGCAAGCTACGCCGCCGAGGTCACCATCGAGGCCAACCTCGAGCCCCCCCTGCCCATGATGCGGGTGCTGGAGGCCTTGGCCCGCCTCGAGCCCGGCCAGCGGCTGCGGGTACATCACGTGCGCCGCCCGGTACACCTGCTGGCGCGGCTGGCACAGGACGGCCACCCCTATGCCCTGCGCGAGCTCGGCCCGGGCCAGGTCGAGCTGCTGATCGAGAAAAGGAGCTAAGCCATGCCCCATGTGATCGCTGAGCCATGCATCGGCGTGAAGGACCGCAGTTGCCAGGAGGTCTGCCCGGTAGAGTGCATCTACGACGGGGGCGATCAGCTTTACATCCACCCCGACGAGTGCATCGACTGCGGGGCTTGTGTGCCGGCCTGCCCGGTTTCGGCCATCTACCCCGAGGAAGACCTGCCCGAGCAGTGGATGAGCTACATCGAGAAAAACCGCCGGCTCTCCCAGGGCCCTAACCGCCACCGCCTGGAGGGATAAGCCCGACTCAACCCGACCCCGAGGAGCGACCGTGTCGTTTTGGCAATTCCTGTTCGTGCGCTCGAGCCTGTTCTACCTGCTCTACACCACCCTCACCGGCTCGGCTTTCTACCTCTGGCCCGCGCTGGTGGGCTACTTCAAGACCACCCACGTCCACGCCGGGCTGGTGGGCTTTTTCCTCTCGATGGTGATGGGCGTGGCCTACTGGATGATGCCGCGCCCCGGCCAGATCCGCCAGGAGCGGCTCGAGGGCCTGACCTACGGGCTGCTCAACGCCGGGTTGCTGCTGCGGCTGGTGCTCGAGCCGCTGATGCTCTACACCGGCAACCTCGGCCTGCGCCCGGCCCTGGCGCTGAGCGGGCTGTTGCAGGCTGGGGCGGTGGCGGTGTTCGCCTACGCCATGAGCCAGCGGGTTTTCACCAAAGAGCGCTTGCTCCAGATGGCCGAGGAGCGCAAACGCCGCCAGCAATCGCCCCCCTGAGGCTTGCGGCTACATCCGCGCACCCAGCGCGGTAAGGGCCACCACCAGCAGCCCAAAGGCCATCTGGCTCCAGCCCACCACCCTCGCGGGCACCGGGGGCCGGGCGAAGGTGTAGGCCGAGAAGGGCAGCAACAGCCCCACCGCCAGCACGCCCAGCCAAGGAACCCAGCCGGCGGTAGCCCCCAGCAGCAGCCCGCCGACGGCGATGAGCTGGGCCAGGTAGGCGGGGCGGAAGGGAACGGTGAGCCCCCTGGCCCGCATCACCTGGGTGCGGGCGTAGTGGATGGCGGCATATGCGCGCGCAGCCAGCGCCAGCCACAACCCCAGCGCCAGCGAAGGCTCTAAGCCCCCCGCCAGCCCGATCCCCGCTGCCACCGAGCCCATCGCGATGGCCCCGGCGAGCTCGGGCAGCAGGTTGCGGCCCTTGTTGTGCGCGTCGAACCACAGCTGCACGGCGATGAGCGGAAGGGCGGCGAGCAAGGGCCAGTAAAAAGGCCCCTCGGCCCTCACCAAGGCCAAAAGCAGGCCCAGCGCCCCGATGCTGCCATAGGCCAGGGCAAAGCGCCCCGCAACAGGCGTGCGGGGGAAGCGCTGGCCCTTGCGCACGTCGGCCAGCCAGAGCTTGAGCGGGTGGCGGGTGAAGAAGGCCGCCAAGGCGCAGAGGCCCAGCCCCAGCCCGGCGAGCGTGGGGGCAACCAGCAAGCCCAGCAGGATGGGCTCGAGCGTAAATCCCCAGCCTCCGTGCTCGTTGGGCAAGGCCACGGTCTTGAGCGGAACTTTGACGGTCTTGGGCTGTGCGGCCATGGCTTCACTCCTTGGGGAGCAAGGTTAGCAGCAGGGTGAGGGGACTTTCGGCCCGGATGGCGTGGACCAGCCCGGCGGGCATATAGGCCCAGGTGCCGGGGCGGGCCTCGAGCGCATCCGGCCCCAGCCTGAGGGTGCCTGTGCCGGAGAGAACTTGTACGATGGCGGGCCTGCTGGCGGTGTGCTCGGTGAGCTCCTGCCCCGCGTCGAAGGCGAAGATCACCGTGCGGACGCCGCCCTCGTTGTGCAGTACGCGGCTCAAGATGCCGTCGGGCTGGACGGCGGCTTCCTGGTGGAGGTCGGGGAGGTAGTGGTAGGTAAGGGTCATGGCCTCATTGCACTCCCGTCGCCCGGGTGCGGGCCATGACCTGGGTCAAGGTTGCTTTGCTCTACCCGCCCACAAGCGCAAAGAACCCCTCGCCGCTGCCTTTGAGCCGGGCAAGCCCCTACGGGGTTTAGGCGCCGCTCAGGCCTCGGCCACCTCGCGCAGAGCGGCGGGGTCGTCGATCCAGACCCGGCGCTCGGCGAGCCGGATGAGCCCTCGGCGAAACAGCTCGCCCAGTTTGCGGCTCACCGCCTCGGGGACGGTGCCTAGCAACGCGGCGAGCTCGGGGTTGGTGGGCAGGCTAAAGCCCTGGCCCTCAGCCTCCAGCCGCCCCAGCAGGTACTCGGCCAGGCGGGCTGCAACCTCGTGGAACACCAGCCGGTCGAGCAGGTGTACGAGCTGCCCCTGGCGGCGGGCCAGGAAGCGGATGAGGGCGCGGGAGAGGGCGGGGTGGGTCTCGAGCAGGCGTTGGAAGGCTTCGGTGGGGATGGCCAGCAGGAGGCTGTCCTCCAGGGCTTCGGCACAGGCTGGGTAATGAGGCTTCTCCAGAAAGACGGCCACCGCGGCCACCGCATGGTAGGGGCCCTCGAGGTGCAGCACTATCTGGCGCCGTCCCTGAGGGTCCATCTTGTAGACCTTGATTACCCCCCGCGCCACGATGAACAGCGCGTGGACGGGGTCACCCTCGAGGAACAGCGTCTCTCCCTTGGGCAAGGAGCGCAGGCTGGCCACGGCGGCCAGGGCCTCGAGCTCGGGCGCGCCGAGGCCCTGGAAGAGGGGGCTCTGGGCCAGGATCTCCTGGACCTGAGGGCTGTGGGTCATGCCGGTTGCACCAGTCTGGCAAGGTTGGGGTCGATGGGCAGGCCCTCGCGTTGCATGCGGGTCTGGTACTGGCTGAAGAGGCTCTTGGCCTCGAGCTTTTGCCCCAGCTCCACGAGCTGCTGCATCAGGGCGCGGTAGGCCTCCTCGCGCCAGGGGTCGAGCTTGAGGATGCGGCGGTAGGCCTCCAGGGCTTCGCGGGGCTGGCCCAGCGAGCGGGCGATCTCGGCGCTGCGCAGCAGGGCGCCCACCGCGCGCTCGCGCAGGTAGGTGCGCTCGAGTTCGGCCCAGTCGGCATAGGGCTCGTCGCTGAGGAAGTCGCCCTTGTACAAGAGCAGGGCCTGGCGGTAGGCCTCCATGGCCGCCATGCCCTCCAGGCCATCGCCCCGGTGGATGAGCTGCTCGAAGCGCTCGACGTCGAGGAAGTAGGGGATTTGCGGGGCGAAGCGGTAGCCCTCGCCCTCGCGCAGGATGAGCCGGGGCTGAGCGGGATCGGGCTCCAAGGCCTGCCTGAGGTCGTGGACCAGCACGTGCAGGCGGGCCTGGGTGGCCTCGGGCTCCTCGCCAGGCCACAGCCGCTCGCACAGCTCCTCGCGCGACAGGGTCTGGCCCCGGTGGGCCAGCAGCAGCTTGAGCAGGGTGAGGGTCTGGCGGCGGCCAAAAGCTCTGGGCGTGAGGAGTTTGCCCTCCCTGCGCACCTGCAAGCCGCCGAAGGTGCGCAGCTCGAGCCAGGGCTCCTGCACGGGGCTAGCAGAGCATTGCTCGGGCCACAACACCTCGGCACCCAGCCGCTCGAGCCACAGCACCGGGGCCACCGCCTGGCTGGCGATGGGGGGTAGGCGGGTGAAGAAGAGCTGCTGCAACCCGACCACCCTGGGCCCCGACCACAGCGGCAGGCACTGCCGGGGCTGGCCCGTCCCCACGTGGGGACAGGCGGCCACTCCGCCGCGCACACCCAGGATCTGCCCTTCCCACACCGGGCAGCGCTCGGCGAAGCCGCAGTTCGGGGGGTTGCCCTTGCCGTGGACGTAGGTCTGGCCATCGGTCAGCAGCAGCCGCACGCACGCGGCCCCGCTAAGCTGGGCGCTCTGCTCGAGGAAGGCCTCGATCCCCTGCCCTTTGGGCTGCGCGTGCAGGGCACCCGCCACTGCCCGCAGCCCCGCCTCGCCCAGCCGGGTGAGTACGGTGTAGAGCGAGGCTGCGAGCATGGGCCCGATCAGGGTGAGTTGCTCGAGCAGTACTTCGTCGTCGGCGTCGGGGTCGCGGCTAGCCAGGTTGAGTACCCCGATGAGGCCTTGGGGACGATCCCCTTCGGGACAGGCGGGCAAAGCTCGCTGTTCACCCAGGGGCAGTTCCAGCGGATAGCAGACATAAGTTCTGTAGCCCAGCTTCTTGACCTTGAGCCGCAGGTAGCGGGCGTCGGAGGGGAGGTCGTGGGTGAGCAGGGGGTGGTGCTCAAGGGCAACCAACCCCGGATAGCCCTCGCCCCAGGCGAACCAGGCTTTCTCGAGGAAGGCCTCGCGGTGCACGCCGTCGTAGGCGCTGAGCACCAGGTAGTGCTCCTGGGGGTCGGCCAGGAAGAGCTCGGCTGCCTCCATCCCCAGCGCCCGCCGCAGGCTGCCCAGGAAGACCTGCAAGGTCTGAAAGAAGCTGCCCGGCTCGGCGGCCAGCTTGCGTGCGGCCCAGGAGAGCGAGGCCAGGGGTTCGCTCGAGTCCGTCCGCTTCTCCGGCTTCAGCTCGATGTGAACCCCAAAGCCGACATGCCCCTGGCAGATCAGGCGTTTACCCCCACAGGAGACGGCGGTGCTGGCCTGGTACGCCCCGTGCTTGATCTCCCGCTGCACCGGGCAGCGCACGCACAGCGGGCGGCCAAACCCGTCGGTTCCCGCCACCACCTCGGCGCAGCGCTTGCCCAGCACCTGCTCGGCAGACAGCCGGAAAAACGCGGCAGCCCCCGAACTCCAGGCCGCGATGCGGCCTTCTTTGTCGAGTTGCCAGCGCACCCGGTTCATCCGCAGCTTTAGCCTAGGCAACCCCGGCAGGTCATTTGTCCTCACGTCTGCTGGGTCTAAAGGTTGTGTCCCACCGCTATTGCATACAACCGGACGGCAAAAGCGCAGCTTTTGCCGTCCGGTTATTTTCGACGTTAGGCCGCACTCAGCTAAGTACCCCACGGGAAGATTCGCATTCCCATCGGCGTGCGGACAAACGCTTCCCGTGCGGGCTTCAGATGAGTTAAAGTCAAGCGAAGAGCACTCAACTAGGCTAGGAAGGAACATGGAGTATGGCTGACGAAACGACGAGCACTCAGGGAAAGCAACCCGTAACGCCGAATCCCGACCTCAAGCCGTTGGATCGGCTAGTTGGAACCTGGAAGATGTCGGGAGATGTCAGCGGAACGGTACGCTACGAGTGGATGGCTGGTGGCTTCTTTTTGATTCAGCACGTCAACCTTGAAGCGCAAGGCGGTCAGCGAATACAGGGCATAGAGATTATTGGACACCTCCACCGCTACGGCGAGGAGCCAAGTCCGGATATTCACTCCCGCTACTACAGCAGTACAGGGGAGACGCTTGACTACGTATACGACTTGGACGGGGATACACTGACGATTTGGTTTGGCGAACGCGGTTCTCCAGCATATTATCGAGGAACCTTCAGTAGCGATGGTACGACCTTGAATGGCGCGTGGCACTATCCCGGCGGGGGTGGGTACGAAGCGAACGCGACGCGCATGACCCATTCATAACCTTGAGCGACGTGATGTGTATATGCTATGGGCATAGCAAAAGCCGTAACCATTGTGAACGTTGGTTACCGCTCGACCAATTACTGGGTTGTAAGCGCGGGCTCTTCTCGCTTGCTTGTCGACATCGGCTGGCCAGGGACTCTCGGGACCATGAAGGCCAACCTCAGGAAGATGGGGATACCCCTTCACGAGATTCGCTACGCATTTGCCACCCATTACCACATTGACCACGCGGGGCTTGCAGAGGAATTGAAGAGGGAGGGCGTTCCCCTTCTCGTACTCGAGGTTCAAGTGGCTGCCATCCCTGTGATGAAAACTTGGACGAAGCCCGGGGACGGCTACGTTGATATTACAGAAGAAGGTAACGTCGTCATCTCGTCCGAGCAGAGCCGCCAACTCCTTGGCCAGATGGGGATTGCTGGGGAAATTCTGCATACGCCCGGTCACACCGATCATTGTGTCTCGCTCTTCCTCGAGGATGGTTCGGTTTTCACCGGGGATCTCCCATCGGAAGCCTATGCTTCCGATAACCCTGTCGCTGTGGCAAGTTGGAAATTCCTTCGAGAAAAGGGGGCCACCCGAGTGTATCCCGGACACGGCCCTGTAAGGCCACTCGAGTAAAGACCGCTAGGGCATAGCCCATCAACATAGTTCATTGCCCGTTTGCCCTCGAGCCCGCCTCGAGGGCCTTTTCGTGCATGGCTCGAGTGGGTCAAACGTCCCGAGGGTGTAAGCGGGCGGTAAGGGTAGGGGGGGAAGCTGGGGGCGTATGGCACAGGAGCCCACTCCCAGAAACCTTCCCAGAGCGCAGGGGCCTGTGTATTTGGTGCTGCTTTGGCCGGACGGGGCCGGCAACTGGGAAGGCCGGATCAAGGACGCCAAGACCGGGGCCGAGATCCCCTTCGGGGAGATCGAGGAACTCGTGTCCTGGCTGGAAGCCCACAAGAACGACGAAAGCAGGAGGTCGGCATGAATAGAACCTTGCTCGCTGTGGCAGTGGGTTCGCTGCTGGGTTTGGCCTGGGCCCAAGACGGCAAAACCCTCTACCAGAACAACTGCGCGGGCTGTCACGGGGCCCAGGCCCAGGGCATCCCTGGGGCCTTCCCGCCCCTGGCCGCCAACCCACGGATGGCCGATGAAGCCTATGTGCTGAAGGTGATCCGCCAAGGGTTGAGCGGGCCGCTCGAGGTCGCCGGGCAGACCTACAACGGCGTTATGCCCCCCATGGCCCAGGTCTCGGAGGCCGACGCCAAGGCCATCGTCGCCTATTTGAAAGGCCTGGCCGGGGGAAGTGCCCAAGCTGAGCCTGCGGCCCCAGCGCCCGCTCCCACACCCCAACCTGCCGCGTCCCCGGCGCCCAAGGCGGGGCAGGCCGCCGTGGGCCGGGCCCTCTTCACCGGGCAAAAGGCCTTTGCCAAGGGCGGGGCGCCCTGCATGGCCTGCCACAACGCGGGCGACCTCGGCCCCATGGGCGGGGGCAGCCTGGGCAAGGACCTCACCGACCTCTACCTGCGGTTGGGTGAGGTGGGCATCAAGGGGACGCTTTCCAACATCGCCTTCCCGGTGATGCGTGAAGCCTACAAGGGCAAGCCCCTCACCGAAGCCGAGATCGACGCCCTGGTCGCTTTCTTCGCCCAGGCCAGCAAGGAAGGCCACTACTCCAGCGCCGTCTATGGCGGGCGCATGTGGTATGCCGCCGTTCCCATCGCATTAGCCCTGTTTGGGGTAATGGCCCTGATCTGGCTGGGCCGCAGGCCCAGCCTGGCCGAACGCCTTCGCAGGAGGAGAGCATGAACCAGTGGTTCAAAGAGATCGAAGCCCCCGCCGAGCGCAAGTGGGAGGAGTTCTACCGCAACCGCTTCGCCCACGACAAGCGGGTGCGCACCACCCACGGTGTCAACTGCACCGGCTCGTGCAGTTGGGAGGTCTTCGTCAAGGATGGCATCGTGACCTGGGAACTCCAGGCCACCGACTACCCGCAGCTCGAGGCCGGCCTGCCCCCCTACGAGCCCCGCGGCTGCCAGCGCGGCATCAGCTTTAGCTGGTACCTCTACAGCCCCATCCGGGTGAAGTATCCCTACGCCCGCGGGGCCCTGCTCGATCTGTGGCGCGAGGCGCGCCAGCAGCACGCCGACCCGGTCGAAGCCTGGAAGAGCATCGTGAGCAACCCCGACAAGCGGCGGCGCTACCAGAAGGCGCGGGGCAAGGGCGGCTTCCGCCGGGTCGCCTGGGAGGAGGCGCTGGAGATCATCGCCGCCAGCGTGGTCCACACCACCAAGCAGCACGGCCCCGACCGGGTGATCGGCTTCAGCCCCATCCCCGCCATGTCGCAGATCTCCTACGCGGCGGGCTCGCGCTTCCTGACGCTGCTGGGTGGGGTGGCGATGAGCTTTTACGACTGGTACTGCGACCTGCCCCCGGCTTCGCCCGAGATCTGGGGTGAGCAGACCGACGTGCACGAGTCGGCCGATTGGTACAACGCCCGCTTCATCGCGGTGATGGGCTCCAACCTCAACATGACCCGCACCCCGGACACCCACTTCATCGCCGAGGTGCGCCACGCGGGGGCCAAGCTCACCGTCTTCAGCCCCGACTTCTCCATGGTCGCCAAGTACGCCGACTGGTGGATCCCCTCCAACCCCGGTCAGGACACCGCCTTCTGGATGGCGGTCAACCACGTGCTGCTCAAGGAGTACTACGTCCTGCGGCAGGTGCCCTACTTCAGCGACTACCTCAAGCGCTACACCGACAACCCCTTCCTGGTCGAGGTCGCGGGCCGCAGGCCGGGGCGCTACCTACGGGCGGGTCGCCTCGAGGCCTACAAGGACGTCGAGAACGGCGACTGGAAGCTGTTGATGTGGGACGCCCAGCGCGGGCCCGCCATGCCCGGGGGCACCATCGGCTTCCGCTGGCAGAGCGAGAAGGGGCAGTGGAACCTCGAGCTCAAGGACCCCACCAGCGGCCAGCCCATCGACCCGCTGCTCTCCTTCCGCGACCAGGCCGACGAGGTGCGACTGCTCGAGTTCGACGACTTCACCACCGGCAAGACGCTCGAGCGCGGCGTTCCGGTCAAGTACGTCCAGACCAAGGACGGCGAGCGGGTGGCGGTCACCACCGTCTTCGACCTGCTGTTGGCCCAGTTCGGCGTGGAGAGGGGCCTGGGCGGGGCCTATCCCCGGGGCTACGACGACGAGGAAGGGCTCTACACCCCCGCCTGGCAGGAGAAGTACACCGGCATCCACCGCGACACCGTGATCCGCTTCGCGCGCGAGTGGGCCGACAACGGCGAGAAGACCAAGGGCAAGAACCTCATCATCATCGGGGCCGGGGCCAACCACTGGTACCACAACAACCTGCTCTACCGCGCCGGGATCGTGGCCCTGATGCTCACCGGCAGCGTGGGGGTCAACGGCGGCGGGCTGGCGCACTACGTGGGCCAGGAGAAGCTGGCCAATCAGGCTTCCTGGGGCCCCATCGCCTTCGCCGGCGACTGGGGGATGGCCCCCCGGCAGCAGAACACCCCCAGCTTCCACTACGTCCACACCGACCAGTGGCGCTACGAGCGCGGCTACCGCGACTACGACAGCCTGCCGGGCCGGGAGGAGGAGCGCCTCGCCGACCACACCATCGACCACCAGGCCCGCGCGGTGCGCAAGGGTTGGCTGCCCTTCTTCCCGCAGTTCAACCGCTCGAGCCTCGAGGTCGTGCGCGAGGCCCAGGCCAAAGGCGCCAAAACCGACGCCGAGATCGTGCAGTACGTGGTCGAGCAGCTCAAGAGCGGCAAGCTCGAGTTCGCCATCGACGACCCCGACGCCCCCTCCAACTGGCCGCGCACCTGGTTCATCTGGCGCGGCAACGCCATCGGCACCAGCATGAAAGGCCACGAGTACATGCTGCGCCACTACCTGGGCACCCACACCAACGCCATCGCCCCCGAGCAAGCCAAGGGCTGGGTGAGCGAGGTCAAGTACCGCCCGCAGGCCCCCGAGGGCAAGATCGACCTGGTCGTCGACCTCAACTTCCGCATGGACACCTCGGCGCTGTACTCCGACCTCGTGCTCCCGGCGGCCACCTGGTACGAGAAGGAGGACCTCAACACCACCGACTTGCACACCTTCATCAACCCCATGCAGGCGGCAGTTCCCCCGGCTTGGGAGTCGAAGCCCGACTGGGAGATCTACAAGGCCATCGCCCAGAAGGTCTGTGAGCTGGCCAAGCCCCACTTCCCCGAGCCCGTCAAGGACGTGGTGATGCTGCCCCTGCAGCACGACACCCCCGACGAGCTGGCCCAGCCCAGCGACAAGGACTGGAAGCGGGGCGAGGTGGAGGCCATCCCCGGCAAGACCATGCCCAAGTTCCGCGTCGTCGAGCGTGACTACAGCAAGCTCTACGAGAAGATGGTCACCCTGGGCCCCGTGGTGGAGCAGAACGGGGTGGGGATGCACGGGCTGTCGATCCCGGTGCAGGACTTCTACCAGGAACTCGCCCGGCGCCAGGGGCGCTCCTTCGATGGGCGGGTGTTGCCGAGCCTCGAGGAGGCCCGTGAGGTCGCCGAGGCCATCCTCTTCCTCGACCCCGTCTCCAACGGCGAGCTGGCCTACCGCGCCTTCAAGGACGAGGAGAAGAAGACCGGGCAGAAGCTCACCGACCTGGCCGAGCCCGTGCGCGACGTGCGCATCGGCTTCAAGGACATCGTAGCCCAGCCCAGGCGCATGCTCACCTCGCCCACCTGGAGCGGCTTGATCAACCAGGGGCGCGCCTACAGCCCCTACACCCTCAACGTCGAGCGGCTCATCCCCTGGCGCACCCTCACCGGGCGGCAGCACTTCTACCTCGACCACCCGGGCTACCTGGCCTGGGGCGAGCACCTGCCCACCTACAAGCCCCGTCCCGACCACACCATGCTGATGGAGACCGAGAAGAGCGCGGCGGAGGCCCAGGGCAAGCTGCTCAACTACATCACCCCCCACGGCAAGTGGAGCATCCACTCCACCTACTCCGAGAACCACCGCATGATGACCCTCTCGCGCGGGGGCTACCCGGTGTGGCTCAACGACAAGGACGCCCTTGAGATGGGCATCGCCGACAACGACTGGGTCGAGGTCTTCAACGACAACGGCGTCTTCGTGCAGCGCTGCATCGTTTCGGCCCGCATCCCCAGGGGCACGGTCTTCGTCTACCACGCCACCGAGCGCACCGTGGGTATCCCCAAGAGCCCCCTGCGCGGCAAGCGCGCGGGCATGAACAACTCCCTCACCCGCGCCCGCCTCAAGCCGGTGCTGATGTCGGGCGGCTACGCCCAGTTCACCTACGCCTTCAACTACTGGGGGCCCACCGGGGTCAACCGCGACACCTTCGTCTACGTGCGGCGCATCGAGGAGCCGCAGTGGTGACTCGTGGGGCCGGGTCTGAGGCCCGGCCCCACACAGAGCCAAAGGAGACCAAATGAACGTCCGAGCCCACATGAGCATGCTCTTCCACCTCGACAAGTGCATCGGTTGCCACACCTGTTCAGTGGCCTGCAAGAACCTCTGGACCGATAGACGGGGCACCGAGTACATGTGGTGGAACAACGTCGAGACCCGCCCCGGCACGGGCTACCCCACCGGCTGGGAAGAGCAGGAGCGCTTTGAGGGTGGCTGGGAGCTGAAGAACGGCGAGCTCGAGCTGCGCCTGCACTCGAGGGCGCGGGGGCTCTCCAGGCTGTTCTTCAACCCCGCTCTGCCCACCCTCGACGACTACTACGAGCCTTACACCTTCCGCTACCAGGACCTCTTCAGCGCCCCTGAGGGCACCGATCAGCCCACCGCCATCCCCATCTCGATGGTCACGGGCGAGCCCATCCAGATCGAGGCCGGCCCGAGCTGGGACGACGACCTGGGAGGCTCCAACCTCTACGCCAAGAACGACCCCAACTGGCAGGGCGTGGATCCCGACATCCAGGCCCAGATGCACGAGATCGAGCGGGTGGTCTTCAACTACCTGCCGCGCATCTGCAACCACTGCCTCAACCCCGCCTGCGTGGCGGCCTGCCCCAGCGGGGCCATCTACAAGCGCGCCGAGGACGGGGTGGTGCTGGTCAACGAGAACAAGTGCAAGGCCTGGCGCATGTGCGTGGCGGCCTGCCCCTACAAGAAGGTCTACTACAACTGGGCCAGCGGCAAGAGCGAGAAGTGCATCCTCTGCTTCCCGCGCCTCGAGACCGGCCAGGCCCCGGCCTGCGCCCATAGCTGCGTGGGCCGCATCCGCTACATGGGGGTGCTGCTCTATGACGCCGACAAGATCTACGCCGCCGCCAGCGCCCCAAAGGAGCGGCTGGTCGAAGCCCAGCGCGAGGCCATCCTCGACCCCTTCGACCCCGCCGTGATCGCCGCCGCCAAGGAGGGGGGCCTCGATGACGAGTGGATCAAGGCCGCCCAGAACTCCCCGGCCTACAAGTTCGTCAAGCTGTGGAAGCTGGCCCTGCCGCTGCACCCCGAGTACCGCACGCTGGCGATGATGTTCTACATCCCCCCGCTCTCGCCCGTCGTCAGCACCCTCGAGCGTGGCCTGATCAAGCTCGACCTGCCGCCCGAGCGCATGGACTTCGAGCTTTTCGATAACCTGGACAAGGCCCGATTGCCGCTGGAGTACCTCGCCAACCTCTTCGCCGCCGGAAACGTCGCACTCATCGAGCCCATCCTCAAGAAGATGCTGGCCGTGCGCATCCTCAAGCGCCGCCAAAGCGTCTACGGGGAGGTCGATGCCCAGACCCTGGCGCTGCTCGAGGCCGCCGGGACCAGCCTGGAGGAGGCCGAGGCCATCTACGAGCTCACCACCCTGCCCACCCTCGAGGAGCGCTTCGTGATCCCACCCTACCACCGCGAGGCGGCCGCCGAGCTCTACAACGACCCGCTGGCCCACAAAGGCGAGGTGGGCCTGGGCTACATCCAGCCCCCCCAGCGGGGCGAGTGAGGGGATGGCATGAGCCCCAACCCCACCCTCAAGACCCTCGCGCTGGCCTTCGAGTACCCGCGCCAGGGCAGCCTGGGCGTGCTGTGGGAGCAGACCCACTCCCTGCCCCATAGCCCGGCCAAGCTCCACCTCGAGCGCTTCCTCAAGGCCGTTTCAGAGCTCAAGCTCTCCGAGCGCGAGGAGCTGCACACCCGCACCCTCGACCTCTCGCCGCTCTTCGCGCCCTACGTGGGCTTCGCGGTCTACGGCGAGGACTACCGCCGCGGGGCCTTCATGGCCGCGCTGAGCCGCGGGATGCGGGAGCTGGGCCTCGAGCTGCGCGGCGAACTGCCCGACCACCTGGCGGTGGTGCTCTCCTACCTGGCCATTGCCGCCGAGCCGCTACCCGAGCTGATGGAGCTGCTCGAGCCCGCGCTCGCGGCGATGCACAAGACCCTCAAGACCCTGGAGCCGGACAACCCCTACCTGCACCTGCTCGAGGCGGTGCGGCAGGCGGTGCGGGAGCTTCCCAGAGCCAAGGGCCAGAGCCAGGCGCAGCGCAGCTCCTGGCCCTCCCTCGGCGCTCAATCCTCCCCCGGAGGAGGTATCCGATGAACTGGAATACCCTGCTCTTTTTGGTTTTCCCCTACGTCGCGCTCGCGCTGGCGGTGGTGGTCAGCGTGATCCGCATGCGCGGGCGGCCCTTCTCGGTCTCGGCCCAGTCGAGCCAGTTGCTCGAGGCACGCAAGCTCTACTTCGGCTCCACCGCCATGCACTGGGGGCTGGTGCTGATTTTGGGTGGGCACCTGCTGGCGGTGCTGCTGCCCAAGGGGCTGCTGTTGTGGAACGCGGTGCCCCTGCGGTTGTACCTGCTGGAGATCACCGGCCTGGCCCTGGCGCTGTGGGCGGGCGTGGGCGTGTGGATCCTGCTGGCGCGCCGCCTGGGCGACGCCCGTGTGCGGGTGGTCTCCACCCCCATGGACTACGTGGTGTTGCTGCTGTTGCTGGTCTCCATCATCACCGGCATCATCACCGCGGGCGCCTACCGCTTCGGCTCCTACTGGTTCCCGGCGGTATTTACCCCCTACTTCTGGAGCATCTTTACCCTCCAGCCGCGCCCCGAACTCGTCGCCGACCTGCCCTTCTGGATCCGGCTTCACGTCTTCAACTTCTGGCTGCTGGTAGCGGTGTTTCCCTTCTCCCGGCTCATCCACATCATCACCGTGCCACTGGGCTATTTGTGGCGGCCCTGGCAGATCGTGATCTGGCTGCGACGCAAGCGCCGCCTGCGGGCTACCCCGCCCGCGGTGGCCCAACCCGTGCCCGCCTCTAAGCCACAGCCCATCATGCAGGACAAAGGAGGTTCGTATGGTGCAGACTAGCGCTCCTGCAGCTCCCTCCGAGCGCAGGGCCCGGCTCGAGGTCCTCACCCTCTCCACCCTCGGTTTCACGCTGATGTTCGCGGTGTGGCTGATGTTCGGGGTACTGGGCATCCCCATTCGCAAGGAGTTTGGGCTCAGTGACGTGCAGCTTAGCTGGCTGTCGGCGGTGGCCATCCTCAACGGTTCTATCTGGCGTCTTGTGGCCGGAATCTTGACGGACCGCTACGGCGGCAAGGTGGTTTTCACCACCATGCTCTTCCTCACCGCCATTCCCGCTTACCTGGTCTCCCAGGCCAGCAGCTACCAGGCGCTGCTGCTCTACGCCTTCTTGGTGGGTTTCGCCGGCAACGCCTTTAGCGTAGGGATCGCCTGGAACTCGGCCTGGTTTCCCCGTGAACAGCAGGGCTTTGCCTTGGGCGTGTTCGGCGCGGGCAACGTGGGGGCTAGCGTTACCAAGTTCATCGGTCCGGCCATTATCGCCTCGGTACCCGCCGCCGGATACCTGGGCGGCCTGGTGCCGGGTGGTTGGCGCTTTGTGCCCTTCTTCTATGCCGTTTTGCTGATCCTGATGGGGTTGGCCATGTGGCTATTCACCCCCCGCCAGGACAAAAAACCCGGCCAGGGCCGCCCCCTCGCAGAGATGTTGAGGCCCCTTAGGTACGTGCGGGTGTGGCGCTTCAGCCTGTACTACGTGGTGGTCTTCGGGGCCTATGTGGCGCTGTCGGCCTGGTTGCCGAAGTACTACGTAGACGTCTTTGGCCTGCCCCTTTACCAGGCCGCGCTGCTCACGGCGCTTTTCATCTTTCCGGCCTCGCTCTTGCGCCCTGTGGGCGGCTACTTCTCCGATCGCTTCGGCGCACGGCGGGTGATGTACTGGACCTTCGGCATCATCCTGCTCGCCAGCGGCATCTTGATGATGCCCAACGGACATATCGTGCTCTACCTGCCTACTAAGTACGAGGCCGACGGCCTGCGCGAGGTGATGCGCTACACGATGACGCTCTGGCCATTCACCTTCTCGGTCTTCCTCATCGGCGTGGGTATGGGCATTGGCAAGGCCGCCGTCTACAAGCACATCCCCGAGTACTTTCCCAAAGACGTGGGCGCGGTAGGGGGCCTGGTGGGGATGCTGGGAGCGCTGGGCGGCTTCCTTCTGCCCCCGCTCTTCGCTTACGCCCAGGCCTTTACCGGCCTGCCCCAGACCACCTTCCTCATCCTCTTCCTCCTGACCCTCCTAAGCGCCATCTGGATGCACCTTACCGTGCTCTCGCTGTTGCAGCAGGCTGCTCCGGAGCTCAAGAACCGCTTTGAGTACCAAGGAGAACACTGATGGCTTTTCGTATCTCTACAAAAAATGCCACCTGGCTCGAGCGCTGGGAGCCGGAGGACCCTGCCTTCTGGAAGGGGGTGGGGCAGCCTTTGGCCTGGCGCACCCTCTGGATCACCACCTTCAACCTAACGCTCTCCTTTATCGTCTGGTTCATGGTCTCAGCCATCGTGGTCCGTCTGCCCGGCATCGGTTTTCGCTTCAGTACTACCGAGCTCTTCTGGCTCACTGCCATGCCGGGGCTGGCCGGAGGTACGCTTCGCATCGTCTGGACCTTCCTGCCCCCCATTTTGGGTACCCGGCACCTGGTCACCCTCTCCACCCTCCTCCTTCTCATCCCGGTGCTGGGCTGGAGCTATGCCATCGGTAACCCTCATACGCCCTACTGGGTCATGCTGCTCCTGGCCCTCTTAGCCGGCTTGGGCGGGGCCAACTTCTCGGGCTTCATGCCCTCCACCAGCTACTTCTTCCCCAAGAGGCTTCAGGGAACCGCCTTGGGCCTCCAAGCCGGCCTCGGCAACTTCGGGGTCTCTATCGTCCAGTTCATCGCCCCCTGGGTGGTGGGCTTCCCCCTCTTCCTCTCCGGACTTTTGGGCCTGGGCATTCCCCAGACCTTCATCAAGGGCGAGGCCTCCAACCCCATCTGGCTGCACAATGCCGCTTTGGTCTGGACGCTTTTTCTCCTGCTTGGGGCCTTCTTGGCCTGGAACCTCCTCAAGAGCGTGCCGGTGCGGGCCAACTTCCGTGAGCAATTCGACATCTTCCGCGACAAGCACACTTGGGTGATGACCCTCTTGTACATCGCCACCTTCGGCTCCTTCTCGGGTCTTTCGGCAGTGTTTCCTCTCTTGATCCGGCAGCTCTACGGCCGCTTCGAGGGGGCTCCCGACCCTTTGACCTACGCCTTCCTCGGACCTTTGGTGGGCTCGCTTCTTCGGGTTGCCTTTGGTCCGGTGGCCGACCGGGTGGGTGGGGCTGTCCTCACCCAGATAAGCACCTTGGGACTTTTGGGGAGCGCGCTCGCCCTCGGCTTCTTCGTCACTCCTAACTCGCTTGCCGAATTCCCCCTCTTCGTAGGGCTGATGCTCTCCCTCTTCTTCTTCGCGGGCATTGGCAATGCCAGCACCTTCAAGCAGATCCCCATGATTTTCCCGCCGCGCAAGGCGGGGGGAGTGATCGGCTGGACTGCGGCGGTGGCTGCCTACGGGCCTTTCCTCTTCTCGGTTATGATCGCCTGGGTGCTCGCCCGTGCCGGCTCGCCAGCCCCCTTCCTCTTTGGTCTTTCGGCCTTCTACGCCTTGTGTGCTGGGTTCAACTGGCACTTCTACGCCCGCAAGGGGGCGGAAAAGCCCTGCTGAGTGCCCTCTTGAGAGAAGGTCTTTTCTCGGGCTAAATCGCTGGGCAAGGCCGTAGAGATCGACGGCTACTACGACCGCCTGGACCTGCCCGACGTGCTGGCCCGCCAGGCGGGGGAGATGGGGGTGATGATCTCCCTATCTACCGATGCCCACCAGATCGACCACCTGCGTTTCATGGAGTTGGCGGTGGGCACCGCCCAGCGTGCCTGGTTGGAACCCGCGCAGGTCCTCAACACCAAGCCGCTCGCAAAGTTGCTGGGGTGGCTCGAGGGGGTCCGGCAGAGCTGATACCGGATTCAAAAAGATACTCTTCAAAACCAAAAACCCAGGGGCTATCTTTTTGAATCCTAGAGCACTCCCTTCGGTCGGGTTAGTTCGTCACCATTCGGTGACGAACTAACCGAATCTGGTATGACGGCTCATCGCTTTCCGCTTTCCCAAACACCAAACCCGCCCCGTAGGGCGGGCAGGAATTCGACAGGTGTCGTTAGCGCCGTCCGCGGCCACCTTTACCCTTGCCGGGCTTCTTGCTGCCTCCGCCGCCGAAGCCGCCTCCGCCCGAACCGCGCAAGAAGCTCTTGAGCTTGTTCTCGAACTCGGGGGCCTGGCGCGGCAGGCGCTTGGGACGCGGGGGTTCGACGGGCGCGGGGGTGAGTTCTTTGATGGAGAGATCCAGACGGCCCTTCTCGTCGCGGCCCAGCACCAACACCTGCACCACCTCGCCTTCGGAGAGGTGGTCGCGCACGTTCTTGACGAACTCGTGGGCGATCTGCGAGATGTGGACCAACCCCGACTCACCGTTGGGCAACTCCACGAAAGCCCCAAAATCCATGATCCGCGTCACGCGGCCTTCAACGATGGCACCAGCTTCGATCTGCATTCAGCTATTCCTCCATGGGGCGTGAGCTTCCTTCCCCAATGGGGAAAGCCTTGGCTCTTGGGGATGTCTCACGGCGTCCTCACTATAGCACGAGGGGATGACAAGGGGATTTGCCCAATCACCAAGCGCCACAACTACGGAGCGAATTTCGTCGGGGACGTGGTCGGCTCGAGGTGCTTTGCGCAGGGGGTGTGGGCGAGAAGCCATTTGCGTACGGCCTACCCCGGTCATTGATATATGACGTTTTTACGTTATGATGTTTGTAAAGCGTTATGTTTTTTGGAGGTCAGGATGCTGCTCACCGAAAAATCCCGCGATCTGTGGTTTGAACTAGGCCCCGAGGAGCGCCAGATCATCGGCGCGCTGCGTGACTTCTTGCAGGCCGAGGTGGCTCCCGGGGCCGCCGAGCGTGACCGCACGGGGGAGTTCCCACTGGCGATCGTCAAGAAGCTGGGCGAGCTGGGGGTGATGGGGGCCAACGTGCCCGAGCAGTACGGTGGTGCCGGGCTCACGACCCGCATGTTCACCCGCATCATCGAAGAGATTGGCGCGGTGGACGGCTCACTAGGGCTTACCGTGGCTTCGCACAACTCGCTGTGCATCGGCCACATCCTGACCGCTGGGAGTGAGGCCCAGAAGCGGGAATTCCTGCCCAGGTTGGCTATGGCCGAGGTGCTGGGGGCGTGGGGCCTGACCGAGCCGGGCTCAGGCTCGGACGCGGCTGCGCTGCGCACGCGGGCTGAGGAGACCCCTGAAGGCTTCGTGATCAACGGCTCCAAGCAGTTCATCACCCAGGGGTCGGTGGCCGGGGTCTACGTGATCAACGCCCGCACCGACCCCGCGCCTGCCCCCGACAAGAAACACCTGGGGCTTTCGGCCTTCGTGTTCTACCGCCCGGCGGAGGGCTTGCGGATAGGCCGCAAGGAAGAGAAGCTCGGCCTGTACTCCTCCGACACCGCCCAGCTCATCTTCGAGGATTTGCGTGTGGGTAAGGATGCGCTCATAGGTGAGCGGGGTAAGGGCTTCTACGACGTGATGAAGGTGCTCGAGGGCGGTCGCATTGGCATCGCCGCGCTTTCAGTGGGGTTGGGACGGGCCGCGCTCGAGTTCGCCGCGAAGTATGCGCTCGAGCGCGAGCAATTCGGCAAGCCCATCGCCGAGTTCCAGGGCGTGAGCTTCAAGCTCGCCGAGATGGCGACCGACCTCGAGGCCGCCCGCCTGCTCTACCTGCGCGCCGCCGAGCTGCGCGACGCGGGCCGTCCCTTCGGCACGGAGGCCGCGCAGGCCAAGATGTTCGCCTCCGAGGTCGCGGTGAAGGCCTGCGACGAGGCCATCCAGGTGCTCGGCGGCTACGGCTACATCAAGGAGTATCCCGTCGAGCGCTACTGGCGCGACGCCCGCCTCATGCGCATCGGTGAGGGCACCACCGAGGTGCTCAAGGTCATCATCGCGCGCAACCTGCTGGCGAAGTTCAGGTGAAGCGCAAGACACTAAACGCTCGATGGTGGCAACTCGAGCGCGTGCACGAGGCCCAAATGAGAGCGGCCTAGCATTCGCGCCCCTGGTTATTGCCTACCCTGAAGAGCGTGAAAGCCTACTGGTCTGGCATGCCCCGCGGCCCCCTGGTCTGGGCGGGTATTGGATTGGCCTTGATCATCGGTTTGTTTCTGGCGGTCTGGATCTTTACCACGATCTGGGTGCTGGGTTTGATCGGGGCAGCCCTCGCGGCGCTCGGCTACGCCTGGCAGCGACTGCTTCCCCGCCGCTGGAAACGCCGCAGGCCTCCGCAGCTTTGGCGCTAACCCTGCTTCGGCGGGGATTGCTTCTTAATGCTCCGTTTAGGGCAAGGGAGTCGCCTTAATCAAAAGATATACCCGGTTTATAGCCATTTTCCTCTTCGCCAACACCGAGAGCATCGAAGTCGCGCAGATCGCCGGGTCGGGCAATTCTCTCATATATGAGGCGCATTGCAGAGTTTGCCCAATTCCACCATCAGATAGTCCTCTAATTCCTTTCAGTCCCCACGAGTACACCTTGACTTAGAGCGATTGCGTCAGCAGCGAGCTGCCTTCGGGCTTGGCTATGACGCGCTCTAGGAGGAACGATATGCACAAACCATTGGTTCGCGCCGCGGTTATGGGCGCATTCGGCCTGGGCATGATTCTTGCAGTGCAGCAATCGACTCCCAGTTTCCGCGACGTTCCGGCGGGTCACTGGGCCAAGGAGGCCGTGGACTTCATCACCCAGTGCGGGCTGATCCAGGGCTTCGAGGACGGGACTTTTCGGGGTAACCAGAACCTGACCCGCTACCAGGCGGCCTTGATCTTCTACCGCTTTATCCAGCTGGGCGGGCGCTGCCCCAACCAGCCCACCACGCCACAGGACCAGGCCATGATCGACAAGGCCATGGAGGAGGTGAGCAAGGAACTCTCCGACCTCAAGGCGCAGATCGCCGGCATCACCGAGGCCAACACTGCCCAAGACGCCAAGCTCCAGGCCCTCGAGACCCAACTTCAGCAACTGGCTGCGGCCCAGGCCCAGCCCGCCCCGGCCCCCACCGTCGATACCAGCGCCTTGGAGGCCCGCATCGCCGCTCTGGAGGAAGAGCTCAAGAAGGTCGCCGCGGCCCAGGCCCAGCCCGCCCCGGCTCCCACCGTCGATACCAGCGCCTTGGAGGCCCGCATCGCCGCTTTGGAGGAAGAGCTCAAGAAGGTCGCCGCGGCCCAGGCCCAGCCCGCCCCCACCCCTGCGCCGGCGCCCACCACCGCTGAGCAGGAATCCAGCCAGCAGGCTCGTCTGGAGGCGCTGGAAAGCCTGGCCAAGGAGCTCAACAACCAGATCAAGGCGCTCAACGATCAGGTCAATACCCTCAAGGGTGAGGTGGATACCCTCAAGGCCGCTGCCGTCCAGCCCGTTCCCCCGCCCCAACCCGTGCCTGCTCCCCAGCCTGCTCAGCCTGAAGCCACACCCCCGGCTCCCGCCCCCGCCCCCTTGCCCCGCATGTACTTCGGCCTGGGGGCTTCCTACCCCGTCGAGCCCATGGTCAGTGGTCCCATCGAGCAGGTGATCAGCGTCGGCGGCTTCATCGGCGTACACGACGTGATCCTGGGCTTTGGCCCTCGCGTGGGTGCGGACTACAACCTCGGAAACGGCGCCATCAACGTCAATGCCTACCTGGTGCGCAACTTCAACCGTGGCGGCTTCTTCGACCCCTACCTGGGTCTGGGCGTGCGCTACGACGCCTCCTCGACCAACCCCAATATCGTGCCGGTCTACGGTGACGCGCTGCTGGGCGCGGGCTTCAACTTCTCGCGCAACTTTGGGCTCTACCTCGAGGGCAATCCCGGCCTCGGCGACAACCTCAGCCTCCGCTTCGGGGTGCGCGCTGGCCTGAAGCTCTCTTTCTGAAGCCTCCTCGTTTTGTTCAACCCCCGGATATATCCGGGGGTTGAACTTGGCGTCGGGGGTCAAGGGCCGAAGGCCTTGCTTGCCGTTTTTTGCCCGTGGCCTTTGGCCTCTTCCAACTCGCGCCACAGCCGGGCCAGGCGAATCAGAACCTGGTAGGCTGCCTCCACCGCTGCCTGGGGGCTGCACTTGTGCCCCTCCAGGCTCTGTCGGATGATCTCGAGGGCTTTGCCTGCATCGGCCAGGCGCACCTGGACCTGGTTGCGCAGAAAGAAGCGGTTCTGGCGGGCCTGGGAACAGGGGAGCTCGGCGCTCCACAAGGAGCTCTCGCGGATGCAGGCCATGAGCCGCTGGGCCTCGGCCAGGACGTCGGAGGGCCCGATTTCGCTGGAAGGAGGATGCAGTCTCATAGCCAGACTCGCCTACGAGCCTACCTCGAAGCCGACCAAAAATCAAGTAAATCACTCGGATTTATGTACTATGGCCCAGCCGGGGTGTGCCGGGCTCTTCTTCCGGTGAGAGCGAGTATGATTGTGTGTGAAAGGGGGGCAGTATGCAAACCAAGATTGAGCAGGCGAAGGCGGCTCTACTGGAGGGCCTCAATACCGACTTGGCCGGTGAATTGCAGGCCGTCATCATGTACCTGACGTACTCTGCCCAGGTCAAAGGCATCCACCGCGCTCACCTGCACGAGTTCTTCGAGGGCGAGATCGCCGACGAAACCAAGCACGCCCGCTATCTGGCCCGCAAGATCGTGGCCCTGGGAGGTAAACCCACCACCCGCCCGGCGGAGGTGCCTGCTGCCTCCAGCATCCGCGAAATGTTGCAGAACGTGCTGCGCGCTGAGGAGGATACCATCGCCCGCTACGTCGAGCGCATGAAGCAGGCCGAGGCCCTGGGTGATTATGGCCTGGCCAACGACCTGCAGGGCTTCATCGCCGACGAGACCGGCCACAAGGAGGAAGTCGAGCTGCTGCTGGCGGGGGACTGGCAAGCCTGAAGCAGCCGGGGTGACAAAGTCACCCCGGAGAGACTCACACGAATACCGCCTACAGCCACATGCGGTTGTAGGCGGCAATTGGCGCTGTACGCGGTGCAGCGTAAATGTGGGCAGTGCAATCGGTTGCTGGCTATCGGTGAAAGGCAAAAGGCCAGATGGGAGTGAGCTCAGGCTCCGAACTTCTGCAACTTGCCCGCGTGGGCCAGCATCAGGGGCATCAGGTCGGTGCCGCGCAGGGTGCCTAAGGTGCCCCGGGCGGCCTCGTCCTCGGTGAAGCGCTGGGCGGGGTCGTTGCGCAGGTAAGGGCCGTATAGCAGCACCGGGACCGGGTGCCAGGAGTGGGCCCTGAGCACGCTGGGGGTGGAGTGGTCGCCGGTGATCACCAGTACGTCGGGCTTGAGGGCCAGCAATTCGGGCAGCAGGTGGTCGAAAAGTTCGACCTTGTGCACCTTCTCCTCGAAGTCGCCGTCCTCACCGGTGGAGTCGGTCTTCTTGAAGTGCAGGTAGAAGAAGTCGTGCTCGGACCAGTGGGTCTGCAGGGCCTTCACCTTGCCCTGGAGGGCATCCTCCTCACCCACGACCTCGAGCACCTTCATCCCCACCAAGCTGGCTACGCCCTTGTACATGGGGTAGGAGGCCACGCAGGCGGGATTGAGCTTGTAGATTTGCTGCATCGAGGGGAACTTGGGCCGCTCGGAGATGCCGCGGAAGAGGGCTGCGTTGATGGTGGGCTCGTCCTTGAGCACCTCGCGGATGCGGGCGCTGAGGGCGTTGAGCACGGTGGCGGTGCGGGCGCTGGCCGCGTCGCCAGGGTGGTGGACGCGGGACTCCAGGGGGGGCACGCCGGTTTTCTGAGGGTCGGTGTCGGAGACCCTCTCGCCCAGCTCGGCCCCCGAGAGGATCACCACGAAGCGGTGCTCGCTTTCGGTGTAGAAGCGTACCCTGACCCCATCGATCTCCTGGATGGCGGCCTGGAGCTTGGCCACCACCCGCGCGTTCTCCTCGTTGCTAGGCCGCCCCGCGCGGCGGTCGGTGATGCGGCCCGAGGCGTCGAGGGTGGCGAAGTTCCCGCGCACCCCCACGTCGCCGTCGCGGAACTCGGCCCCGATGCCGATGGCCGAGAGCGCCCCCCGGCCCACCTGGTAGCGGATGGGGTCGTAGCCGAAGAGCGAGAGGTGGCCGGGACCGGAGCCGGGCGCGATGCCCGGAGCCACAGGGTATTGCAGGCCCAGCATGGACTGCTTTGCCAGGGCATCGAGGTTGGGGGTGCTGGCGGCGGCGAGCTCGGTGGGGCCGCCCGGCTGCCGAGGCAGGCCACCCACCCCGTCGAGCACGACGAAGAGGATCTTGCTAGGGGTGGACTGGGAGATCTCCTCGAGGATCGGGAACAGGCTCATGCGGCCTATTCTAACGAGGCGATCGGGAAGCGTGTGCCACGCTTTTGCTCACTGGCGGCGTCAGAACGCACGGGCCCTGCTGCCGCCACCACCCCTTTGGGGCCTTATGGGCGATGGACTCGATGCGCTGGAGTTTAGCCAAAGCCATAGACCAGCATCTGGTTTTGCCACTCCGCCTCCGGCCCGCCGCCTTTCCCCACGTAGCCCTCGAGGCCCTGCGCGCCGCGCAGAGCTAAAAAGAATAGCCCCCCAGGACCGGGGGGCCGAAAAAGACAGGCTTCAGGGTCGGTCGATGGTGATGACCGGCGAGGTCCAGGTCTCCCAGTGGGCATCTACGGTTTCGTAGCCTAGAGCCTTGAGTACTTTGATCTTAAGGATGTATTGCCCATCGAGTACTTCACGGGTTTCGGTAACCTTGTTGAAGTACCGGCGCTTGATGATATGGCTACCCAAAGCTGATCGCGGGAGCTACACCCTTGACCGCGCCATTGGCCCCCACAATGCCCGCGACGTGGGTGCCGTGACCCTTTATCCCCTCCCCATGCAAGCCCAGCTCATTCTGGGCTACGTCAGCTCCAGTTTGGGTGATGGCGGTGGCCAGATCGGGGTTACTTACCGGGTGCGCCTCGGGAATGGCCTCGGTAATGGGCTTTTCGCATCGGGGTCGGGATGGAGCGACATGAAGCGGTGCGTTGCTCAAAGTAACAGCCGGTCGCGACGCAGCCCTAATACCGCCGTAAGCTACCCGCTAGTGGGCTATCATGTTGCGGTATGGCGAAGGAAAAAGGCCTGACCCCGCAAAGCCAAGATTTCAACGAGTGGTACAACGAAGTCATCCTGCGAGCCGAACTGGTGGACTATGGCCCGGTGCGCGGCACGATGGTCATCAGGCCTTATGGCTTTGGCCTGTGGGAAAATATTCAACGCGTCCTAGACGACATGTTCAAAGCTACCGGGCACGCCAACGCGTACTTTCCCCTCTTCATCCCCATGAGCTTCTTCCAGAAGGAAGCCGAGCACGTCGAGGGGTTCTCGCCCGAGCTGGCGGTGGTGACCCATGCGGGCGGGGAGGAGCTCGAGGAACCCCTGGCCGTGCGCCCGACCTCGGAGACCATCATCGGCTACATGTGGGGCAAGTGGATTCGCACCTACCGCGACCTGCCCCAGCTCCTCAACCAGTGGGGCAACGTGGTGCGCTGGGAGCTACGCACCAAGCCCTTTTTGCGCACCAGCGAGTTCTTGTGGCAGGAAGGCCACACCGCCCACGCCACCCAGGAGGAGGCCGAGGCCGAGGTGCGGCAGATGCTGGGCATCTACGCCAAGATGTCGCGCGAGTGGGCGGCGGTGCCGGTGTGGGAGGGGGTCAAGACCGAGAGCGAGAAGTTCGCCGGAGCGGTCTACACCACCACCATCGAGGCCATGATGCGCGATGGTAAGGCGCTGCAGTCGGGCACCAGCCACTATTTGGGTACCAACTTCGCCAGGGCCTTCGATATCCAGTTCCAAGACCGCGACCAGCAGAACAAGTACGTCCACACCACGAGTTGGGGCCTCTCCACCCGCATGGTGGGGGCGGTGATCATGACCCACGGCGACGACAAGGGCCTCATCCTGCCTCCCCGCATCGCCCCCATTCAGGTGGTGATCGTGCCCATCTACAAGTCCGAGACCCGCGAGCAGGTGATGCCGGCGGTGGAAAAGCTGGCCGCCGAGCTCAAGGCGGCGGGCGTGCGGGTTCACCTTGACGACCGCGACCAGTACAGCCCCGGCTTCAAGTTCAACGAGTGGGAGCTCAAGGGCGTGCCGCTGCGCCTGGAGATTGGCCCCCGCGACGTGGAAGCGGGCACCGCCGTGCTGGCGAGCCGCCTGGGCGGCAAGGAGACTGTGCAGCTTGGCGAGATCATCGCGACGTTACCCCAGCGGCTGGAGGCCTTCCAGGAGGCGCTCTACCGGCGGGCGCTGGAGTTCCGCGACAGCCACACTTGGGAAGTGAACGACTACGGGGAGTTCAAGGAGAAGGTCGAGCAGGGCTTCGTCAAGGCTTTCCATTGTGGCGACCAGGAGTGTGAGAGGCAGATCAAGGCCGAGACCACCGCCACTACCCGCTGCATCCCCTTCGACGAGCCCGAGGCCCACGGGAAGTGTATCCGCTGTGGCAAGCCGAGCGCTTATGGCAAGCGGATCCTGTTCGCTAAGGCGTACTGAATGGAGAAGATCCGCTGGGGCATTCTGAGCACCGGGCGCATCGCAGCCCGTCTGGCCGACACCTTGCGCGGCCTCGAGGGCGCCGAACTGCTGGCGGTGGGCTCGAGGAGCCTCGAGGCCGCCCGCGCCTTTGGGGAAGCGAAGGGCATTCCCCGCCGCTACGGCAGCTACGAAGAACTCGCCGCCGATCCCGACGTGGACGTGATCTACGTGGCTTCACCCCACAGCCACCACTACGCCCACACCCTGCTGTGCCTCGAGCACGGCAAGCACGTCCTGTGCGAGAAGTCCTTCGCCCACAACGCCCTCGAGGCCCGCCGCATGGCCCAGAAGGCCAGGGAAAAGGGGCTCTTCCTGATGGAGGCCATGTGGACGCGCTTTTTGCCTCACATGGTGCGGCTGCGTGAGTTGCTGGCGCAGAAGGTGATCGGCGAGGTGCGGATGATCCAGGTCAGCATGGGCTTCCGCGCCCAGGTCGGACCTGAGCACCGGCTCCTGAACCCCGAGCTGGCCGGGGGCGCCCTGCTCGACGTGGGCGTGTACCCGCTCTCCTTCACCTCGATGGTCTGGGGAAAGCCCGAACGCCTCGACAGCCAGGTCTACCTGGGCCCTACCGGCGTGGACGAGCAGGCCGTCTTGCTGCTGGGTTACCGCGACGGGCGCATGGCGGCGCTGGTCTCGAGCCTCCACACCCCTACCAACATGGCGGCCTACCTCTACGGCACCGAGGGCTACGTCGAGATCCCCAACCCCTGGTACCGCGCCAAGAGACTGCTGCTGCACAGGGATGGGCAGGTCGAAGCCCTCGAGTGCCCCTACGAAGGCCATGGCGACCAGTTTCAGGCCATCGAGGCCATGAACTGCATCCGGTCGGGAAGGCTCGAGTCGCAGGTCATGCCCCTGGCTGAAACCATCGCCATCATGGAGGTCATGGACGCCTTCCGGGCACAGTGGGGACTGCGCTATCCGGGGGAGCTGGCGGGTGGGGGATAAGGCGATAGACTTCAGAACGTGACAGGGAAAAGTGCAACCCAGCCAAAGCCGGGTCGGGCCAGCGCCCACAGAGCCTCGCGGGCTCGGGCTCTTCCCCAGGAAACGCTCGAGGCCAGACGGGCTCGAGCCGCGCGGGTGCTGGAGGTGCTCGAGCGGCTTTACCCCAACGCCACCACCGAACTCGAGCACCGCAACCCCTTCGAGCTGCTCGTCGCCACCGTGCTCTCGGCCAGGGCCACCGATGCTTCGGTGAACAAGGCCACGCCTGCGCTCTTCGCCCGCTTCCCCGACGCCGCCAGTCTGGCCCGGGCTACGCCCGAGGAGGTCGAGCCCTTCATCAAGAACATCGGGCTCTACCGAGCCAAGGCCCGCAATCTCGTGCTGCTGGCGCGCAAGCTGGTCGAGGAGCACGGCGGGGAAGTCCCGGTGGATAAGGCCAAGCTGCAGCAGCTACCCGGCGTGGGCTGGAAGACCGCCACGGTTGTGCTGGGAGCGGCCTTCAAGGTTCCGGGCATCGCGGTGGACACCCACCTCACGCGGCTGGCCCATCGCTTGGGCTTCTCCGGCGAGAGCGACCCCGAGAAAATAGGCCGCGACCTCGAGCGCCTGTTTCCCCGCGAGAAATGGGTTTTCGTCCACCACGCCCTCATCCTCTTCGGACGTTACCGCTGCACCGCCCGCAGGCCGCAGTGCGAGGGCTGCTTGTTGTGGGAGCTCTGCCTCAGCCGGGGGGCCTGGTGAAGCTCAGTCTCGACCACATCGTGGTTGCCGCCCACAGCCTCGAGCAGGGCTGCGATTACGTGGAGCGGGCCCTGGGAGTGCGACCCGTGCCCGGTGGGCGGCACCTCAAGATGGGTACCCACAACAGCCTACTGAACCTGGGGGAGGGGGTTTACCTCGAGGTCATCGCCATCGACCCCGAGGGTACCGATCCAGGCCGCCCGCGCTGGTTCGGCTTAGACAATCCCCGGCTTCAGGCCGAGCTGAAGCGGTCCCCCCGGCTGCTGCACTGGGTCGTCCGCACCGACGACATCCGCGCGGTGGTCGCAGCACTTCCCGAGCTGGGCAAAGTCCATCGCATGGGCCGGGGCGACCTCGAGTGGGACATCGCCATCCCCGACGATGGACAGTTGCTCGAGCACGGCCTGATCCCCACCGTGATTTCTTGGGGCGACGCGCCACACCCCACCACCCGGCTACCGGAGTCCGCTTGCCGCTTGATGGGCCTGAGGGGTCTTCACCCACACCCCGAGCGGGTCGAGGCCCGGCTGAAAGCGCTGGGGCTGGAACTGGGACTCGAGGCTTCCCCTGCTCCCGGACTCCTCGCCCAGGTGCAAACCCCCGCCGGGCTGCGTCTGTTGCGCTAAGAACCGCGATAAGGTGGTGGGCTTGGTCCCTTGTACCCCTGAGTCCAAATAGCGAGGTAATGCCCTGGCAGCGAGGCTTGGGCTTTTTACACTTGGTCCACGCCAAAAGCGGGAGCCTTCTCGCAAAGGAGAGCCCTATGCAGTCAACGATGATGGATTTCCCCCTCACCCTGCCCCATTTGCTCGAGCGAGCCGGACAGCTCTTCGGTCGGCAGGAGATCGTCACCCGTCTGCCCGACAGGAGCCTGCACCGCTACAGCTACGCCGACTTCTACCGGCGTAGCCGGGCGCTGGCCGAGGCACTGCAGAAAGCGGGCTTACGCAAGGGCGACCGGGTGGCCACGCTGTCGTGGAACACCTACGCTCACCTCGAGGCCTACTTCGGCATCCCGGCAGCCGGGGGCGTGCTGCACACCCTCAACCTGCGGTTGCACCCCTCCGACATCGCCTACATCATCAACCACGCCGAAGACCGCTTCTTGATCGTCGACGACGTGCTTTTAAAGCTCTACGAGGCCATCAAGGATCAGGTGAAGCTCGAGAAGGTCATCGTGGTGCCCCTCAGCGGCCAACCCGTGCCCGAGGGGCTCACCGACTACGAGGCGTTCATCGCGGGGGCGGGCGGCGACTTCGAGTACCCCCGGCTCGAGGAGCGCGAGGCGCTGGGGATGTGCTACACCTCCGGTACCACCGGCAAACCCAAGGGCGTGGTCTACTCCCACCGCTCTACCGTGTTGCACAGCCTGGCCTCCGCCCTCCCCGACGCGCTCAACCTCTCGGCGCAGGACGTGCTGTGCCCGGTGGTGCCGATGTTCCACGTCATGGCCTGGGGCCTGCCCTTCACCGGGGTGATGATGGGGTCCAAGCTGGTGCTGCCGGGGCCGCACCTCGACCCGGTGAGCCTGCTCGAGCTCTACGAAGGCGAGGCCGTGACCAAAACCGCCGGGGTGCCCACCATCTGGCTGGGTGTGCTGCAGACCCTGCAAAAAGACCCCGCCCGCTTCAAGCTGGTGCCCGGCATGGAGATGGTGGTGGGTGGCTCGGCGGCCCCCGAGGCGATGATCCGGGGCTTCGACCACTTCAACCTCAAGGTGCTGCACGCCTGGGGTATGACCGAGACCAGCCCCCTGGGCACGACGAGCCGCCTCAAGCCCCACCTCAAGCGCCTCTCCTCCGACGAGCAGTACGCCTACCGCGCCACCCAGGGCATCCCCACCCCGCTGGTCGAGGTGCGGGCCGTGGGCGAGAGCGGCGTGGTGCCCTGGGACGGCAAGAGCATGGGCGAGCTCGAGGTGCGCGGCCCCTGGGTGGCCCAGAGCTACTTCCGCCTCGAGAGCGAGCGTGACAAGTGGAGCCCCGACGGCTGGTTCCGCACCGGCGACGTGGTGACCATCGACCCCGAGGGCTACGTCAAGATCACCGACCGCACCAAGGACCTCATCAAGTCGGGCGGGGAGTGGATCTCCAGCCTCGACCTCGAGAACGCCCTCATGGGTCATCCCGCGGTGAAGGAGGCCGCCGTCATCGCCGTTCCCCACCCTAAGTGGGCCGAGCGCCCGCTGGCGGCGGTGGTGCTGAAGGAGGGCATGAGCGCCACGCCCGAGGAGTTGCGGGCTTTCCTCGAGCCCAAAGTCGCCAAGTGGTGGATCCCCGACGCCTTCGTCTTCGTGAGCGAAATTCCCCGCACCAGCACGGGTAAATTCCTCAAGGCCCAGCTTCGTGAGCAGTACAAGAACTGGCGGTGGGACTGAGTGCCGCCTTGCGCATTACGTCTTAAGTCGTACACAAGGCGTTGGTGCGTAATGCGTACGACGTATGGCAGCTGTGGGTCCCATCCCCGTGTCCTCGCGTGACGCATGACCCCCTATTGGGGGGAAGTAACGCTAGACTACTGGTGGATGCTTAGGCCCAAGGCCCAACTGTCGTCGGTGCTCGAGATCACCCCGCAATGGCTAAAAACGCGGGGGATCAAGGGCTTGTTGCTCGATCTGGACAACACCCTAGTGCCCTACAAATTCAAGGGCGAGCCTCCTGAGGAACTCGTCGCCTGGGTGAAGTCGCTCGAGGCTGCCGGGATCCGGGTGTTTCTGGTGTCCAACGCCCAGCACAAGCGCCTGAGGGCCTGGTCGGCCAAGCTGGGGGTAGAGGGCATCGGGCTGGCTGGCAAGCCCTGGTTTGGCATTCGCAAGGGGCTCAAACGCTTAGGGCTGTCCCCCTCTCAGGTGGCGATGGTGGGCGACCAGGTCTTCACCGACGTGCTGGGGGGCAACCTGGCCGGGGTCTATACCATTCTGGTGACGCCCATTTCTCAGAAGGAGCTAGGCTACACCAAGCTGATACGGCGTTTAGAACGTCTGATTCTCAAACTATAGGGGTAGGTGGGTGGATGAACGTACTGACCATTGGTGACAAGCGACTCGGGGCGGCTTTGCTGGACATGGGCCTCCTCGAGGATGAAGAACTCCAGCGCGCATTGGAACAGCACCGTGAGGTCGGCGGTACCCTCAGCGACGTGATCGTCGAGCTGGGCCTGCTCTCCGAGCGCCGCATCGCCCAGGCCATCGAGGAGACCTTTGGGGTGCCCCTGGTCGAGCTGGCCAACCTGGAGATTCCCCCCGAGATCAAGGCCTTGGTGCCCGCCGAGAAGGCCAAGACCCTCGAGGCCATCCCCTTCGCACTGGAGGGGGGCAGCCTGCGGGTGGCGCTGATGAACCCCCTCGACAACCTGGTGCTCGAAGAGCTCGAGGACATCACCGGGCAGATCATCGAGCCCTACCAGACGACGCGTTCCTCCTTCAACTACGCCCTGGCCAAGAACTACCCCGAACTCGGCCTGACCGTGCCCGAGGCCCCCAAGCCCAGCAGCGAGAGCGAGATGCGACTGGGCGACCTGCTCGTGGAAAAGGGCTTCGTCGACCGCGATACCCTCGAGCAGGCTCTGGTGCAGCAGGAGAAGACTGGCGAGCTGTTGGGCCGCATCCTGCTGCAAAGCGGCGCCATCAGCGAGTCTCAGCTCTTCCAGGTCCTGGCCGAGCGCGCGGGTATTGAGTTCCGCGAACGCGTCGACGACCTCGAGCTGCAGATGGAGGTCGCCGCGTTGCTGCTGCGGGCCGACGCCCTGCGTTACCAGGCGGTGCCGGTGCGACAGGACGGTACCCAGGTGCTGGTCGTGCTCTCCGACGTCCGCCACATCGAGGCCATTCGCGCGGCCATCGCCCGCCCGGTGCGCTTCGTGCTGACGCTGCCGAAGTCCTGGGAAGCCCTCTTCGCCAAGGCCTATCCCGAGAAGTCGCGCTTGGGCGAGGCCCTGGTGCAGGAGGGCAAGATCGGGCGCGAGGCGTTGCAGGAGGCGCTGAGCGTGCAGCGGCGCATGGGCAAGATCCGCCCGCTGGGCGAGGTGCTCGTCGAGCTGGGTTACATCACCCAGGAGGACGTCGAGGACGCGCTCAACAAGCAGCGCCAGGGAGGTAAGAAGCTCGAGGACACCCTGGTGCAGTCGGGCAAGATCAAGCCGGAGATGCTGGCCAAGAGCCTCTCGGCCCAGCTCGGCTACCCCTACATCGACCCCGTGGAGACCCCGCCGGACCCCTCGGTCATCACGCTGGTGCCCGAGTCCACCGTGCGGCGCTACACCATCTTCCCCCACCACCTCGAGAACGGCAGCACCTTGGTGGTGCTGATGAAAGACCCCCGCAACATCCTGGCCGTCGACGACCTCAAGATGATCACCCGCAAGGAGATCCTCCCCGCCGTCTCCACCGAAGCCGCCATCACCAAGCTGATCGAGCGCTTCTACGGCGGGTCGGGTGAGATCGACGAGCTGGCCAAGGAGTTCGAGAAGAAGCGGCAGGCCCGCGAAGAGACGGTCGATACCAGCGCCCTCGACGACAACGCGGTCGTCAAGCTGGTCAACACCATCATCCGCGAAGCCTTCTTGCAAGACGCCTCCGACATCCACATCGAGCCGCGCCAGACCGACCTCGTCGTGCGCATCCGCGTAGATGGGGTGTTGCGCGAGTACATGAAGCTGCCCAAGGGGGCCGGGCCGGCATTGGCGAGCCGCGTGAAGATCATGGCCAACCTCGACATCGCCGAGCGGCGTCTGCCGCAGGACGGGCGCGTGCGCTACAAGGACCGCAGCATCGACCTCGACCTGCGTCTGTCCACGCTGCCCACCGTCTACGGCGAGAAGATCGTCATGCGCCTGTTGCGCCGGGCCTCCGAGATCCCCGAGATCGAGGGGTTGGGCTTCGCCACCGGGGTCTTCCAGCGCTTCACCGACGTCATCGCCAAGCCCTACGGCATCTTCCTCATCACCGGGCCTACGGGCTCGGGCAAGTCCTTCACCACCTTCTCCATCCTCAAGCGCATCGCTACCCCCGACAAAAACACCACCACCATTGAAGACCCCGTCGAGTACGAGATCCCCGGCATCAACCAGACCCAGGTCAACCCGGTGGCGGGCCTGACCTTCGCCAGAGCCCTGCGCTCTTTCTTACGCCAGGACCCCGACATCATCATGGTCGGTGAGATTCGCGACTCCGAGACGGCCAAGATCGCCACCGAGGCCGCCCTCACCGGCCACCTGGTCATCGCCACGCTGCACACCAACGACGCTGCGGGCGCGGTGACCCGTCTGGACGAGATGGGGGTGGAGGCCTTCAACATCTCGGCTTCGCTGATCGGGGTACTGGCCCAGCGTCTGGTGCGGCGGATCTGCGAAAACTGCAAGCAGGAGGTTGTGCCCGACCCCGACGTGCTGCGGCGCCTCGAGCTGCGCGAGAGCGACATCAAGGGCAAGGTGCTCTACAAGGGCACCGGCTGCGAGCGCTGCAACGGCACGGGCTACAAGGGTCGCGCTGCCATCCACGAGCTGATGGTCGTTGACGACGACGTGCGCCACGCCATTGTGGCCGGCAAGACCGCCACCGAGATCAAGGAGATCGCCCGCAAAGGCGGTATGGCCACCCTGCGCGAGGACGGCATCACCAAGGCCTTCCAGGGCATCACCACGCTCGAGGAAGTGATGGCCAAGACCAACGAGTAGTGGCAGATGCCGATCTTGAACACCCAAAGTCCCGGCGTGCTGGTAGAACAGGACTAGCGGAGGACACAATGCTCAAAGCGCCCGATATTGTAGATCTCTTGACCCTGGCGGTGGACCGGGGCGCGAGTGACCTGGTGATCACCGTGGGTTTACCGCCCATGATCAAGGTGGACGGCGAATTTCACCCTTCCGAACACGAACCCCTCACCCCCCAGGACACCCGCCGCCTGATGTACGCGCTGATGGACGAGAAGCAACAGCGCTCCTTCGAGGAGGAAAAGGAGCTCGACTTCTCCTTCAGCCTGCCCAATAAGGGCCGTTACCGCGTGAACGTGTTCTTGCAGCGCGGCAGCGTAGGTGGGGTGCTGCGCGTGGTGCCCACGGTGGTCAAGAGCTTCGAGGAGCTGGGGCTGCCCAAGAATATCGCCGAGATCGCCATGTCACCGCGCGGGCTGGTGCTCATCACCGGGCCTACCGGCTCGGGCAAGTCCACGACGCTGGCCTCGATGATCGACTACATCAACGAGCGTCGCCGCTGCCACATCGTCACCATCGAAGATCCCATCGAGTTCTTCCACCGTCACAAGAACGCCATCATCAACCAGCGCGAGATCGGCTCCGACACCCACGATTTCCACCGGGCGCTGCGCTCGGTGCTGCGCCAGGCCCCCGACGTGATCCTGGTGGGCGAGATGCGCGACTACGAGACGATCTCCGCCGCCATCACTGCCGCCGAAACCGGCCACCTGGTGATGGGTACCCTGCACACCAACTCCGCTCCCGAGACCATAGACCGCATCGTGGACGTCTTCCCTGAAGCCCAGCAGGAGCAAATTCGCGTTCAACTCGCCAACAACCTGGTAGCCGTCATGACCCAGCAGCTCCTGGTCAAAGCCTTTGGCGGTGGCCGGGTTCTGGCCTACGAGCTCATGATCGCCACCCCCGCCGTGCGGGCGCTGGTGCGCGAGGGCAAGACCCATCAATTGGTCTCGGTGATCCAGACCGGCGGCCAGTACGGCATGATTACCATGGACGCCCACCTCGCCGACCTCTACCGCCGCAAGCTGATCACCTACGACACGGGCCTGGCCCGCGCCGTAGATCCCAAGGAGTTCGCCCGTCTGGCGGGCATGGGGCAACCGCAGACCCAGCCCGGAGCGCGGCCTACGCGCACGTGAAGCGGGATCGTGGTCGATATAGATACCAAAGTTCAGTCAGTCCGGTGCCACAAACTGACCCGATCGAAGTTATTCGCGTGGCAGGGGGTGCTGGCACGTTTTGGAAGGGATGGGCTTTCTTCGTCGAGTGCAGGGGGTGCTCTAGCATTCAATTTGAATTCGGTATCGAGCGCCTGCGGTAGCTACTTCGAGACCCAAGTGTCTGATGAACCCTAGCGCCACAACCCCCGTGCTACACTGCATTGTATGCAGGCTACCCAAGACGAGCGTAATTTGGCGATCATCGCTCACTTGGCTCCGCTGGTAGGCTACTTCGTAGCGATCGGGCAGATCCTCATCCCCTTGGTGATTTATCTGCTCAGCTCGCAGCCCTTCGTCAGGGCGCAGGCCAAGGAGGCGCTCAATGCGCAGATTAGCTTCACCGTCTATGCCGTAGTGGTGGGCGTGCTGTGTTTCGTTCTCATTGGCTTTTTCCTGATCCCAGTGCTGGCGATTTACATCATCTGGACCATGGTCGCAGCGTGCCTAGCGGTCTCGAGGGGCGAGGCTTACCGCTACCCGGGCATCTTCCGCCTGCTGGCTTGAGGGCAGCTCCCACGAATACCTCCACGGCGGTTCTTTAAGGACACTGTAGCTGCCGGTGGCAGCGTTGGTGCCGTTTACCGGGAGGTTGAATTCCGCTAGGTTAGCTAGTTGCTGTTGGGGCAGCTGCTAAGCTGCGCCGGTTGGCCGTCTGCGTCTACCAGGGGAGTGGCCCTTTCCAGGTGGCTGTCCTTGACCACGTCGGGGAGGGTGCACGGGCATCAGGGTGGCCTCGAGGTAGCCCCTAGTCTCCTTCGACGGCAGTTGTCCGGAACTGGGAAGCTGGGTTGCCCTATAGCCCCCCAATCTAGAAGGGGAGGCGTTGCAGAGGTGCTATGCCTGGAGCTTCCACCCTTCGTGAACTTGGTTCAGTATCGCGCGCGATTCCAGCCTTCAGCCAGGCCATCCCCGCGCTCAGTGGCTAACAAAGTCTTGCTCACCGCCAATCTCGGGCAGTTTACTGAGATTTTTCCCTATCCCAAGAGCTTTTACCTCATTCTGCAACCCCCTTGACATTTGCCTGCTTCCGGGTATGATTCCCTTATCAGCTACTGCAAACGTTTGCAGTTTCCTTACTGCAAACCCACCGTCTTCTTGGTAATAAGGCTTTACAAGTATGGCTTGTCTTCTGCCAGATAACTGAAATCGATTGCATATGGTCAGCCTCGAGGAAGTCGCCAAACTTGCCCAGGTTTCCCCTGCTACCGCCTCGCGAGCCCTTTCCCGGCCCGACATGGTCGCCAAGGAGACGCGCGAGCGGGTGCTCGAGGCTGCTCGGCAACTCGGTTACCAACCCAACCAGCTCGCCCGCAGCTTGCGTCGGCGCAGCAGCCGCAGCTTAGGCCTCATCATCACCGATATCCTCAACCCCTTTCATGCCACCGTGGCTAAGGGGGTGCAGGATGCCGCCGAAAAGCACGACTACACCGTCTTCCTCTTCAACACCGATGAGGACCCTGAGAAGGAGCGTCGCGCGCTCAACGCCCTGCGCGGTCACCTGCCGCAGGGCCTGCTGATCGTTCCCACTCCCAAAACGCGAGAGAACCTCAAGCTTGTCGCCAACCTTCCCACCATCGAGCTCGACCGCCAAAGCGGTACCGCCGGCGCGCACAGCGTCATGGTGGACAACGTCGGTGGGGCCCGCTCAGCGGTCGAGCACCTCACCGCGCTGGGTCACCGCCGCATCGGCATGATCGTGGGGCGGCTCGACATCACCACTGCCGTCGAGCGCCACCAGGGGTACCGCGAGGCCCTAGCTGCTGCCGGTCTTCCCTATCGCGAGGAGCTGGTCCTACCCGGCAATCACCGCGAAGAGGGCGGACGCGTCGCGGCCCACGCCCTGCTCTCCCGCCCACCCGATGAGCGCCCCACCGCGTTGTTCGTGGGCAACAACGAGATGACCGTTGGCGCGGTGCTCGCTGCCCGCGAGCTGGGCTTGCGTATCCCTGAAGACCTTTCCATTGTTGGCTTCGACGACTCGCGTTGGGCGCGCACCATGCAACCCGCCCTCACCGTCGTTGCCCAGCCCGAATACGACATCGGTTTTCTGGCTTGCGAGACGCTGCTGAGCTTGTTGCGTCATGGCAAGGCGGTGCAGCCCATCTGTACTCGCCTGGCCACTACCCTCATCATTCGTGATTCCACGGCCCCACCGGGGTACGCCTCGAGACCACCCTGAAGGAGGAGGAAGCCCAGCAAGAAAAGCACTATCCGCAGCCCTTTGGCCCCAAGTCCTCGAGTCCTCAGAGTTTCAATTCAAGGAGTCCTCATGCGCAAAAGCACCGGTATCGTTGCAGCCCTCGCCCTCGCGGGCCTGGCCCTCACCGCCCTCAGTTCCGTCGTGGCCCAGAACCAGAACAAGCAACCCTTCATCGGCCTCATCACCAAGACCGAGTCCAACCCCTTCTTTGTGAAGATGAAGGAAGGCGCCAGCAAGGAGGCAGCCAGGCTCGGTGCGAAGTTCATCAGCGCTGCCGGCAAGACCGATGGCGACAACGCTGGGCAAGTCGCGGCCATCGAAAACATGGTTGCCGCTGGGGTCAACACCATCTTGATCACTCCCAGCGACGCCAAGGCCATTGTCCCCGCTATCAAGAAAGCGCGGGAAGCGGGCGTGCAGGTCATCGCCCTCGACAGTCCTACTGATCCCGAGGATGCCGTGGACGCCCTCTTCGCTACCAACAACTACCAGGCCGGGGTACTCATCGGCGAGTACGCCGCCGCGCTGATGAAGGGTAAGAAGCCGGTGATCGCTACCCTCGACCTCTTCCCCGGCCACCCTGTGGGCGCCCAGCGCCACAACGGCTTCTTGCAGGGCTTCGGCCTGCAGAGCTTCGAGGCCGACAGTAACGAGCTGGCCAAGCCTGCCGAGGTCGTGTGCATGGCCGATACCTACGGCGACCAGGCCAAGGGCCAGACCGCTATGGAGAACTGCCTGCAGAAGAACCCCAACATCAACCTGGTCTACACCATCAACGAGCCCGCCGCTGCCGGTGCTTACCAGGCCCTCAAGGCTGCGGGTAAGGAAAAAAGCGTGATCATCGTCTCGGTGGACGGCGGCTGTGAAGGTGTGCGCAACGTCGACCGCGGCGTGATCGCGGCGACCTCCCAGCAGTACCCCCTGAAGATGGCCGCCCTGGGCGTGGCCGCTGGGGTGAAGTACGCTAAGACCGGGGTCAAGGCCCGCGGCTATGTGGACACCGGCGTGACCCTCATCGCCAAGCAGCCTGTACCGGGCGTCAGCAGCAAAGACGTGAAGTACGGCTTGGCCAATTGCTGGGGCAACTAGAAGTCGCCTAGTATTTAGCTCAATACTCAGGCGGCTTGGTGGAACCGACAAGCGCATGCATGGGAAGTCCCGCTCGAGCGGGGCTTCCCACACTAAAGTGAGGAATCTATGGCTGAACAACAACCCTCCAGCGCAGCCCAAGCCCCTAGGAGGCTGCTCGAGCGGCTGCCGAGCATCAGTGTGCTGGGGCCATTTGTTGCGCTGTTGCTGGCGGTGATATTCTTCAGCATCCAATCCGATCGCTTCCTCAGCGGCCAGAACTTCTCGCTCATCCTCCAACAGGTGCTGGTGGTGGGGGTTTTGGCCATTGGACAGACCCTAGTGATCCTCACCGGGGGTATCGACCTCTCGGTGGGCTTCGTGATGGCTTTGGGCACCATGGTCATGAGCAAGTTTGCCGTTGAGCTGGGCTTGCCCCCCCTGCTGGCCATCCTCTGCGGCGTGGTGGTCACCACTGGGTTTGGCCTTCTCAACGGCCTGCTCATCACCCGCATTCGGCTGCCGCCATTTATCGTCACGCTGGGCACCATGAACATTGCCTTCGCCCTGACCCAAATCTACTCCAAAGCTCAGACCGTCACCGGTCTGCCCGATGCGCTGCTGTTTTGGGGCAACACCTTTCGGTTGGGCCAGACGGTGATCACCTACGGCGTGGTGCTTATGATCGCGCTGTACCTGTTGATGTGGTTCTTGCTGAGCGAGACCGCGCCAGGACGCCACCTCTACGCTGTGGGCAACAACCCCGAAGCCGCCCGCCTGATGGGCATTCCCACCCAGCGGGTGCTGCTTTTGACCTACACCATCGCGGGTTTTTTCTACGGCATCGCTGGGTGGCTGCTCATCTCGCGCACCAGCGTAGGCGACCCCAACGCTGGGCAGACCGAGAACCTCGAGACCATCACCGCTGTGGTGCTGGGTGGCACTAGCCTTTTCGGTGGGCGTGGCATGATTTTGGGTACGTTGTTGGGGGCCATCATCGTGGGCGTCTTCCGCAACGGCCTGACCCTCATTGGGGTCTCCTCGGTGTACCAGGTGCTTATCACCGGCATCCTGGTGATCTTGGCCGTGACGGCCGACCAATTGTCGAAGAGGAGGAGCTGAGATTTATGGAACTTAACCCCCTGCCCAACAACCCCGACCAATTGCTCCTCCCCGGCCAGCAGGTCAGTGCCCCGGCCCGGCCCCGGCCCGTGCTGGAAGCCCGCGGCCTGGTCAAGCGCTACGGACACGTCACTGCCCTCGACGGCACCGACTTCGAGCTGCGTGAGGGAGAAATCCTAGCCGTCATCGGCGACAACGGCGCGGGCAAGAGCACGTTGATTAAGGCCCTCTCCGGGGCAATCATCCCCGACCAGGGGGAGATCATCCTCGACGGCAAGCCCGTGCACTTTCGCAGCCCCCTCGACGCGCGGCGCCACGGTATCGAGACCGTTTACCAAGACTTGGCGGTGGCCCCTGCCATGACCATCGCGGAAAATCTCTTTCTGGGACGGGAAATCCTCAGACCGGGCTTCCTGGGGCGGCTGCTACGGCTGATCGACAAGAAGAAGATGCTCGAGGAGGCCACCAAAAGCCTCAAAGACCTCAAGATCGGCATTCGCTCGATGAGCCAGGCGGTCGAGACCCTCTCGGGTGGTCAGCGCCAGGGGGTGGCCGTCGCCCGCAGCGCGGCCTTCGCCAAGCACGTGGTGATCATGGACGAGCCCACCGCTGCCTTGGGGGTCAAGGAGGGCAACATGGTGCTCGAGCTCATCCGCCGGGTGCGCGACCGGGGCCTCCCCGTGATCATCATCAGCCACAACATGCCGCACGTCTTCGAGATCGCCGACCGCATCCACATCCAGCGCCTGGGCAAGCGGGCGGCAGTGGTCAACCCTAAGAAGATCAGCATGGCCCACACCGTCGCGGTCATGACCGGAGCCATGAGCCCGGAGGAACTCTCCGAGGACGAGCTGGCGCATTAAAAACGCCAAGCGCCATACCCCAGCCCCCCTTGCTAAGGAGAGGCAAGGAAAGGCGTTCAGCGTCTTGCACAGCCAGGCGACTTGCCTCAAACTCTGCTGGAGGAATGCGACTCTACCTCGATACTGCCGACCGTCACCTGGCCGAGCCTTTGCTGCGCACGGGGTTGTTTTGGGGCGTCACCACCAACCCGTTGCTGCTGCAGGCCGTAGGGCTCAAGACTGCGCAGCTCCCCGAGCTCTACGCCTGGGCTACCGATCTGGGCGCTAAGGAGGTGTTCTTCCAGGGTTGGGGCCCTGACGCCGAGAGCCTGGTGGCACGGGGCCTCGAGCTGCGCTCGATTGGAGAGCGGGTGGTGGTCAAGCTGCCTGTTACCCAAGCGGGCTGCCAGGCGGCCAGTGAGTTGCTGCGGCAAGGTTGCGCGGTGTTGCTCACCGCCATCTACACCCCGGCTCAGGCCCTGCTGGGAGCTGCCGCGGGGGTTCAGTACATCGCCCCTTACCTGGGCCGCATCGCCGACGCCGGGCGCAACGCCAGGGCCGAGGTGGCGCTCATGCAGCGCTTGCTGAAGGAGCTGGGCAACCCCACCCAGATCCTCCTGGCCAGCCTGCGTCACCTCGACGATGTGGTGGCCATGAGCCAGGAGGGGGTGCGGGCTTTTACCCTCAACCCGGCAGTGGCACGACAGTTCTTCGAAGAGCCCCTCACCGAAGAGGCCGTGATCGCCTTCGAACAGGCCATGAAGGAGGTTGTAGCGTGATCATCACTTGCGGCGAAGCCCTCATCGACTTCACCTCCCTTCACCACGAAGGCCACACGGTCTACCGACCCCACCCAGGCGGCTCGCTGATGAACGTGGCCGTGGCCTCAGGGCGCCTGGGGGTGCCTACCGGCTTTTTGGGCAAGGTGTCACGGGACGTGTTTGGTCGCCTGTTGCGCCAGCATATGCACGAGAGCCAGGTCTCGCTGGAATATGTGGTCGAAGCCCGCGAACCCACCACCTTAGCCTTCGTGCACCTCGACGGCGGCGATCCCGAGTACTCCTTCTACGCCGGAGGCACCGCCGACCGCTCGCTGATGATCGAGGAACTTCCTGCCCTGCCCAAGGCAGCCGCGCTGCACTTTGGCTCGATCTCGCTGGTGCTCGAGCCCACCGCCAGCACGCTGGAATACCTCATGCAGCAGGAGTCGCGCCACCGCTTCCTCTCCCTCGACCCCAATGTGCGCCCTGGCCTCATCCCCGACCGCAGCGCCTACCTCGAGCGTCTGGAAGCTTGGCTGAGCCTGGTGGACCTGGTCAAGGTCAGCCAGGCCGACCTCGAGTGGCTCTACCCCGGCGAGTCGCCCAAAAGCATCGCCCAGGAGTGGCTGGGTCGGGGCCCGGCCCTGGTGCTGGTGACGCTGGGGGGTGCGGGTTCGCTGGCGTTGAGCGCGGGGGGAAGCGCCCTGGTTCCCGTGCCCAAGGTAAAAGTCGCCGACACCGTGGGCGCAGGCGACGCCTTCATGGGGGCTGCCCTGGCCTGGCTCCACAAGCAGGGGCGGCTAAGCCGCAGCGGGGTGGAGGGGCTGGGGGAGGGGGAATTGCAGCAATTGCTGGCCTTCGCCAACCAGGTCGCGGCCATCAACTGCACTCGAGCGGGGGCCGACCCGCCGTGGGCGCGAGAGGTAGGTTGGTAGGAGGGCATCGCCAGGCTAGGGCCTGCCAAGCCCAGAGGGTGCGGCGGGATCGGCGCTAAGGCTGAGCCCCAACAGCAGCGGGTCGTGGTCGGAGGAGCGGTAGGGGGTGGGGGCGTAGCGGTCGTCGGGCTTGAACTCCGTGTTGTAGTCGAAGGCGCGCGGCTCGTCGGCGTTGATGTGCCACTCGGTGAAGCCCGTCACCTGCGGGCTGAGCGAGGGGGTCACGAAGGCGTAGTCGAGGCTACCGCTCTCGCCGTTGAAGACGTAGCTGTAGCGCTCAGGGGCGCTTCTGCGTAGCCCCAGGTTCTCCAGGCCCGCACCGGTGAGCGTGCGGATGGGATCCTCGGCGGCGTAGGCGTTGAAATCACCCAGCAGGATTACGTCGGGGTCGGTGGTTTTGAGCTGCTCGAGGAAGCTCAGCAGCTTCTGGGCCTGCTGCACGCGCAGCGCATTCCAGCAACCCTGGCCGGCGTCGAGGTTCTCGCCCGTAGCCCCTTCGCAGCCCTTGGACTTGAAGTGGTTGACCACCACCGTGAAGCGCCCACCCGTGCCCAGGTCGCGGAAGGTCTGGGCGAGGGGGGGGCGGGAGTACACCGGGTCGCCATCCACCCGGAAGGCCCCCTCCGGTGCTACCCTGGCGGGTTTGTAGATCAGGGCTACCTTGATCTCGTCACTGCCGATGCTGCCACTGTGGATCGCGGCGTAGGTGCCGGCTCCCAGCGCTGCGTTGAGCGCGGCCACCAAGTCCGTGAGGGCGGTATCGCCGTTGTTCTGCACCTCGATGAGGCCCACCACGTCGGCGTTGAGCCCCGCGATGGCGGCGACTAACTTGGCCTTCTGGCGCTCGAGCTCGGCCTGGTTGCTGGCCCCGCGCGAGCCAAGGGTGGTGAAGTAGTTGAGCACGTTGAAGCTAGCCACCCGCAGCGAGCCCCCCACCGCCGAGGGTGAGGCCGGGCGGGGGTTGGTGTTCTCAAAGCTCACCGGCCCCACCGGCTGCACCCGATAGGCGCTGAAGCCGAAGGTGAGAATGCCCGTCAGGCCCCGCACGCTGTCGCCTACCCGGCGGGTGGCGTCGGTGCCGGGGCCTAGGTAGGGGATGGTGGCGGGATTCTGCACGGTGGAGGCGTCGTCGAGCAGGATGCGGCGGCGCGGGTTGAGTGCCGTGGACTCACCCAGGCCGTTGCCGTTGTTGGGGTGGTAGAGCCGTCCCCCGGCAGAAAGGGTGATCTCGCCAAAGCGGGCGAGGTTGAAGACCTCACTCACGCTGAGGGTCTGGGGGAAGGTCACCAGCATGCCCTCGTAGCGCTCGAGGTCACCCACCTCGCTCACCGGGAGGTCGATGGGGGTGGGCTCCACCAAGACCCCGCTCTCGCAGAGCGTCAGGCTGCTGAGGGCCTCGAGTTCGGTCAGGGTGCCGCTGCCGGAGGCAAACTCCCTGACGGTCCCCCTCAGCTGCACGTAGTCGCCCACCTTCACCGGAAAGGAGGTGTTGAACACGAATAGCCCGTCGGAAGTGGCTACGTCGCCGTCGCCCTGGAAGTCTTGGATGTAGAAGCCGCCGAGCTGGTTTGGGCCCTGGTAATCGCCCACCACCACGCCCTCGGTGGTCACGCTTTGGCCTGCGAGGGGGCTGGCCGGGCCGCTGCCCTGGATCTGGTAGGTGCGGACCACGCCGGCGCCTGCCGGACACTGCGGGGTCCGAGCCGTGAGCGGGCCCAGCGCGGGAGCCTGGACGCATAAGGCGGTAAAGACCAGCACTGCCGCCATCAGGTAGAAGCGGGTTGAACTCATCTGGATTCCTCCCAGCGTATCCACTCTATGCCCCTCTCCGTCATTTTTCTGTAAAGATTCTCTTTGCATCTCCGAAAAGCCGCAGCGAACCAGGGGAAACATCTCCTACTTCTCCAGAGTGCACGCCCATAGCCATTGAGTTCGTACCGGCGAGCCCCGTACCCTAAGGAAAAGGAGGCGGTGATATGCAGGCTGGCGAACTGCGGCACCTGCTCGAGCGCATCCTGCCCACCAGGCCCTTCGAGCTGCGCTTTTGGGACGGGTCGGTGCTACCGGCCACGGCGGAACCCAGAGCCACCGTGGTGCTGGGGCGGGGCCTGTTGGAGGGGCTGGCGCCGCCGCTGGACCTAGCGCTGGGCGAGGCTTTCGTGCGGGGGGACCTCGAGGTCGAGGGCGAATTGGAGGCGGTGCTGGAAGCGCTGGAGCACCTCGAATTGCCGGCCTCCCCGCTGGAGTGGGTGCGGGGGGTAGCCCTGAGGGCTTCGGGCATCCGGGCGCTCAGCGCCCACCTGCACGGGGCGGCCCATTCCCCTGCCCGTGACCGCCAGGCCGTAAAGCACCACTACGACCTCTCCAACGACTTCTACCGGCTATGGCTGGACCCGCGCATGGTCTACTCCTGTGCCTACTTCCCCCACGGCGACGAGGGCCTGGAGCAAGCCCAGGAGGCCAAGCTCGAGCTCATCTGCCGCAAGCTCAGGCTACGGCCCGGCGAGCGCCTGCTGGACATCGGCTGTGGCTGGGGTGGGCTGGTGATCTACGCGGCACAGCGCTTCGGGGTGGAGGCCCTGGGCATCACCCTCTCGAGCGCCCAGCTCGAGGAAGCCCGCGCACGGGTGCGCCGAAGCGGCCTCGAGGGAAGGGTACGAATCGAGGAGCTCGATTACCGCGAAGTGCATGGGCGCTTTGACAAGGTCGCCAGCGTTGGTATGGCCGAGCATGTGGGCCGGGCTAACCTTCCGCGCTACTTTCAGGCGGCCTTCGCCTGTTTAGAACCCGGCGGCCTCTTCCTGCACCACGCCATCGCCCAGGGCCCCGTGCGCTCTAAGCCGCCCACCTGGGCCGCCTCCGGGGAGTTTATGCGACGCTACATCTTCCCCGACGGCGAAATCCTGCCGCTGTGGGAGATGTTGCGCGAAGCCGAAGCCACGGGCTTCGAGGTGCGCGACATAGAGGATTTGCGCGAGCACTACACCCGCACCCTCGAGCTGTGGCGCCATGGTCTGGAGACCCGCTTCCCCGAGGCGATATCCCTGGTCGGGCCGGAGCGCGCCCGCCTCTACCGGCTCTACCTGGCGGCCTCGGCCCACCAGTTCGCCTTCGGCCACCTGGCCGTGCACCAGACCTTGCTGGCCAAGCCCAGCCCCCAGGGGCGCGTAAACCTCCCCTCGAGCCGGGCTGACCTCTACCGCGATGGGTCGGCGCTCGATGGTCGATGGCCAGGCCAGGGTACGCCGAAGGCCCTTTGAAGGCTACCCTATAGCCGTATGGGTCCTTAGTTGGGTTATGGGTTTCCGACAGGCTCTTGCGAACCCAAGGACTCTTGAGGCAGCGGCTCGGGCGTGAGGGGCGGGGTAGGGTCGGGGGCTGGGGGAGCTGGCTCGGTGGGGCCCACCAGGTAGACGGCAGCCCAGGGGCGGTACTTGCTGAACAGCGAGTCCCTGACGACCCGCCCGTCGTCGAATTGGATGGTGCGGTAGACCGTCACCTGGGCTCCGGGAGCCGCGAAGTCGATCTGCTTGCGCTGGCCATAGCGCAGCGAGGGATCGACGATGAAGCGGGTGGGTGGGGCCGGGATGACGTCGCGCACCACGGGAGCGCTCCAGGTGGTGCTGCGGTCCTTGGTGCCGAAGAAGCGGTAGGTGACGCGGTAGCCCCGAACCTGGGTCTGGATGAGGATGTGGCCGGGGGTGTCGTTCTTGAACTTGAGGTCTTGGGTAGGGGAGTACACCGCCGCGTCGAGCCCGGTGGGGCTGTAGTAGCCGACCTGGTAGCTGTGGGGGCGGCGCTCGAGGATGGGTAGCCCGGCGAAATAGGCCGCCCGGAACAGCGTGGTTGAGGTCTGGCACACCCCGCCGCCCACGCCGATTTCGGTCTTGTCGCCCACGATCACGTAGGCCTCACGGAAGCCCGTGCGGACCGAGATTTCCCCTATGGTCTGAAGAAAGGAGAAGGTGGTGTTCGGGGGTATCAGCACACCGTCGAGCTTGGCCGAAGCGTGGGCGATGTTGTAAATCCTCGCGGGGATCGAGCCGTAGAAGGTGGTGGTGGCCTCGGAGATCAGCTCCCGCACGCCCAGGGCATACCAGTAGTCCACGCTGCGGCTCGAGCGCTGATAGGCTACGGGCAGGCGAAACTCCTTCTTGCCCTCCTTGAGCGCCCTGAGGTAGGCGTTCTTGGCGTTCTGCGGCCCAAAGGCATAGCCGGGCCGCTCGATGGCCACCCAGCCCCGGTCCTTGGTGAAGACCCATTTGGCCGGAGTAGGGGGGCGGCCGAGCTTGCGGATCAGGGTTTCGATCTCGCCCACCCCGCCCACCTTGTAACGCTGCACGCCTGTGTAGGTCTTGAGCTGCCCCTGCTCAATGGTCCACTCCTGCGTCACCAATAGCGCATCCGGCCCGGCCAGGGCTACCGGGCTCAGAGAGAACAATGCACTAAGCAATGTCCATCGCATAACTTCAGTCTAGCCGTAGCAGGTGAGACGAAAGCCATGTAAATGACCAAAAAGTCGTGAAGGCCAAGGCATCTCGCGTCCTTGCGTCTTGCTTCTTAGCTATCGATCCCTTGTGTATCGTATTGCCCATGGATTATCAGGTACTCATCGTCGGAGGGGGTTTCTCCGGCTCGGAAGCTGCTTACGCCCTGGCTCGCCGGGGGGTGCGGGTGGGCCTGCTAACCCAGAGCCTGGACACGGTCTATCTGCCCTTCACCCCCCTCTCTGAACCCGGTCCTGCGGGAAGCCTCATGGCCGAGGTTGGGGCGGTGGGCATGAAGGGCTGGGAACTGCACGCAAAGGCCAAGTACCGCCTCGAGGCCCAGCCTCAGCTCCACCTCTTCCAATCCTCGGCCACCCGGCTCGTCCTCGAGGGTCGGCGGGTGGTGGGGGTGGAAACCTGGGAAGGTCCCAGGCGCACGGCCTCTCGAGTGGTGCTGGCACTGGGGAGTTTCCTCATGCCCCAACTCGCCATCGGCGAGGTGGTGGAGGAGGCCGGGAGACTCTCCGAAGCCGCCTACCCCGACCTCTACGAGAACCTGCTGACCCTGGGCTTTTCGTTCATCGATCAGCACGCCGAGGTCGCGGCCCAAGACGGAACGCCGGGCTACAGCGTGCGCTACAAGAGCTTTGCTCCTGCGGAGTGGGAAGTAGAAAGCTTCAGGCTAAGGCGGCTCGAGGGGCTCTACGGCCTGGGCCTGTGCGTGCTGGGGCAGGGCACCTACGCCCGCATGGCCTCAGAGGGCCTGCGCCTGGCGGAGAATTTTGCGGTCGAGCTGGGATAGGGGCTTGCCCCTAGGGTCTTGGGCCGGGCCCTCCCAGCGGCTTTTATAAACCTGCACCGTAAGCCTGCGGTGGGTAAAGGCGTGTTGCACCCTGCCCGCGTGCTCGGGGGTTGGGATGGCCGTGCCGTGCTCTGCCGCCAGGCGCCCCAGCAGGGGTTCTAGGGAGTGACCCTCGGCCATCGGCACCCCCCACAAGCCCCCCAGGCTTCGCCCCTGGCGGGGCTCGAGCAAGACCCCGTAGGGCCCCTGAAGCACCAGCGCCACCGCCTCCACCGCTTTCTGCGGGCGGGCTCTGGGCGCGGGGTAGCGCTCTGGGCTGGCCTGGCCCGCACACCACCGGGCCAAGGGACACGAGGTACAGGCGGGCTTTTGGGGCGTGCAGAGGGTGGCTCCCAGCTCCATCATGGCCTGGTTCCACTCGCCGGGGCTCTCCGTTGCCAGCAGCCCCTCGGCCTTGGCCTGAAGCTCCGTGGGGGTGGGGGTCTCCCAGGCCATCAGCCGGCTGATGACCCGGCGCACGTTGCCATCCACTGCCGCCACCGGCTCGCCGAAAGCGATCGAGGCCACGGCGGCGGCGGTGTAGGGGCCCAGGCCGGGCAGCTTACGCAGCCGGGCATAGTCGCTGGGTAAGAGGGGCTCGGGGGCTGTCCCCGCCGATATGACTTGAGCCAGTTTGTGCAAATTGCGGGCGCGGGCATAGTACCCGGCTCCCTGCCACACCCGCAGCACCTCCTCGAGCTCAGCTTTCCCCAATGAGCAAAGGTCGGGGAAACGCTCCAAGAAGCGATGGTAGTAGGGAATGGCCTGATCCACCCGGGTCTGCTGCAGCAGCACCTCGGACAGCAAGATCCGGTAGGGGTCGCGCTCCATGCGCCAGGGGAGGGCGCGGTGGTGGGTGCGGTACCACTCGAGCAGGCTGTGCTGTAAAGGGGTCAAATCGCCCCCTTTGAGCGCAAACTGCGGTGCATCACCATCAAGCAGCGGTCCTGTACCACCGCGATGCCGGCCTGCTCGAGTTGCTGGGCGAAGGCATCGTTGCGGATGCCCGACTGTAGCCAGACCAGCCCAGGCCGGAGCTTGAGGATGGCCTCGAGGTGCTCCATTAGGGCGCTGCTAGGGCGGAAGATATCGAGAATGTCCACCGGGACGCTGATCTCCTCGAGCCCTGCGACCACGCTTTCCCCAAATAGCTCCTGACCGGCGAAGTAGGGGTTGACCGGCAGGATGCGATAACCCACCCGGCGCAGGTACTCCGGTACAAAATAGGCGGCCCTGGCCGGGTCGGGATGGGCTCCCAGCACGGCGATGGTACGGGCCTGGCGCAGGTATTGTTCGAGGTTCATCGCCGGATGTGGCCTTCGAGCAGCGCCACCAGCTCTCCGTCGCCGCGCTCGAGGGCCAGGTCGTGCGCGGTCTTGCCCTGGAAATTCTTCCATCCCAGGTCGGGCCGGGCGAACTCCAGCAGCCAGCTTGCCAGTCGGTAGTGGCCGCGCTGCACGGCGTGGACTAGGGCCATGCTGCTGCCTTCGGTGGCCCCGGCTTCGAAGAGCAGCCGGACCAGCTCGACGCTGCCGCTGTGGGCAGCGTGGGGTAGCAGGGGGATGCGGTGGGCTCCGTGGCTGTGAGCCAGGCGGGGATTAGCCTTGAGCATCGCCCGCACCGTCTCGAGCCGGCCCAGCATGGCCGCGGTGCAGATGTCGAGGGGGGTGCCCTGCTCGAGCAGGTACTCGGCGATGGCCGCGTTGCCCACGTGAGCCGCGCCCTGTATGGCCGTCTCGGTGTCGTCAGGGCGCCAGGGGTGGGCCTGGTTGAGCAGCTCGGGGTGCTCGGCCAGCATCCGCCGAACCTTCTCCAGGTCGCTGTGCCCGGCGATCACGAACTCACGCACCAGCTCGGGGGTTAGCATGGCTCCACTTTACGCCTTCTGGGGTGCTCTTTCATTGTGCTTTGCGCGAATACCCTTCTCGTTCGCGAAGCCTCGCAGCGCGTCAGCACCAACCAGGAGGCTCCCAGCACTTGCAGGGCTGCGGAGGGCCCGCTGGGCAGTTTCAGGGAGGTGCCGTAGAGGCCCTGAGCGGCCAGGAGGTTGGCGATGACCACCCCCAGCGGTAAGAGGGCGTGCAAAATGGCCAATCCCGTCAGCCAGATCCCCCAGGCTACGAGGAGAATTGGAAAGGAAACCGTGCGGGGCAAGACCTGCCCAATCACGGCTCCAGCCTAGCAAAGGCTACCCCCGGCGGCGCGCTCGGGATTGGCCTTGCGGAAGGCTTCCCACGAAGCTTTGTCCAGTGGGCGCTTCTGGGCCTGGGCCCACAGCCAGAAAGGGACCAGCATCGAGCGGGCGTTCTGGGTTTCATAGTAGAAGATCTCGGCTGAAAGCCCACCTTCCTCGAGCATCCCCGAGTCCCGGAAGGCTTTGAGCGTGGCCCCCAGGTCGTACTCCACCTGGCGGAAGTGGGCCACGAGGGTCTCGTCGCCGACCTCGAGTACCAGGTACTGAGCGCGGACATCCCCGTTAAAGGGGGCTCCTACCGCGCCGGTGTTCCACACCATGACCCCGTTGTGCTGGCGCGCGTAGGGCCGGTGGGTGTGCGAGCCGACGAGGTAACGGGCGGGGTATGCGCCGATGATCTGCTCGAGCGCCGCCTCGCTCAGCCGTTCGTCGTAGCCTTCGCGGTAGTGGCGGGGCGAGCCGTGGGTGATCCTGAGGGCCAGCTCCTCCAGGTATACCTCGTGGGGAAGGGCGGCCAGCCAGTCGAGGTGGGACTTGTCCAGCCTTGCCGCCGACCAGCCCGTCGCCCTGAAGAAGGGGTCGTCGAAGAGCTCCCGGAGCGACTCGTGCTGAGAGCGCCACTTCACCACCAGGTCGTCGTGGTTGCCCAGGGTGAAGCGGTAGGGCATTTCCCACAGCCGCTCGAGGACCTCCCGGTTCTGCGGTCCCCGGTTGACGAGGTCGCCGTTGACCACCACGATGTCCGGCCTGACGTCCTCGAGGTCGGCTAGCACGGCCTCGAGCGCAGCCAGGTTGCCGTGGATGTCGGAGAATACGGCGATTCGCATGGGCTTCAGTCCTGCGCTTGCAGGTAGGGGTTGGAGCGGGCTTCGGTTTCCAGGGTGGTGCTGGGTCCGTGGCCGGGGAAGACCACGGTTTGCGGGGGCAGGCCCAACAGCCGCTTGAGTGAAGCGAAGAGGGCCTGGGGGTTGGCCAAGGGCAGGTCGTAGCGCCCGATGCCACCCCTGAACAGCACGTCGCCGCTGACCAACTTGCCGTCCGCGTAAAAGCCCACGTGGCCGGGGGCATGTCCGGGCAGGTGCAGCACCTTCAGGCCCAGGCCGAAGTTGAGCTGCTGGCCTTCCTCGAGCCACCCCGAGGGCTCGGGCGGTTGGGGCAGGTCTATCCCCCAGCGCAGCCCGCTCTCGCGGGTGCGCTGGTACAGGGGCAAGTCGGCAGGGTGCAGGTACACTGGCAACCCCAGGGCTTCGACCAGGGGGGCGACCGCTCCGACGTGGTCGAAATGGGCGTGGGTCAGCAGGATGGCTTCGGGCTTCAGCCCCACCCGCTCCACTTCGGCCAGGATGCGCCCGGCCTCATCGCCGGGATCGACGATCACTCCCCGCCCGCCCTCGCCTACGAGCAGGTAGGTGTTTTCCTGGAGTGGACCAACGCTTAGGCTATAGACCTCCATCGGCTATAGCCTAACGCAAAGCGAGAGGCCAGACGCTTTTCGCGTTTGGCCTTCGACCTTATGAACCGCAGGCCTCAGTCTGCCGCCTGGGAGCTGGATTCGGACTTGTTCTCGCTCTTGCCGGTGGTCGAAGACGGGCTCTTGCTGTCCTTGATGTACCAACCCGAGCCCTTGAAGATCACCGCCGGCGCACTGATGAGCCGCTTGAGGGGTTCACCCGTTTCGGGATGATGGGTGTAGGCGGCTTCGCTGAAGCGCTGCTCGAACTCGTAGCGGTTTCCGGTTTCCAGACCCTGATAGACGTACACGGGCATGGACATTCCCTCCATCGAGCATATTGACAGAAGGACACTCAAACTGTCAATCCGGGTTTGGACGGGGTGCTCCGCCTTGCTGAGGCCCTTGTGGGCAGCAAAGGGTGGGGTTTCTGGGGGCCAGCCACCCCGGCGCTTGGCGGGTGTTTTGGGCCGCAGGACTATGATTTCACCCTCTTGCATAAGTCATGAAAGCCCTGTATACTCACGAGGTTGCGTTGCCTCGAGACTAGCCCCTAGCCTCGAGGTCACATCGGTTGCGCCGGGCGGAAGCTTGGCCACAGCGATTCTTGAGAATCCAGGGGCGAAACCAGGGCTCAGCGGCTCTGAATCGCCTCTCGCCTGAGAACCCCGCACCGAGCGCAACCTGCGTCAAGACGCAGAAGCCCCAGCGCCAAGGTGCGGGGTTCAGCTTTGGGCCGCTTGCGGCCTGCACTTAGAAAGGAGTGGTTACACTGCCAACGATCAACCAACTGCTTCGCAAGGGCCGTGCTCCTGTGGTCAAGAAGAGCAAGGTGCCCGCTTTGAAGGGTAGCCCCTTCCGCCGCGGCGTCTGCACCGTGGTGCGCACCGTCACCCCCAAGAAGCCCAACTCGGCGCTGCGCAAGGTGGCCAAGGTGCGCCTGAGCAGCCTCTACGAGGTCACCGCCTACATCCCCGGTGAGGGTCACAACCTGCAGGAGCACAGCGTCGTGCTCATCCGTGGAGGCCGTGTGAAGGACCTGCCGGGCGTGCGCTATCACATCGTGCGCGGCACCTACGACACCCAAGGCGTCAAGGACCGTAAGAAGAGTCGCAGCAAGTACGGTGCCAAGAAACCCAAGGCGGATGCCAAGGGCGCTGCCAAGAAGTAAGGGGGAGTGAAGGATGTCCCGCAGAAGACAAGCTGAAGTACGGCGGCTCGAGCCCGACCTGGTTTATGGCGACGTGGTGGTCTCAGCCTTCATCAACCGCATCATGCGTGAAGGCAAGAAGAACCTGGCCGCCCGCATCTTCTACGATGCTTGCAAGATCATCCAGGAAAAGAGTGGCCAAGAGCCCCTCAAGGTCTTCCGCGCCGCCGTGGACAACGTGCGCCCTCGAGTCGAGGTGCGCAGCCGCCGCGTGGGTGGGGCCAACTACCAGGTTCCCGTAGAGGTTTCCCCGCGCCGCCAACAGACCCTGGCCCTGCGCTGGATCGCCGCCGCCGCCGAAGGCCGCAGTGAGCGCACCGCCGCCGCCCGCTTCGCGGCCGAGCTGCTGGAAGCGGCTGAGAACAAGGGCGGGGCCATCAAGAAGAAGGAAGACGTCGAGCGCATGGCCGAGGCCAACCGCGCTTACGCCCATTACCGGTGGTAACTATGTCCACTAAGGTTGAGAGCGCCCTCAAGCTAACCCGCAACATCGGGATCGCCGCGCACATCGACGCCGGCAAGACCACCACCACCGAGCGCATCCTCTACTACACCGGCCGTATCCACAAGATCGGCGAGGTACACGAGGGTGCGGCCACGATGGACTGGATGGAGCAGGAAAAGGAGCGCGGCATCACCATCACTGCCGCGGTCACCACTGCCAACTGGAAGCACCAGAAGACCGGTATCGAGCACCGCATCAACATCATCGACACCCCCGGCCACGTGGACTTCACCATCGAGGTTGAGCGCTCCATGCGCGTACTCGACGGGGCGGTGGCAGTCTTCGACGCCTCGCAGGGTGTGGAGCCTCAGTCCGAGACGGTGTGGCGCCAGGCCGATAAGTACGGCGTGCCGCGCATTGCCTTTGCCAACAAGATGGACAAGACCGGGGCCGACTTGTGGCTGGTGATTAACACCATGAAGGAGCGCCTGGGGGCTCGCCCGGTGGTGATGCAGCTTCCCATCGGGCGCGAGGACACCTTCAGCGGCATCATCGATGTGCTGCGCCAGAAGGCCTACACCTACGGCAACGACATCGGCACCGATATCCGCGAGATCGAGATCCCTGCCGAGTACGCCGAGCAGGCCAAGGAGTACTACGAGAAGCTCGTCGAGACCGCTGCCGACTTCGACGAGGGCGTGATGATGAAGTTCCTCGAGGGCGAGGCGGTGAGCGAGGCTGAGCTCATCGCTGCCATCCGCGCAGGCACCATCGCCCAGAAGATCTTCCCGGTCTTCCTCGGCTCCGCGCTCAAGAACAAGGGCGTGCAGCTCCTGTTGGACGCGGTGGTAGACTACCTCCCCTCGCCGCTGGACATCCCCCCCATCAAGGGCCGGAGCGAAAACGGGGAGGAGGTCGAGCGCCCCGCCGATCCCAACGGGCCGCTGGCGGCGCTGGCCTTCAAGATCATGGCCGATCCTTACGTAGGCCGCCTGACCTTCATCCGCGTCTATTCCGGCACGCTCAAGTCGGGCTCCTACGTGGTCAACACCACCAAAGGTCGCAAGGAGCGCGTGGCCCGCTTGCTGCAGATGCACGCCAACAACCGCCAGGAGGTCGAGGAGTTGCGGGCGGGCGAGCTGGGCGCGGTGGTGGGCCTGAAGGAGACCATCACCGGCGATAGCCTGGTGGGCGAGGGCGACGAGCCGGTGATTTTGGAGTCCATCGAGATCCCCGAGCCCGTGATCGACCTGGCCATCGAGCCCAAGACCAAGGCTGACCAGGACAAGCTGGCCGTGGCCCTCTCCCGCCTGAGCGAGGAGGACCCCACCTTCCGGGTCTCCACCGACCAGGAAACCGGCCAGACCATCATCTCCGGCATGGGCGAGCTGCACCTGGAGATCATCGTCGACCGCCTCAAGCGCGAGTTCAAGGTCGATGCCAACGTGGGCAAGCCCCAGGTGGCCTACCGCGAGACCATCACCCGCGCGGTGGACGTCGAGGGCAAGTTCGTACGCCAGTCGGGCGGTCGCGGCCAGTACGGCCACGTCAAGATCAAGGCCGAGCCGCTGGGCCGGGGCTCGGGTTTCGAGTTCATCAACGCCATCGTGGGCGGCGTGGTGCCCAAGGAGTACATCCCCGCCGTGCAGAAGGGCATCGAGGAGGCCATGCAGTCCGGTCCCCTCACCGGCTTCCCCATCGTCGACCTCAAGGTCACCCTCTACGACGGCTCTTACCACGAGGTTGACTCCAACGAAATGGCCTTCAAGATCGCAGGCTCCATGGCGATCAAGGAAGCCATCCAGCAGGGTAATCCGGTGGTGCTCGAGCCCATCATGCGCGTCGAAGTCACCACCCCCGAACAGTTCCTGGGCGACATCATCGGCGACCTCAATAGCCGCCGGGGACAGATCCAGGGCATGGACGACCGGGGCAACGCCCGTATCGTGCGGGCCCACGTGCCGCTGGCCGAGATGTTCGGCTACGCCAACGACATGCGCTCCATGACCCAGGGCCGGGCCTCGTTCGTGATGTTCTTCGATCACTACGCCGAAGTCCCCAAGAACATCCAGGAGAAGCTGGTAAAAGGGCAATAACAAGCGGGTGGGTGCTTCGCCCTGAGATCGGAGCGCCCACCTCTTCATCTTGAAGGAGAAGAATAACCATGGCGAAAGGTGTATTCGAGAGGACGAAACCGCACGTAAACGTGGGGACGATCGGGCACGTAGACCACGGGAAGACGACGCTGACGGCGGCGATCACGTTTGTAGCGGCGGCGGCGAACCCGAGCATCGAGGTGCAGGACTACGACCAGATCGACAAGGCGCCGGAGGAGAAGGCGCGTGGGATCACGATCAACACGGCGCACGTGGAGTACGAGACGGCCCAGCGGCACTACAGCCACGTNGANTGCCCGGGGCACGCGGACTACGTGAAGAACATGATCACGGGAGCGGCACAGATGGACGGGGCGATCTTGGTGGTGTCTGGGACCGATGGACCGATGCCGCAGACGCGCGAACACATCCTGCTGGCTCGGCAGGTAGGGGTGCCGTACATCGTGGTGTTTTTGAACAAAGT
>NZ_KB890702.1 GCF_000373205.1 Calidithermus timidus DSM 17022
ACTCCTTAGAAAGGAGGTGATCCAGCCGCACCTTCCGGTACAGCTACCTTGTTACGACTTAGCCCCAGTCATGAGCCCGGCCCTCGGCGCCTGCCCAAGGCTACCGGCGACTTCAGGCAGAACCCACTTCCATGGCTTGACGGGCGGTGTGTACAAGGCCCGGGAACGTATTCACCGCGACATGGCTGATTCGCGATTACTAGCGATTCCGGCTTCATGGAGTCGAGTTGCAGACTCCAATCCGAACTGAGCCAAGGTTTTTGCGATTGGCGTCCTCTCGCGAGGTAGCAGCGCTTTGTCCTTGGCATTGTAGCACGTGTGTCGCCCAGGCCGTAAGGGCCATGCGGACCAGACGTCATCCCCGCCTTCCTCCTGCTTTCGCAGGCAGTCTCCATAGAGTGCCCAGCCGAGCTGCTGGCAACTAGGGATAGGGGTTGCGCTCGTTGCGGGACTTAACCCAACATCTCACGACACGAGCTGACGACGGCCATGCAGCACCTGTGTCCCGGCTCCCTTGCGGGCACCCCCTTCTTTCGGAGGGGTTCCGGGCATGTCAAGGCCTGGTAAGGTTCTTCGCGTTGCTTCGAATTAAACCACATGCTCCACCGCTTGTGCGGGCCCCCGTCAATTCCTTTGAGTTTCACACTTGCGTGCGTACTTCCCAGGCGGAGTGCTTAGCGCGTTAGCTACGGCACCCAGCAGAAGCCGGACACCCAGCACTCATGGTTTAGGGCGTGGACTACCCGGGTATCTAATCCGGTTTGCTCCCCACGCTTTCGCGCCTCAGCGTCACAAGTCGTCCAGGTAGCTGCCTTCGCTATTGGCGTTCCTTCCGGTATCTGCGCATTTCACCGCTACTCCGGAAATTCCGCTACCCCCTCCGACCGTCTAGCCTCACAGTATCCAACGCAGTCCTGGGGTTGAGCCCCAGACTTTAGCATCGGACTTGAAAGACCGCCTACACGCCCTTTACGCCCAGTAAATCCGGGTAACGCTCGCACCCTCCGTATTACCGCGGCTGCTGGCACGGAGTTAGCCGGTGCTATTACCTCGGTACCGTCATGATCGTCCCGAGTTCAGAAGTTTACACCCCGAAGGGCTTCATCCTTCAAGCGGTATCGCTCGGTCAGGCTTTCGCCCATTGCCGAAGATTCCTAACTGCTGCCTCCCGTAGGAGTGGAGCCCGTGTCTCAGTGCTCCTGTGGCTGGTCGTCCTCTCAGACCAGCTATGCGTCGTCGGCTTGGTAGGCCATTACCCCACCAACTACCTGATGCAGCGCGGGCCGATCCTCAAGCGCCGAAGCTTTAAACACCCGCCAGGGCGGGGGTTCACATGGGGGATTAGCCAGGGTTTCCCCTGGTTTTCCCCCACTTGAGGGCACGTCTCCCACGTGTTACTCACCCGTCCGCCACTAACCAGCCGAAACTGGTTCGTGCGACTTGCATGTCTTAGGCATACCGCCAGCGTTCACCCTGAGCCAGGATCAAACTCTCCAGAAACAATGACACCGAAGTGTCATTTGGATGTGCCTTGCGGCACTCGTTGGTTCAGTGGTTTCCCGATCTGTGCTTTCAAGGTTCGCGGTCACCCTTAGGCGACGCAAAGAAGAGAGTATCAAGGATTCGAGAAGCTGTCAAGGGGCGCAGCCCAGCGTGCTGAATTGTTCGAATAGTTCGCCGACAGGAGCCGAGAAACGAGGCTCCCATGCAGCAAAAACAACAGATTGACCCAGCAGACAACCCCAGGCCCTTCCGGCCCACCGAGCGCACTTGGTTTATCCGGGCGCTCGGTTTTCTGTGGCTCGTCGTCCTCGTCCTGGTGGCGCTGCGGGGGTAGCCCTTATGACGCCGAACCTCTTCGATATGCAGCGTGTCCAGCTCCGTTCCGGCGGCCGGGTCTACTTCTGGCCCGCGCCCTCGCCGGTGGACGGCTCCGTCTACTGGTCCTGCGCCCCCTTCCGGGGCGGGGCCATGGTCCCCGTGCCCACCGACCGCGGCGCCTACGTCGCGGTGGGCGCCGACCCGGCCCAGGCCCTCGAGCGCCTGGCCGAGCGCTGGGGGGTGGGCGGTGCTTGACCCCCGGCTCCGGCGCAGGCTCGAGCGGCTGGGCGAGCTGGTGCGGGCCCGCAACAGCGGCAGCGGCCAGCCCGTACCCGGAAAACCGCCTGAAACGGCCGGTAACCCCCCTCCGAGCGGGGCCCCGCGGGTGGACCTTGGGGCCAGGGAGCGCCTCGAGCGCCAGGCCGAGCAGTTGCGCCGGCGGGCCCGCCTGGTGCGGGGGGACCAGGCCGAACAGCTCAAGCGCGACCTCGAGCACCTGACCGCGCGGGCCTTCGAGCTGGTGGACCTGGGCCTGCCCCTCAAGGCCTACGAGGTGTACCGGGCCGCCCAGCTCCAGGCCGCCCGCTGGTTCGCCGAGGTGCCGCCCACCCAGGCCCTGCTCGAGCGCATCCTCCGGCGGGGGCGCTGGGAGCTGGAGGGCTTCGCCCTCGAGATCTTCCAGGCCCTGCTCGAGCTGGCCCTCCACGTGGGCGACCGCCGCGGCTACCACCCCTCCACCGGCGAGGTGGCCTTCCACCTGCCCCAGCTCGCCCTGGCCCTCTACCTGTGGCCCGACGCGCGGCTCGAGACCGCGAGAAAGCGCCTGCAGCGCGGCCTGAAGGCCCTGGCGGAGCTGGGCTGCGTGAGCTACAAGGCCCGGGTGGGCAACGCCAAGGACACCGACACCGGCGAGGCGTTGGGCTGGAAGGACGGGACGGTGTTCAACGTGCGGCTGCGCGCGGGCCGGGCGGCCCCGCTGCTCAAGGAGACCCTGGCCCACCCCTGGCGCGACCTGGACGGCGACACCCGCCGGGGGCGCACCATAGCCAAGCTCATCCGGGCGGCCTTGTCCCAATCACAAAAGACAGTGGATAGATTGATGGACAAAAAGAGCCTCAAAGAATGGGCGTTACCGCCTTCTCTCCTGAACTCTCAATCGTTAACTGATTGGGACACGTCGCCCGAGGCCGTGCACGTCGCCCTGCGCAACGCCGTGCAGGACGTGAAGCACGCCACCGAGCCCACCCGGATGCAGTTCATCGGGGCGGCGGCAGGGGCCATCAGCCGCAACATGATGGACGGGCACAGCCGCTGGCTGTACTTCGCCCTGCTGGGGGGCGCCCGGGCGCTCTACGAGAGGGGCACCGACCGCTTCAAGGCCCTGCAGGCCCACATCGGCGAGGTGCTGAGCCAGTACGGGCGGGGCGAGGCCCACAGGCCCGGCGCGGTGCTGGTGACCCGGCTCAAGGAGGCCGGCCTGTGGGACGAGCTGATGGGGGCCTGGGAGCGCTGCGCCTGGAAGGCCAAGGCCCCGCCTGAGGCCGGGGGCGCGGGCGCGGGGGGTGGGGGGTGAAGCGCGAGAGCTGGCAGCGCTGCTGGCGGCTGCTCAAAGACATCCAGGCCGGCGTGGGCACCTATGCCACCCTCGAAGCCTCGAGGCCCAACGACAACCGCCGGTACAACGGCCTAGCCAGCGCCCTGACCAACGCCCGCTATCTGGTGGCGCTGCTCGAGGCCCAGCTCCGGGCCGAGGGCTGGCCGCAGCCAGAACCCAAAGGCCGAGAGCCTGAGCGCTCGGACTACGACGAGGCGGAGGCCCGCCGGTGAGCGCCCTCCGGGCCCTCCTCCTCGCCCTGGCCGCCGGCCTGGCCCTGGCCGTCGTGGGCGCCCTGCTGGCGCTGCTGGCCCCGCTGCTGGCCCTGCTGTGGGCGCTGCGGCCCCACCCGGCCCCGGCCCCCTCGCCCGAGCTGGGGACCGCGCCGGCGCCAGAGGCCTCGCTCACCCCTGAGCCTCCCCCGGCGGTGGCCACCAACTCACCCCCCAACCCCAAGGAGACCAACTGATGGGCACCGAGATCTGCATCTGGCCCGAGGTCGAGGAAAAGCTGTGGCTCAAGCATCGAGTCAGCGTCTACGAGGTGGAGGAGGCCTTGGCCGACCCCCGCATCCGTACCCGGCGCACCAAGGGCAAGACCGCGCTACCGGTGTACGAGGCAGTGGCCCGAACCGAGGCTGGGCGCTATCTGTTCCTGGTGGTGCGGATACGCCCGGAGTGCGTGGAGATCATCACCGCCTATGACGCTGAGCCCAAGCACCGGAGGTTTTACAATGGCTAGGATGAGCAAGACCCCGCCCCGCCGTGTCCACGCCCTCAAGGCGCGCCCCAAGAAGGCCAGAGGGCCTAAGGCCGTGGTTCGCGAGGTGCCGGCCTTCAAGAGCGCCCTCGAGGAGTCGGAGTGGTGGGACGCCCACGAGCTGGCCCCCGACCTGGTGGAGTCCGGCCCCAAGGTGGATGCCGAGTTTAGAAAGCTGCTCAAGGACCGCAGCCGCCCCCGGCGAAAGTAGCCGAGTGTTCCGAGGGTCCTTATGTCACTGGCGTAAGACGCCGGCTTACACCCGCCCGCCGCGGAGCTGGTCACTCGGGGCGCAATCACAGGCTGCAAACCCTTTCCCTGACGTTAAAAGGTAAGTGGCCACCTTCGACGCTTCATTGAGGGTGTGTTCTGGTATCGGCGTATTCACTCGTGGGAGTAGTCGAGCTCGAGCACTTCCTCGAGCCTCACCGAGCGACCGATGAGCCGGGAGAGCTCCTCGAGCACCACCCGCAGCACCCCCAGGTCGAGCTTGTCCGGGGCCTTCCGGGCCCAGCGGTAGACGGTCTGGGGCCCCACCTTCCCCCCGAGCGCGGTCTGCAGCCGGTAGGCGGTGACGCCCTCGCGCTCGAGCAGCTCCTTGAACTTCCAGACGATCACGGCGGCCATGATGCTCACTCTAACAAGGTAGTATCTCGTTGAAAACCTGTCCTATATAGGATAGTATAGGAGCACTGACCAAGCCCGCCCTAGGAAAGCAGCTTGGCCAGGAACCCAAACCAGAAGGAGAGTCCACATGCAGCATACCTCAGCCGCCCCCGCCCTCGCCGCCCTGGCCCTGGCCTACCTGGCCCGCCTGGCCCAAAGCAGCCGGGAGTGCCGCAACCCCTGGGAGCTCCTGGAGTTCGCCCGCCCCTTCCCCGGCCGCCTGCTGGGCCTCGCCGACCGCCGCGGCCTCTACCTGCCCCTGGTGCTCTTCCCGGGGGGGGCCGGGCGGGTCGGGCGGCGCAACGTGGCCGACGGGGAGATGCTCCAGATTCTTGCAGCGCTGAGCTACCCCGTGCAAGCCTATGTCATGGCCCCAGCCCCTGAGGAAAACCCCGACCCGGCCCCCCAGGAGCCCGAGCCCTGCACCCCCGAGGCGCTCGAGCGGGCCTTCCTCGAGCACGGCCACCCCCTGACGCTGGGCTTCGACGAGCACGGCGGGTTCTACGCCCAGGCGGGGGGCCTGCTCGAGTGGGACCCCCAGGGCTCGCAGTTCGCAGCCATCGTGCTGGCCGGGCGGCTGGGGGTCGAGCTGCCCTGGAGCATTGCCGAGCCGGGGGAGGGGAAGGGGGAGCGGTGAGCGAGCCCACCCTAGCCGAGCGCATCCTGGCCAACCTCCAGCGTGGCCCGCTGGACCTGTGGACCCTGAGCTACCGCCTGGCGCAGCGCCCGGCGGTGGTGTCGCGGGCGCTGTACTCCATGACCCGTGCCGGCCTCGTCGAAAGCGAGTGGGGCCGGCCCAGCCTCTCGGGGGTTCGCCGCCGGGTGTGGCGGCTGGCCCAGCGCACCTACACCCTCGAGGAGATCCTGCGAGATGCCGGCCTGCGCCTGGCGGAAAGCGACGGCGATGCATGACGACCAATACCGCCCGCGTGATTTTGCTCCTTCTCATCGGCGTTATCTTGTTCACCCGGCTGAACGCGCCGGCGGTGCCCGCCGAAATTGGCTCCACCCCCCGGCCCCTTCCGCCGGCGGGCACCGCCACCGGTCAGGCTCAGGCCCTGGAGGGGGAAACCCCCGCGGCTGTCAGCCTCCGCCGTCCGGATGAGACGGCGGAAACCGCCAGAGCCTGGAATTTCTGCTGGGCACGCGTAGAATACGCCGCCGTTGCCGGGCGGCGCGCCCACCTGCGCGTGTCCGGGCGTGCAAATACACTCACTCTTCAGACTGGTTCGGGTATTTTCACCTATGCGACCCCCGACGTGTGCAGCGGCGGGAGTTGCGCGGTAGACCTGGCGACCCCTGGCCCTTATACGGTGCGGTTCGACGGATGCGAGCCGGTCTACCTGGGAGGCTGAGCGCATGGACGACAAAGGGCAGACCACCAGGCGACCCAAAGGTTACCCCGGCCGGATGGCGTTCCGGGCCTTCACCGCCAAGACCAACGGCCGCAAGCGCAACCCGCTCGAGCAGCCCCAGCAGGAGCTGCTGGCCGTGGTGCTCTCCAGCGAGCGGGCCGCCCAGCGCGTCATGGAGTACGCCGGGGGCGACCTCCGCAACCTCGACGGCTGCGACGTGCGCGACCTGGCCGGCATCCCCGACATGGGCGACGGGCGGGCGGCCCGCCTCGCGGCCTTGCTGGCGCTGATGGCCCAGTTCGCGGCCCCCTTCGCCGAGCGGGTGGAGCAGCTCGAGGCCGAGAACGCTGGGCTCAGGGCCAAAGAAGCTGCTGCCCAGCGCAAGATCATGACCTCCGCGGCGTGAGCCGCCGTCGGGTTCCGCCAGCGCAAACCGCCGTCCGTCGTGGACGGCGGTTTCTTCCTTTATGGGCGCTTTCCGCCGGGTCATCCTGCACGAGATGGCCAGCGACCGCAAGCCCGTGAGCCCTGACCAGAAGTGGACCCCTGGCGCCCCCTACGAGGTGGTGCTCGAGGTGCGCTCCGGCGACCCGCGCCCCATCAGCCGCTCCCAGCTCGAGGCCGCGCTGCGAGCGCACTTCAAGAGCCCCGCACTCTTCGTAAAGGACTGGGGCTACCGGGGGCGCGATCTGGTGGTGGTGGCCGGCGTAGCCCAGACCCAGACCCAGGCCCAACAGGCCGCCCTGGTGCCGGCCCTGGTGATTACCGCGGTGGCGGTGGCCGCCGCGCTGTGGGCGCTATATCGCCTGGCGGTGGAGGTGCGCGAGGTGGTGGAGCTGGTGCCTGCGCCGGCGCGCGAGGGGGTGGCGGTGGGCGCCGCCGTGGGCATGGGCGGCGCCGGAGTGCTGGCTGCCGCCCTGGGCCTGTGGTTGCTGCTGGGCCGCAAGAGGTAGGCATGGCCGAGATTAAGGCGAAAAAGGTTTGCCGCGTCCTGTACTTCGACCAAAAAGGACGCTTCACCAAAGACCCCACCCAGGCGGTGAGAACCGCCACGGTGAAACAGAAGCCCAGGGCCAGGAACCGGGCCCGTCTGCTGAAGCGGGGAGGTGAGTGGCTGGACCTGGGCCCCAGCGCCGGTGGCAAGGGCCAGGCCCGGGCGGTCATCACCCGGCGCGGCAGGGTGGTGGGGGTGAAGGTCTTCGACCCCTACCTCTCCGCCGAGCGCCGCAAGGCCCGGGCCGCCGGCGACCGGGCCACCCTCGAGGCCATCCGGGCCTACGAGCGCGACCTGGCCCGCCTGGTGGCCGCCGACCGGCTCGCCAAGGCCCGCGAGGAGCACGCCCGCCGCGTGGCGCGGGCCCTCGAGGACGCCCACCGCCGCGACCTCTCGAGCAAGGGCGGCCGGCGCACGGCCGCCCGTAACGCCCGGGTGCGCGAGCTGCGGGCCGGCCTCGAGGGCAGGGGCCAGGCCGAGCTGCTGGCCCTGCTCCGGGGCGAGGCCCGGCGCGACCGCGAGCTCGAGCGGGCGGTGCGGGCCGAGCTGAAGGCCCTCGGCCTCGACGCCGCGCCCAAGAGAAAGCGGAGGAAAGCCGCATGAGCGACAGCCGCGTGAGACTGCCCAAACTCAAGGAGCGCCCGGCCGAGGGCGCCGAGCCCGGGCCGGTGGCCGCCGAGGAGCCGGGCCAGCCCCTGGGTAAGGGGGAGCTCTCTCCCCTCCTGCGGGAGGCCGTGGAGTCCCAGCCCCTGCTGCAGGAGCCTGAGCCCGCCGAGCCGACCCCCGGCCCCAGCTCCCCCCGACCCGTCACCCCCTCGCCCGAGGGAGTGGCCGCCCCCACCCCCCAACCCACCCCCAGCCCAGCGCCCACCCCTGAAACCTTGGGGCCCGCCCCTCAGCGGCCCAAAAAGCCCAACCTGTTAGGCGCTGTCGTCGCTGGTGCGGTGGCCGTGGCCGGCGTGGGCCTGTTCGCCCTCCTGGGCCGACAGGCCCCCCAGGGCCAGGCCGCCCAACCCCAAACCCAACCCCAAACCCAAACCCTCTCCAGCCCCGGAGCCCCCCTGTATGGCCGCCGAATCATCGAATAGCGAGGCGCAAGAGCTCGAGGCCCTGCCCGAGGCCGACCTGCTGGGCGACGAGGGCGGCCTCGAGGCCGACCCTACCCAGGGCTTCCGGGCCCTCGAGGACGCCACCCCGCCGCGTGAGCCTGGCCCGCCCGGGCCCGAGCCTGAGCCCGAAAACCCGCCCGGGCCCGACTACTCCCAGCTCGAGCCCTACTCCTCCCAGGAGATCCTGCAGGCGGCCGGGCTCGCCGTGCTGGGGGTGGCCAGCCTGCTCAAGGCGGGCCCCGCCAGCGAGGCCGAGGTGCGGGCCTTCCACAAGCGCTTCGAGTGGGTGCAGTACCCCATCGTGCAGACCACCCTCTACCTCGACGCCCTGCGGGTGGGCGAGGCGCTGCGGGACCAGTTCGGCCTGGCCAAGGGCCGCCTGCCCGGGCTCGACCGCGGGGGCGACACCCCGCCCTGGGTGCGCCTCCTCGCCGCCGGCGTGGGGCTGGGGATGGCCGGCTTCGGCGCGCTGGGGGCCATGCGGGCCGAGCGCCAGGCCCGGCAGGCCCGCGCCCACCCCGACCCCCGGCCCGAGGAGGGGGTATGACGGCCGCGCTCGAGCGCCCCGTGGGGCTGGGGCCGCTGCGACTGCCGCTGTGGCTGCTGCTGGCGCTGCTGGCGGCCGTGCTCTACGGCGGCCGCCAGGCGGTGCAGCGGGCCTCCGGCCCCTCGCTGGGGGCCCGGGCCGCCCGGGCCGCCCTCGAGGAGCTCGAGCGGTGGCGGGGCCTCGACGAGGCCGACCCGGCCGCCCGGCCCCTGCTCGAGCGCTACTGGCGCGAGGGGCTGGGCTACAGCGCCGAGCAGGCGGCCGCCGCGGTTGCCCGGCGCACCCACTGGAGCGCGGCCTTCGTCTCCTACGTGATGCGCCGGGCGGGAGCAGGAACCCACTTCCGCTACTCGGCGGCCCATGTGGACTACTGCGCAGCCGCCAAGCGCAACCGGCTGCGGGGGGACACTGCTAACCCCTTTTGGCTCTACCGCCCCCGCGAGCATGCCCCCCAAGTGGGCGACCTGCTGTGCAACGCCCGAGATGGGTCAGGCGTAACCTACGACAACGTGGACGACGGTCGGCCCCGGGCCGCCCACTGCGACGTGGTGGTGGCCAAGGAGCCCGGGCGGTTGTGGGTGGTGGGCGGCAACGTGGGCGACGCCGTGGCCCGCCGGCCGGTGGCCACCGACACCCAGGGCCGGGTGTCCGGCGCCGGGTACTTCGCCGTGCTGAAGGTGAAGCATGAAGGTGCCTAGGGTCTTTTCGAGCCTGCCGGCGTGGGTTCAGGTCGCCCTGCCGGCGGGATTCTTGCTGCTGCTGGGTCTGGCAGCACGGAGGGTGGACATGAACCAGAAAGAGAAGGCAAAAACCCCGGACATCGTGATTGACCCCGGGCACGGCGGGCGCGACCCTGGGGCGGTCAACCCCACCACCAACACCACCGAAAAGGAGATCAACTTGTCCACGGCGTTGACGCTCAAGTACCTGCTCGAGCAGGAGGGCTTGACGGTGGCGCTGACTCGGACGGGCGACACGTACCCCGGGCTCTATGACCGCACGCAGGACGCCCAGCGGGCCGGCGCGAGGGTGTTTGTCAGCGTTCACTACGACACCTACACCCGCCAGGCCCGCGGGGTGTACTACGGCGACTCCGCAGGCTCCAGGGAACTCGCCCAGAAGATCGCGGCTGCCCTGCCGAGGCTGGCGGAGCCGAACTGGGTCAAGAGCCACAAGGAGAGCCGTTTCGGGCGGCTCTACATCGCCGACTTCACTGCCGGCCCTTCGGTGTTGATCGAGTTCGGGCCCACCGCGCCTGTGGGCCGCGAGCTGGTGCCCGGCCAGGGCGAGGCCCTGCTGTGGCTGGTGCAGGCCCTCCTCGTGGTGGGCCTGGTGCGCCTGGCCGGCGAGGCCCTGGCCGGCCTGGCGGGCCTGGTGCCCGGGGTGGGCCCGGTGCTGGCGGCCGCCCTGCGGCTGTTCGCCGGCAGCTACGAGCGGTGGCTGGCCCAGAAGGTGCCGGCCCTGGCCGACGTGGCCGTGCAGCGTTCCGAGGAGGCCCTGAAGGGCGCCGGCGGGCCCGCCAAGCTGGGGGCCGCCGTGGCCCAGCTCCAGCGCTCGGCGCCCGGGCTCAGCCCCGGGCAGGCCCGGGCCCAGGTCGAGGCCGCCTTGACCCGCCTGCGCGGGGCCGGCCTCGAGCAGAAGTCGGGGGGGAAGTGATGTGGCGTGATGTCGCGGGATGGACGCTGATCGCGTTCGGGGCTTGGGGCGGCCTGACCCTGATCCCGTTCGCCGTCAACAGCGAGGCGATCGCCCAGAAATGGCGGGAGGCAGGAATGAGCGACGAGGAGATCGCGAGGGCCTCCACCAACATCGTCGCCGTCAAGCTGGGCCTGAGCGTGCCGGCGCTGGTGGCCGGCGTGTACCTGGTGAGGCAGAAATGAACGAGAACAGCGCCAGCCTCAACCCTAAAACCGAGATCGGCCGCGGGATGCTCAACGGCTTCGGCGCCATCCTGGCCTACGCGGTGGTGTTCGGGGTGCTCCTGTTGCTGCTCCCGGACCCCGCTGAGCCCCAGGTTCCGGGGGGGTGTGGATGCTCGAGCAAATAGCCCAACGCCTGTTAGGGGGTGGCGACGTGGGGAAGCTCCTGGGCCCGGCCCTGGGCCAACTCGCGGCCGCCGTGTGCGCGATGCGCGAGGACCTGGCCGCCGCTAAACGGGCCCTCGAGGACGTGAAGGCCTCGCTGGGCTACGAGTACGGCCGGGCCAACCCCAAGCTTCCCCCCTTCGACCCCTACCGGCTGCCTAAACGCTGGCTACTCGAGGCCCCCGCCGGCGAGACTGCCGAGCCGGCCCGTGTTAAGGCGGCGCTGAGCAGCCCGGCCCGCCGGGGCTTCGTCGAGAACCTGGGCGAGAACCCGGCCTTGGTGACCCTGTTCCTCGAGCCTGGCGACGGCTACGGGGAGCAGCGCATGACGCTCGAACTCCTGCCCGGCCGGGTGTACGACATCACCCACGCGGTGGACCGGGTGGAGGTCGCGGCCACCGCCGCGGGCGAGGTCCGGGTGCAGGTGCTGGCCCAATGAGCATGTTCGACGTGTACGCCCAGGCCTGGGCGCAGCTCACCCAGGCCCAGCGCCTGAGCCTGCTCGGCGGCAGCCCGGTCGTGGTCAAGGGGCGGTTCACCGACCCCGACACGGGCGCCGCCTACGGCCGGGTGGTCTTCCCGCCCGAGTACGCGGTCTATCTGTGGCCGGGCGACCCGCTGGGGCCCTACTTCCGGCGCGTGTGGCGGGTGGAGGTCTACGGCTACTACGACTCCTGGTGGACGATCCAGTCCTGGCTCATCGACCGCAGGACCGTGCCCTGGATCAACTGCGGCCGGAACCCGGGGACCGCCGGGGGCTGGAGCCGGGCGGGGGCGAACAACTGGGGCCAGGTGCTGCGCGCCGGGATCGACGAGCGGCTGGCCCAGCACCCCGGCACGCTGTTCTACACCCTCAGCCACAGCCACAACGCCTTCTTCAACACCCACACCTTCGCCGCCGACGGGTACGAGGCCCTGCCCTGCGCCGGGGCGCCCGAGGAGCTGGCCGAGCTCCCGCCGCCCCCGCTCGCCCCCAGGACGTGCCCCGGCCTGGACGCGCCCGCGTGGAACCCGGGCCCCAGGCAGTCGGGGTGGTGGCCGCCGTGCCTCAACCCCAGCGAGCCCACCGCGGAGGGGGCCAGCCAGCCGCCGCAGGCGGTCGAGGCGGCCGCCGGCGGGGTGCTGGTGCTGGGCTCCCGCCGCGGCCTGCGGCGCGGCATGAGGGGGGGCGAGGATGGGAGGATCTCCCGTGGCTAGAGGAATTCCCCCCTGGGCCCTGGCCCTGGCCGGCCTGGCCCTGGTGGCCTCGGCCGGCGCGGGCGCGAGCGCCTCGAGCGCCCCCCGCCCCTCGCCGGCCCCCGCGCCCAGCCCTGGTGACGGCGGTGGGGGCTCGGGCAATGGCGGGGACTCGGGAGGCCCGTTGGAGAAGCCAGACCTGCTCGAGCGCCTCATCGCCCGGATCAACGAGGCCAACCGCGAGCTGCTGCGGGTGTACCCCTGCCGCTCCACCCCTTGCATGGACGAGGTGGTGGCCCGGGCCATCCTGGAGGCCTCCAAGCAGACCGGCGTGCCCCCGCCGGTGCTGGCGGCCACCGTGCGGCGGGAGTCGAGCTTCTGGCCCACCGGCGACCCCAAGCGGTGGCCGGCCTGGAACTACGACTACCTGGTGAGCCGCTTCGAGGACCAGCGCGTCAAGAACGAGGGCTGCCCCTCGCCCTGGCCCATGCAGCTCGTCACCAACCCCCCGCGCATGTACGGCCTGGCCATCGGGCCCATGCAGGTCAAGCCCGCGGCCTTCTGCGACGTGGGCCTGCGGGCCAACAAGCTGCTCGAGCTGAGGTACGACCAGGGCATCTACTACGCCGTGCTGGCGGGCGCGAAATACCTGGCCATGCTGCGGCAACGTTTCCCTGGGATCGGCTGGCGGGGGTGGCTGTACGGCTACAAGGAAGGCCCCGGGGCCCTCAAGGCGGCTATGCAGTCAGGCCAGTGGCGCCAGGACATCCTTAGCGGTTACTGCGACAGGATCTTAACCTGGGCCGCCGGGTACCCCGAGCTGGCGTAGGATTGGGCCGCGTCGGGTGGTCTGCCCGCGCTGCCCCACTGCACACCCCCCGGCCGAAACCGGGGGGTGGGGCGTTCCAACAGGCTGCGATCAAGGCAGCTTTGGCTTAACTCGCCAGATGTCCGACGCTTGCCACTCATCGACGGTAGCAGCCTGGGCAATGGAGGACGCGAAGTACACATAACCATCGGCCGACCAGTTGGGCATCCAGGCACTCGCATCCCCTTTGGTTAGCTGGGTAATTGCGGTGCCATCGGCTTTCATGATGTAAACCTGGAACCTGCCGTCGCGGTTCGACTGGAACGTGATCCAATTGCCGTCCGGTGACCAGGAGGGAAAAGAGTTGTCATAGCTGCCGGTGGTGAGCTGGGTAACCTGCCCAGATTTTATGTCCAGCGTGAAAATCTGATACTTACTTCCCACCTTCCGGTCGAATACCAGGCGCTCTCCTGAAGGGTTCCACCGGGGAGAAGAGCCAGGAACGTAGATGGTGAATCCTGAGCCATCGATCCCAATAGTGCAGATCGTTGCTTCTCCTCTTATAAGAGTGTTAAAGACCACTCTCTTGCCGTCAGGGCTTACGTCAGGCTGACCATCCGCTGTCCCAGCCGGATTATTGGTAATAAAGGTGGTTCCGATACCTGAAATGGGAGAGCGTACAAGCAGGGGACGGCCACTGGTCACGTTCACATACACAAACCCGCTGCCATCAGGCAGCCACGTGGCATCTCCAGCGCCAGGACCAGCCACCAGCCGCTTCCCCACACCCTCGGTTGCGACCAGCTCCACGCTAAAGGCTGCCCCACCCTTCTTGGTGCGGTCATAGACGCCGTACAAGAGGGACTTTCCATCAGGGCTAGGACGGGGCCAGAACTCGATAGTAGGGTCGTTCGTGACACGGGTAATCTCGAGAACGTTCGCGGTTGCAGCCGGGGTAGCCTCCTGCGGCTGCTTCTGTGCGGCTGGCATGCATGCGCTAAAAACGAGTAAGCCGACGATGGAAGCGAAGAGTCTTGTCATAGTTGCTTATCTCCTAGGCCCTTGGTTGGGCAATAGCATGCTACGTTTGGAATAGGTGTAAGTCTTGTGAGTTTTGCACACCCCCCTTTTTGCAAGCCCCCGCGTTCTGTTATTCCCGTACATGCCCAGCTCGGGGTGCCGGCACCAGCTCGTCGAAGGCCCGCGCAGCTCCGCCGCCCGCCGCGGCGGGCTCAAGGGTCGCGAGGTCCGTGCAGGACGTGAGGACACGGGAGAGGGGCCCGAGCTCGTCCCGCGATCAAGACGATGAGGGGTTCTGTTATTTGCGTATAAGGGCCAGTGTTGGCCCCGAAGCCCAGCGCCCGGCCCGTGCACAAACGGTACTTTGTGCATTCTGCAAGGCCGCACGTGCCCCACGGGGTTCTGGCAATGCAAATACCCCCTGCATAATGGGGTCATGATCTACGGCTACGCGCGGGTGAGCACCAAGGACCAGGACCCCTCCGCCCAGGTGGCCGCCCTCGAGGCCGCCGGCTGCCAGCGGGTCGTGACCGAGCACGCCTCGAGCCGGCTGTGGGAGCGCCCCCTGCTCCAGGGCCTGCTCGGGCGCCTCGAGCCGGGCGATACCCTCACCGTCTGGCGCCTCGACCGCCTGGTGGGCCCGGTGGAGCACCTGGAGCGGGTGGTGGGGCTCCTCGAGGCCAGGGGCTGCACCCTGCGGAGCCTGAACGAGCACATCGACACCTCAAACGCGGTGGGGCGGATGTTCGTGCAGTTCATGGGGGTGCTCAACGAGTACCGGCTGAACTACATGCGCGAGAACACCCTGCTGGGCCTGGAGCAGGCCCGGGCCGAGGGCCGCCGGCTGGGGCGCCGCCCCAAGCTGTCCGAGCCGCAGCAGCGGGCGGCGCTGGAGATGGTGGCCGCCGGGAGGTCCCGGGCCGAGGTGGCCCGGCTGTTCGGGGTGGACGCGGCCACCGTGGCCCGCCTGGTGCGGCGCCACGGGGGCGGGGCGGCCGCTCAATCCACCAGGGAGTAGTCGAGGCGCACCCGGCGGCCCAGGTGGTCCTGCAGCGCCTTGAGCGGGGTCCGCCAGCCGAGCGCCATGTGCTCGCGGCGCTCGTTGTACACCTTGAGCCAGGCCACCAGCGTGGCCGCGGCGGCCGCCGGCGGGACGAAGGCGTAGAAGTCCTCCTTGTCGGTGCGGTGGGAGCGCTCCACCCGGCCGTTCTGCTGGGGGCGGCCCGGCTGGATGAGGTGGTGGCGGATGCCCAGCTCCTCGAGGGCCCGCTCGAAGGGGTGCGGGCGGTGCACGTGGTTGTAGCCGGCGAAGGTGAACTCCGCGCCCCAGTCGGTGCTCACGGTGCGGATGGGGAAGGGGAAGAAGCGCGCGCAGCGCCGGATGAAGTCCACCGCGCTGGCCGGGCTGATGTCCTCGTAGATCCGCACGAAGCGCACCCGGGTCAGGCACTCGATGGCGGTGAACTGGTAGGGCCCGCCGGAGGCCACGTACTTCACGTCCACCTGGACCCAGCCGAAGGGGTAGGAGGCCTTGCGGGGCGGCTTCCGCTTGCGGGCGGCGCGGCGGGCCAGCAGGCCCATCCGGTGCAGGGCGCTGTAGTAGGTCGAGGTGGACACCCGCACCCTGCGCCGGCGCAGCTCGCGCAGCAGGCGGTGCCCGCGTAGGCCCCGCTCCCACAGCGGGCGGATGCGGCGCTCGAGGTCCTTGCGGGCCCGGGTGCGCCGGGGGCGGTTGGAGCGGTTGTAGAGGGCCTCGAAGCGCCTCCCGCAAGCCCGCCAGCGGCGGTGCCACTTGGTGACGGTGGAGTGGTGCACCCCGTACATGGCGGCCACCTCGCGGCAGCTCCTGCCCCGCTCCACCTCGAGGCACCACTTGAGCCTCTGGCGCGCGAGGGTCAGATGCGCTAACCTGTTCACGGGTACATGCCCCCCGCGCCGATCACCCACCGCATGGGAGCCGTCGGCGCGGGTTTTCCGTTGTCGATTCCGGGTCGATGACGATGGCGCGGGGGTTGCAGCGAGACGATCCATACGACGGCGAAGGGACGCATGGCGCAGGGTTGTATAGCCTGCGCGCCTATAAATCAACAGCCTAGAAATTGACCCAGGCACCTCCGGGATGGGTTGTGACAAATGACCCAGCGCGATGGGCTCGTATGGTATTAATTCGTTGGATTCTGTCGGCGATCTATCCGAACGTTTCACGCAGCCCAGCGTGCCTCAGAGAGGCAAGCGGCAAGGGACTGGGCCATGCGCAACGCGCCGCACCAAAGCGAGCTGGCGCGGTAGGATGAGGCCCTATGGATTTGCTGGTGGTCGTTCCCCATCCCGATGACGAAGTTTTCGGTGCGGGCGGCACCCTTATCGAGTACGCCGAGCGGGGCCTCGAGACCGGCCTGATCACCCTGACCAGGGGTGAGGCGGGTCGAACACTGGGGCTGTGTGATCCGCAGGACCTGGGTGCCCTTCGCGCCGAGGAACTGCGCAGGGCGGTCGAGGTGCTCAAGATTGGGCACTTCGAGCTGTACGACTTCCCCAATGCCCGCCCCGCAGCAGCCGTGGAAGGCGAGGCCAGGGGGGCGGGGTTTGAAGCCAACCGGGGGGTAGCCGACCACCCGGAGATCGTGGATTTACTGGTGCAGCGCTTTGAAAACCTCAGACCCCGCGCGATCATCACCTTTCCCCCCAACGGCATCAACGGGCACGTGGACCACGTCGCTACCAGCCGCTGGGTGGGCGCGGCGGCGGCGCAGTATGGCAAACCGCTCAAACTGTTCTACTATGCGCCGCCCACCCCGTATCCAGGTCACGAGGAAGGCTATCTGCCCCCCACCCATCAGCGGATCATCCCCCTTCACGTCCTGGCCCAGAAGCTGCGGGCGATGGCCCAACACCGCACCCAAGCCCTCTCGGTACTGGGGTTCATGGAGCGCTCGGCTGAACGGCTGGCCAAGGAGACCTTTCACCTGGTGGGCTACCAGGGGGAGCTGCAAAGCGAGCTGCTGTAGCTCAGGGGAAGCTCGGGCATTAATCACAGCCTCCAAGCCCCCTTCCGGCTAAGCTCCAGAGGGTGGAAAGGCTCGCCTTTCCGCTCTCGGGGGCGATGAGACCTGTCCTGCACCTGGGCGCCTGGGGCAGGTTGAGCCAGTGGCGCAACCGACCGAGCCAAGGTGAACACTGCCGCCGTAGCTGTTGGTAGCGAGCTTTAGGGGTTTTAGGGTCGGTGAGGCGTCCAGCCTGGCCGATCGTGTTCTTTTGGGTCCCCCCCATCTGCTGGCCCGGCCTTGAGCGAGGCTTTCCATGCGCATCGGAATCCTCTCGGACATTCACGCCAACCTGCCCGCTCTGGCCGCGGCGCTGAGCTGGCTGTCCAAGCAGCAACTCGACCACATCATCGCGGTCGGGGATATCGTGGGCTACGGCCCCCACCCCAAGCTGGTCATCCGCATGCTCCAGCGCTTCGGCGTGCAGTGCATCGGGGGTGGCACCGACCTGCGGGTGGCCTTCCAGCTGCTCTCGGGTGCTCCCCGCAACAGCATCTCCGACATGACCCTGCGCTGGACCATCCAGCGGCTCGAGGAACCCGAACTCGGCTTTTTAAAAAGCCTGCCCTACCACCACCGCATCCCGCTGTCCAGGGGCCAGCTCGTGGCCTTTCACGGCACCCCCGAAGACCCCGAGGTCAAGATCGACCCCGGGCTGCCCGCCGCCGATCTGCTTCCGCTGTTCGAGCGCTTCGAGGCTGCCTGCGTGGTGGCTTCGGGAAACCACCTGCCCTTTGAGCGCCGGCTGGGTGAGCGTCTGCTCATCGACCCCGGTTCGGTGGGGCTGAGCCTGGGGGGAGCACCCGGGGCTGACGCGGCGGTGCTCGTGGACACCCCTCAGGGGATGAGCCTTCGGTTCGAGAAGCTGCCCTACGACACCGAGTGGGTGGCTCAGGACATGGCGCTCCTCGGCTTTCCCCCACCCCTGATCGAGGCCGTCCGCTATGGCAGCTTTAATCCCTCGGGTAACAGCGTTTCCAACGCGACCATCGAGTGGGTGCCGTCCGTCCGTACGAGGGTTGAATAGCAAAACGGCGGCTTGCCTCTTGCCTTCGGCGCTCGACTTACAATATGCCGGTATGCGCCCTGCTTGGCTCGAGGTCGACCTGGATGCGCTGGCCCACAACGTCGCCCTGCTGCGCGAACGAGCTGGCGGGGTTCGTCTGATTGGGGTGGTCAAGGCCGATGCCTACGGCCATGGAAGTGTGGAGATCGGGCGGGAGCTGGTTCGGTTAGGCGTGTGGGGGCTGGCCGTCGCGACGGTGGGGGAGGGACGGCGCTTGCGCCAGGCCGGGATCGCGGCCCCGGTGCTGCTGCTGGGCGGCCTGCACCCCTCTCAAGCGGCGGAGGTCCTGGAAGTGGGCCTCATCCCCTCGCTCTCCAGCCTCGAGGCGGCCTTCGCCCTCGATCGGGCCGCCCGTGCCCTGGGCCTGCGGGCGCAGGTGCACCTCAAGTGGGACACCGGGATGGGCCGGGTGGGCTTCGCCTGGGAGGAGGCCGCTCGGGTCCGGCTGGCGCTGGAGGGCTTGGAGGGGCTCGAGATCAGCGGGCACTACTCGCACTTCGCCGACGCCGAGGCCGACGAGGCCTGGACCCGCAGTCAGATCGCCCATTTTGCGGTGGTGCGGAGGGTTTGGGGGCCGGGCTACGTCTACCATCTCTGCAACACCGCCGGCATCTTCAACTACCCCGAGGCCGCCTACGACGCGGTTCGACCCGGGATCTCGCTCTACGGCCTGTGGCCCGGGGTGGGCCTCAGACCCATCGCCCGGTTGCTGGCCCGGCCCACCCTGGTCAAGTGCCTGCCCCCCGGCAGACCCATCGGCTATGGGGGGCTCTACACCACCCAGGGCCACGAATGGATCGCCACCTTGCCGGTGGGTTACGCCGATGGGATGCCGCGTTTGCTCTACAACCGAGCCACGGTGCGCTTGCAGGGGCAGAACTATCCGGTGGTGGGCCGAATCTCGATGGACCAGATCACGGTGCGAATTCCCCGGCAAGTCAGCCTGGACACCGTGTTCGAGGTGGTCACGCCCGACTTCGACCCCAGCTCGAGCCTGTGCGGCTGGGCCGAGCTCAGCGGAACCGTGAGCTACGAGCCGGCGGTGCGGCTGGCGGCCCGACTGCCCAGGGTCTATCTGCGCGGCGGGGTGGAAGTGGCCCGGACGGAGGGTTGAGTATGGGGACGATGCGGGGAATCAAGCTCTTCCAGGGCTATCTCTGGCACCCCAGGGAGCTCGAGTTCGACCCCAAGCAAGCCCTGCCCCAGCAACTGGGGGTGGGGCTCGAGGAGGGCCCGGTCTACGTGCTGATCGACCCCGTGCGCCCCCCATTCGCCTTTTTCGAAGACGGAACGCCCACCGCGGGGCAGAGCTTTTATCAGCTGACCCTGCTGGTGCGCAGCGAGAGGGCCCCTCACGAGCTCAAAGCCCTCACCCAGCCCGTCAGCGAGGAGCTCGAACCTTACCTCCAGGCCACGCCGCGAGGGGTGGGGTGGTTGCTGCTGGAGGATTTGCGGGAGCTATAGTCGGACGCAAAGCGCGATCAGCTCTCAAAATCGATGTCGATGCCCTCGCCCTTCCCGGCTTTCTCCCCTCCTCGAGCCCGGCGCGGCAACTTGGGGGCACCGGGACCCCTGCGGGGGATGAGGAAGGCCAGGATAAAAGTGAGCAGGCCCGCTCCGGCGGCGATCCAGGCCCACAGGCTGCGGTCGGTGCCGATGCGCACAGGGGGCAGCACGCCGCTCTGATAGGCGGCGGCCTGGTCGTTGGCCAGCACGTCCACGGCGGCGGGGGCGTCGAGGGGAGCGTTGATCGTCCAGGCGCCTCCGCCGGGGCGGGTGGGGCGAAAGTGCCAGGGGGTGAAGGGATCGTATAGGCCCACCGTCACGTAATAGCCGTAGTTGCCGGGGGGGACCTTGGGCCAGACCTCGAGCCAGTCCCCGCTCCGCTGCAGCTCGAGGGCCTGTGAGCCGCCAGTGGGGTCGCGCTGCTCGGCGCCCCAGCCCGTGAGCAAGACGGCCTGCTCCCAGCCCTGCCCCGCCGGGGTTTTGAAGCCCGCTCCGGGCAGCTCCTCCGCGCCGCCGGGGGCGGTGTCGAGGTAGATGCCCACCACCGCCAGGGAAAAGCCCTGGGGGGCTTGCAGGGGATTGGCGTAGCGGGCCAGGCGCACCCGCAGCACCAGTCGCCCGCCGCGCTCTATGGCCTGAAAGCCGGTGAGGTCGGCGAAGCCCACCTCGCTGTAGAGCCCGGCCTGGGGATAGCCGTAGCCCAGGCCGTGGTCGTCGCCAATGCGGTCGGTAAGCAGCAGGGGAATCATGCAGTCCTCAGGCTCATCAGGGCCCGTACCAGTTTAGCCGGGTCGTGCTGGGCGTAGGGGCCATCCTCCAGGAAGTCGCCCCTGAGCACGCGCACCCCTTCGGCCTCGAGGCCCTCCAGGTCCAGCGCGACCGGGTGCTGCCCCTCGGCCTCGTAGCGGGCCAGGCGTTGGTGGCCGATGGGGTGGCTGTGGGCCACGACGATCTCGGGGGCGCGGCCCAGGTGGGCTGCGATGGCGCGGTAGTGCTCGAGGGCCGAGAGCTGATCGGTCTCGCCCTTCTCGCTCATCACGTTGAGGATGTAGCACAGCCTGCCGGGAGCTCGGAGGATGGCCTCCTTGAGCTGGGGGGGCAGGAAGCTGGGGATCACGCTGGAGTAGAGGCTGCCCGGCCCCAGCACGATCAGCTCGGCCCGGCGGATGGCCTCCAGGGCCTCGGGCATGGCCTCCAGATCGGGAGGCCCGGGCGTTGCCGCGCTGCTTTGCCCACCGGGCAGCGCCCGCTCGCGGTGCAGGGCCTCGAGCCACACCCGCTGGATGCGACCCCTGCCCTCGCGCAGCCGGGTCTCGCCCTCGCTGACGCTGCCGTCCTCGCGCAGGGCGCATAGCTTGGCGGGCATGGCGGTAGCGGGCCAGACCGCCCCCCTCAGGCGCAGGATCTGGTTGGCGTTGCGCAGGGCTTCGGCGAAGTTGCCCTCGAGCTCGTGCAGCGAGACCAGCATCAAGTTGCCGAAGGTGTGGCCCGCCAGCTCGCCCCCCCGCTCGAAGCGATAGGCCATGAGGTTGGGCAATCCCGGAGCGTCGGAGAGGGCGGCCAGGCAGTCGACGAGGTCGCCTACCGCCGGGATGCCGAAGCTGTCGCGCAGCCGCCCCGTCGAGCCACCGTCGTCGGTGACGGCCACGATGGCGGTGAGGTTGGCGGTTTCCTCCTTGAGCCCGCGCAGCACCCGCGACAGCCCGGTGCCCCCACCCAGCGCCACGATGCGGGGGCCCGCCTCGAGCTTGCGCCGGATGTAGACCTGCTGGGGCACGGTGTCGGGGTCGGTGAGGGCGGAGAGCATGCTGCGGTTCATCCAGCGGATGCCCTCGGCCAGCAACAAGATGCCCAACCCCAGCCACACCGAGCCGGCAACCCAAGCCGGGGCGTCGAAGGGGCGGGCCCAGTGGACTAGCTCGTAGAACCTCGAGACCAGCGGACCCTCCCAGGAGAGCTGGAGGATGCCCAGCAGCCCCAACAGCCCGCCCAGCAGTGCCACCAGCAGGTAGCGCTTGACCCGCATTCCCGGCAGCAGCCAGCGCCAGCTCTGCCAGCGCAGGCCGATGCGCACGGCCCTATCCCGCACGGCCCACCTCGCCAAGGGAAGGGGGTCGGCCAGGGAGGGGGCTATTCAGCTTTGCCCACATCGCGATGCTCGACCTCTACTCTAAACCTTCCGCTCATGTCCTGGGCCAGTCGTTCGACCACCGCCACGCTGCGGTGGCGTCCCCCGGTGCAGCCGACGGCCACCGTGTAGGCCGCCCGGCCATTCTCGCGGGCCCCTTCGGCGGCCAGGCCCGCCGTGGTCATGAGGGCACGGTAAAAGGGCTCGTCTTCCCTGCGGCTGAAGACGTAGCGGGCTACCGCGGGCTCGGTGCCCGGGAGGGGCTTGAGCTGGGGATCGTAGTAGGGGTTGGGTAGGCTGCGCACGTCGAGCACCAGGTCGGCGTCTTGCGGCGGTCCCCACTTGAAGCCGAAGGACAGCAGCCGCAACACGAAGCCCTCCTCCTCGCCCAGGGCTTTCTCCAGCACCTCCTTGAGCTCTCGCGCCGACTTGTCGGAGGTGTCGATGACCAGGTCGGCCCGGTCGCGCAAGGGGGCCAAGGCGTTCTTCTCGGCCTCGATCTCGCTCAGTAGGTTGCCGGTGCCCAGGGGGTGTAATCGGCGCGAGAGGTTGTAGCGCTTGAGCAGCACGTCGGGGCGGGCCTCGAGAAAGACCAGAAAGGGTCTGAGCTGGGCTAGGGTGGGCTCGAGGTCGTCCAGGAACTTGCGGGTGCGGATGTCCACCACCACCGCCGCCTTGCCGATGCCTCCCTTCTGCAAGGTCTCCAGCAGCGAGGGCCACAGTGCGGGCGGCAGGTTGTCCACGGAGAAGTACCCCAGGTCCTCCAGCGCGAAGTGGGCGCTGGTCTTGCCCGCGCCGGAGAGCCCGGTGATGACGACGAACCTCACTTCACCTCCATCAGCTCCACGTCGAAGATCAGGGCCGAGTTGGCGGGGATGTCGGGGCTGGGGGAGCGCTCGCCGTAGGCCAGCCGCGCCGGGATGATCAGCCGCCGATAACCCCCCACCTTCATGCCCAGCACGCCGCTGTCCCAGCCGGGGATGACCTGGCCCTGGCCCAGGGTGAACTCGAAGGCCTCACGGCCCTCCTGGCAGGAGCTGTCGAACTCCTTGCCGTCGACCAGGCGCCCGATGTAGTGCACCTTGACGGTCTTGCCCGGCAGAGCCTCGGCGCCCTTGCCCACCCTCACGTCCTCGATCTTGAGATCGGTGACGGCCTGGTTGGTGGTTTTGAGGGCCGCGGGCTTGTTCTTGCAGATAGCGGCGGTTTTATCGGCTTGGCAGCCGGCGAGCAGCAGGCTCCCGGCTAGCAGCAGCGTGGCGGCGAAGGTTGGTTTCATACCGCCGAGTATTGTATCGACTCAAGATGAGGCCGTTCAGCTTTTCCAAAGCCAAGCGGCGCTGAACGCCCACGGTTGTCTTGAACCCGAACCGGGGTTAGGCTCGAGCAGCGTGGAAGCGACGCTGACCTACGTTGGAGCCGCCACGGTGCTGCTGGAGGTGGGCGGCTGGCGCTTCCTCACCGACCCCGTGCTCGACCCGCCCGGTGGGGTGTACGCGCTCGAGCAAGGCCCCATCCGGGGCGAGGCGGCCCACCGCCTAAGGCTGCGCTCGCGCAAGCTCACTGGCCCGGCCATCGCGCCCGAGAACCTGCCGCCCATCCACGCTGTGCTGCTCTCCCACGACCAGCACTTCGACAACCTCGACACCGCTGGGCGGGCCTTCTTGCCTCAGGCCGGGCGCGTCCTGACCACGGTTTCGGGTGCTAAACGGCTCGGCGGCAACGCGAGCGGGCTGGCCCCCTGGCAGTCGGTCCAGGTGGGCGAAATCCGCATCACGGCTACCCCGGCCCAGCACGGCCCGCGCATCGCCTTGCCCGTGGTGGGCGAGGTGACCGGGTTTTTCCTCGAGTGGCCCGGCCAGCGGCACGGCGGGCTCTACATCTCCGGCGACACGGTGTGGTTCGCCGGGCTGGCCCAGGTCGCCCGGCGCTTCAAGGTGAGCGTGGCCTTGCTCCACGTCGGAGCCGCCCGCTTCCGCCTTACCGGCCCCATCCGCTACACCCTCGACGCCCGCGAAGCCCTCAAGCTCGCCGAGCGCCTCGAGCCCCGCACCCTCATCCCCATCCACCACGAAGGCTGGTCGCACTTCTCCGAGGGCCGCAGCGAGGTCGAACAGGCGCTCCGGGGAGCCAGCCTCGAGGCCAAGACGCTGTGGCTCGAGCCAGGAGTGCCCACGCGGCTGGAGGTCTGAACGCCCGCCACCCTCACGCCGGCTGCTTCAGCGCGAGCTGCCCGCAGGCCGCCCCCACGTCGCGTCCCCGGCTCCAGCGGATCGAAGTCGGCACGCCCAGGCCCTCGAGGATTGCCGCGAACTTGAGGATCTGCTCCTTGGAGGTGCCCTGGTGGGGTGCGCCCTCCCAGGGGTTCCAGGGGATGAGGTTGAGGTGGGCCGAGAGGCCCTCGAGGTGCTTGGCCAGGGCCCTGGCCTGCCAGGGGTGGTCGTTGAGGCCCTTGAGCATGGTGTACTCGAAGGTCACCCGGCGCTTGACCCTCGCGTAGTAGTGCCGCACCGCCATCATGATCTCCTCGAGGCTGTAGCGGTGGGCGGTGGGGATGATGAGCCTGCGGGTCTCGTCGTCGGGGGCGTGGAGGGAGAGGGCCAACCGCACGCCCAGGTCTTCCTCGGCCAGGCGGTAGATGCCGCGCGGGATGCCCACCGTCGAGAGGGTGATGCGGCGCGGGCTCATCGCCAGGCCCTCGGGGTCGAGCATCCGGCGCACGGCGGTGAAGACGTGCTCGAGGTTGAGCAAAGGCTCGCCCATACCCATGAGCACCACGTTGCGGATCTCGCGCGGGGAGTGCCCTTGGTGGTGCGCGGCGAAGAGGATCTGGTCGAGGATCTCTGCGGCGGTGAGGTTGCGTCCGAAGCCCATCTTGCCCGTGGCGCAGAAGGTGCAGCCCGCCGGGCAGCCGACCATGCTCGAGACGCAGATGGTGCGGCGGCCCACATAAGGCATGTAGACGGCCTCGGTCTTCTTGCCGTCCCACAGCGTGTAGAGGTACTTCACCGAGCCGTCTTTGCTCGCGAAGGCCCTGACCTCGGCGAACTCCGACACCCGATAGCGCTCGGCCAGCTCGGTGCGCAGGGCCTTGGGTAGGTTGCTCATACCCTCCCAGTCCCGCACGCCCTGCTTGTAGAGCCAGCCCGCGATCTGGGCGCGGCGGAAACCCTCGGCGGGGAGGGCGGCGGGCTCGAGGCCCAGGACCGGAGTGCGGGGGTCGGCGGGGGTGCTCACGACCTCTGAGTATAGCCAGCCCGGCGGGCCGGAAGGTGGCGGGCAGCAGGATGCGTCCTAGCGCCGCCGGGGGTCGCTCCAGGCCTCCCAGACCGCTTGGTACTGCTGCGGGCTCAGCCGGGGGTGCTCGTAGAAGCCGGCCTCCAGACGCTGGCGCTGGGCTTCAAAGAGGATCACCGCGGCGGCCACCGAGACGTTGAGGCTCTGCACCATCCCCAGCATGGGGATGACGATGTGCCCGTCGGCCAGGGCGGCGGCCTCCTCGCTGACGCCCCACTTCTCGGCCCCCAGCAGGATGCAGGTGGGCTGGGTGTAGTCCACGGCGCGGTAGTCGGTGGCCTGCTCCGAGAGGCGGGTGGCGTAGATCCTGAAGCCCTGGCCCCTGAGGTGGGCGAAGGCCGAGGGGACGTCGGGGTGAACCCGCAGCCCCACCCACTTGGCGGCGGAGCCGGAGGTGTCGTTGTAGGTTCTGATCTTGCCGACCTCGGCTTCCTCGAGCGCCGGCAACCCCTTCTGGGGTGGGATGGCGTGGACCTCGAGCACCCCCACCGCGTCGCAGGTGCGCAGGATGGCCGAGAGGTTGTGGGGCTTGTTGACCTGCTCCATCAGCACGGTGAGGTCGGGCTGACGGCGCTCGAGCACCGTGCGCAGCTTGTGTTCGCGTTCGGGCGTCACGAGCATTCATTGTAGAACACCGCCCCACCTGCTTCTGGCCGCGTATACTCCCCATATGAAAGCCATCGTGCTCGAAGAACACGGCGGGCCCGAGCGGCTTCGCTGCATCGAGCTGCCCCGACCCCAACCGGGAGCGGGGCAGGTGCGCATCCGGGTGCGGCTGACGGGGGTCAACTACGCCGACGTGCAGGCCCGGCGCGGTGGGTACGACGCGGGCCCCAAGCCCCCCTTTACGCCGGGCCTGGACTGCGTGGGGGTCATCGACGCGGTGGGGGAGGGGGTGGAGGGGCTGAGGGTGGGCCAGCGGGTGATGGCCTTCCCGGTGGGCGGCTCCTACGCCGAGGAGGTCCTGGCCCAGGCCGCCCTGACCTACCCCCTCCCCGACGACCTGCCCGACGAAGCCGTCGCGGGCCTCACCGTGCTGGTCACGGCGTACAACGTGCTCACCTGGGCCGGTCGGCTGCAGGCGGGCGAGAGCGTGCTGGTGCAGGCGGCGGCGGGAGGGGTGGGCAGCACGGCGGTGCAACTGGCCCGCTCCTTGGGGGCAGGGCAGGTGATCGGGGTGGTGGGGAGCGAGGCCAAGGTCGAGGTGGCGCGGCGGCTAGGGGCTGATGCGGTGCTGGTGGGCTACGAGGGCTTCGCCCAGAAGGTGCTCGAGCTGACCCAGGGCATGGGGGCCGAGCTGATCCTCGACTCGGTCTCGGGTCCGGTGTTCGAGGAGGGGATGCGTTGCTTGGCCCCCTTTGGCCGCCTGGTGGTCTACGGGCACGCGGGCGGGCAGGCCGGCAGCTTCGAGACACGCCCTTTGCACCGGCAGACCAAGGCGGTGATCGGCTACAGCAGCGGGCACTACCGGCGCTCGAGGCCCCAATTGCTCAGGCCCAGCGTCGAGGCCGTGCTGGGGCACTTGCGGCGGGGGGAGGTGCGGCTGGAGATCGGCGCGCGCTTCCCTTTGGAAAAGGCCAGCGAAGCCCACGCCCTGGTGGAGAGCCGCCAGAGCGTGGGCAAGGTTCTGCTCTACCCGTGAGGTTGGAGGTGACATGATCCGGGTTCGAGCCACCGTACTGCCAGGGCACGGCGTCGCTTCGGGCCGCTCGGGCAACCCGCGCTTTCCGGGCGGGACCATCGCCATGCAGAAGCCCTTTTTTCTCGAGCGCGGCCTGGACCTCAGCCCTTTCTACCCCGGCACGCTCAACCTCTCCATCGCGCCCTGCCGCTACCGGGTGATGCGGGCCAGGCACACCTTTCGCGACGTGCGGTGGGCTGAGGCCGAGCCGCCAGAAGACTTCTCCTTCTTCGACTGCCGCATCTTCTGGAGGGGGCGGCCCCACACCGGGCTGGTCTACTACCCTCACCCCGAGACCAAGCCTAAGCATTTCCAGCCACCGGACGTGCTCGAGGTGCTGGCCCCGCGGCTGGAGGGGCTGGGGTATGGCGACGTGGTGGAGCTCGAGCTCGACCCCATTCAAATCGCCGTGGACTGCTGAGCCTTCACCCGCTCAAACCTCCCGTTCGGTGCGGGAGAGCGGCCAGCTCGAGACCTCGTCGAGGGCGGCCACCTCGTCACGACTGAGTTGCAAGCCAGCGGCGGGCATGAGGTCGCCGAGCTGGGCCACGCTGTTGGCTCCGACGATGGGCGCGGTTACGTAGGGCTTGGAAAGCAGCCAGGCCAAGGCCACCTGGGCGGGGTGGACACCCCGGCCCGCGGCGACCTCGAGCACCTTGTCCAGGATGGCCCAGTTCTGCTCGTTCATGCGGTTGCTGGCGATGCCCTGAGCCCGCACGCTTTGGGGCAACTCCTCTCCACGCCGGTACTTGCCGGTGAGGAAGCCGCCGGCCAGCGGGCTGTAGGGGATCACGCCCAGGCCGTAGACCTCGCACACCCTAGCGATCTCGCGCTCGAAGTTGGCGCGGGTGGGCTGCACCAGCGAGTATTCCGGTTGGAGCGAGACGAAGGCCTCATAGCCGTGCTTATCCGAGGCCCACAGCGCCTGCATCAAGCGCCAGGCCGAGAAGTTCGAGCAACCGATGTAGCGTACCCAGCCCCGGCGCACCAGGTCGGTGAGGGCGGAGAGGGTTTCCTCGATGGGCACCTGATTATCTACCCAGTGCACCTGGTAGAGGTCGATGTAGTCGGTTTGCAGGCGGCGCAGCGAGTCCTCGGCAGCCCGTAAGATCCACTTGCGCGACAAGCCCTCGCGCTGAAGGGGATGGTTGCGCCCCTCGGAGCCGTTTTGGCCCATGGGCCCGCGCACCTTGGTGGCGATGAGCACCCGGTCGCGGTTGCCCCGACTCTTCAACCAGCGCCCGATGATCTCCTCCGAGACCCCGCCGGGGTTATTGGGCGTCCAGTTGGAGTAGATGTCGGCGGTGTCGATGAGGTTGCCCCCCGCCTCCACGAAGGCGTCCATCACGGCATAGGAGGTCTCCTCATCGGCGCTCCAGCCGAATTGCATGGTGCCCAGGGCGATGGGGTGGACGAAAAGGCCGCTCTTGCCGAGTCTGCGGTAGCTCATGGGCGGGATTGTACCGCCAGGGAGGAAGGGGAGCAGGATGAGATGAATTACAAAGGATGGTGCGCCCTCGGCGAAAAGCCCCTAGCCCCCCTTAGCCAGGGGGGTAAACAGAGGGCGTTTCGCATCTTGCGTTTGGCATATCCGCGCCCGGCGTTCAGCTACCGACCATCCCTCAAGCCTTCGTCGGCTCGAGTACGTCCTCCAGCGCCTGGGTGAAGAGCTCGACGGCGGTGTCGGCTTCTTCTTGACTCAGGATCAGCGGTGGGGCCAGGCGCATAGCGCTGGGGCCGGCGCCCAGGACCAGCAGGCCCTTTTCGTAGCAGCGCTGGACCACCTTGTCGCGCAGGGCAGGGTCGGGGGTTTTGGCCCTTGGGTCGGCGACGAACTCGAGGCCGATCATCAGGCCCATTCCGCGCACGTCGCCCAGGCGGGGGAAGCGGCTTTGCAGCGCGCGGAGCTTGCTCATGAGGTACTCGCCCACTACGGCGGCGTTGTCCATCAGGCCCGCCTCGAGCAGGTCTAGGGTGGCGTGGGCGGCGGCCACGCTCACCGGGTTGCCGCCGAAGGTGGTGCCGTGTGCGCCGCTGGGCCAGCTCGAGAGCTCCTCGCGGAAGATCACCGCCGAGAGCGGGTAGCCCGAGGCCAGCCCCTTGGCCATGACCACGATGTCGGGCTTCACGCCCTCGTGCTCGGCGGCCAGGAAGCGACCGGTGCGGCCCGCGCCGGTCTGCACCTCGTCGAGCACCAGGAGGATGCCGTGCTCATCGCAGACCTCGCGCAGCATTCTGAGGAAGCCCTGCGGCGGGACGACGTAGCCACCCTCGCCCTGGATGGGCTCGACGAAGAGGGCGGCCACCTCCTCGGCGGGGACGGTGTGCTGGAAGAGGGCGTCGAGGCTCTCGCGCAGCAGCTTCAGGCCGTCGGGGTGGCGGTAGGGGTTGGGGTAGGGCAGGTGGCTCACGCCGGGCACCAGGTTGCCGAAGCCCTTGCGGTACTTGCTGCTGGAGGCCGTGAGCGAGAGCGCGCCCATGCTGCGCCCGTGGAAGCTACCGCTGAAGGCCAGGAAGAAGGGCCGGCGGGTGTGGTAGCGGGCCAGCTTCATCGCGGCCTCGATGCCCTCGGTGCCAGAGTTGCCGAAGAAGACCCGGTAGCCCCCGCCCAGCGTGGCGTTCAGTCGCTCGGCCAGGGCGATCTGGGGCTCGGAGGGGATCACGGCGAAGCACAGGTGCTGCAAGCGGGCGGCCTGCTCGGCCACGGCCTGCACTACCTTGGGGTGGGCGTAGCCGGTGGTGTTGACGGCGATCCCGGCCATCAGGTCGAGGAAGCAGTTGCCATCGACGTCCCATACCCACACCCCTTCGCCGCGCTCGGCCATCACGGGGTAGCCGCGGGCGTTGGAGCTGGAGAGCACGGCCCTGTCGCGCTCGAAGAGGGCGCGGGCCTTGGGGCCGGGGAGGGGAAGCTTGACGGAGGGTTTCATGGCAAACTCCTGATTTAGCGCCGTAGCGCGGTCTGGTGGGAGTAGGTGCTCTCGAAGATCTTGTCGGCATTGCCCGCCTCGAAGCCCTCGCGGCGGTGTTCGCGGCGCAGCTCGGACTTGGGCAGATGGGCGAACTGGGGCAGGGGCTTGCGCTCGGCGAACTCCACGTAGGAGCCCGAGATCTTGTGCTTTTCCCCTCCTGCAAATTCGGCCTCGATCATCTCGGCCACGGTCGAGCTCTGGACCAGCAGGCCATCGGGGCTGACCTTGGCCTTGCCGCCTGCGGTGTTGAGCTTGAAGCCGTGGCGCTCGAGGAAGGCGTTGAAGGCGGGGATGGTGTCGTAACCCTCGGGCAGGTTGTGCACGCTGATGGTGTAGTGGTTGAGGTAGTAGCGGTTGTAGATGACCCACGCTGCGTACTCGCTCTCCTCCTGAAGCCGCTGGTAGTCGGCCCAGGTGGGCAGCCGCCACAGCGCTTTGTGCAAGAACTCGTCCACCTGGCGCCAGTCATCGAGGTCGAGCGCGTCCACGGGGTCGGCGGTCACCTCGTCGGTGTAGGAGGTGATGATGGCCTGGGCGGTGGGGGAGAGGTCAGCGACGCGCAGCTCGCTGATGAAGATGCGGGGGAAGGCGGGGCTGGGCGGGCTGTACCAGTGGGCGTTGAGCTTCTTGGCCTCGAAGTTGTAGCGGTCGCGGCGGGTGTAACCGTAGTGCAGGAAGATCTTCTCGAGCGAGGCGATGCCGAGCTGGGGCACGCCCATGGTGCGGAAGGCGATGTGGTCGTTCTCCACGTCCTCGGGGCGGGAGATGAGGCCCTCTTGGATCATGGCTTGCAGGATGGCGGGCACGTCGGGCACGCGCTCCTGGTAGCGGCGCATCAGGCCGTCGAGCACGGCTTGGAGGGTCTCGAGCTTGGCACTCTGGGACAATTGGCTCATGTGTATAATTGTATACAATATTGGGGGCGCGCGGTGTCAAGTTCGGAAAGCCGAAAATGGCGATAGGATTGAGCCAGCGTATGGACCTCGGACAGCTCGCCAAGACCCTGGGCCAGCGCAGCCAGACCACCCCCGAGACGGTGGCGGCGGTGCTGCGCGAGGCCATCGCCAAGGGCATCCTGCGGGCGGGTCAGCCCCTGCGGGGTGAGGAGATCGCCCAACAGATGGGGGTCAGCCGCATCCCGGTGCGGGAGGCGCTGCGTCAGCTCGAGGTCGAGGGGCTGGTGCACTACTACCCCAACCGCGGGGCCTTCGTGGCCGACCTCGACACCGAGCAGATCCGCGAGATCTACGAGATCCGCATGATGCTCGAGGTCGGTGCCCTGCGCCGCGCCGTGCCTAGGCTGGGGCCCGCCCAGTTGCAGCGGGCGCGGCAGCTGCTCGAGGCCACCGAAGCTGCCCAGGACGGCGGGGAGTGGGGCCGGCTCGAGGTCGAGTTCCACGAGGTGCTCTACGCCCTCGAAGACCGCCCCCGCTTAGCCCGCATGATCGACAACCTGCTCAACATCGTCGACCGCTACTGGCACATGCACGGCCTCACCCTCAAGCACCGCACGGTCTTCGAGGGCGACCACCGCGCTTTGTGGCAAGCCTGCTACGAGGGCGACGTGGAGCGCGCGGTGAAGCTCTTGGAACAGCACCTCGAGCGCTCGGCAAACCTGCTGATCGGGGAGCTCGAGGGTAGGGTGTTGAAGTAGGCGGGCGAGGCGTGGGGCGCCGATAGCTGAACGCGTCGGTTTTAGAAATTCGGGAGAGCGCGAGGGGGCTGTAATCCCCCTCCATTCATTGAGGGGATACACGGACCCCCTCGCACCTGCGGTATCATCCTAAGCGGATGCCTACACTGACCATCAAGGCGCAAATCCATGCTGACCCCGAAACGGAACGTATCCTACGGGACGCGATGTTCTGCGCCACCAAGGTCTACAACGGGTTGATGTGGCATCTCCGCCGCCAGCGGGAGGAGACCGGTCGGGTCGATGTGCGCCGCTCCAACCTCAACCGCATCCTGGCAGCGCTGCCGAGGTCCAAGGGCTATTACTCCATCATCACAGGAGAGCGCCCGCAAAAAGCGCCAGCAAGTCGAACACCTGCTGCACATGGTCACCTCGCACTTCGTCCGCGAGTGCGTAAAGCGCAGGGTCAAGGAGATCGCCATCGGCGACCTCACCGGCATCCGGGAGGCCATCGACTACGGGGATCGGCTCAACCAGCGCCTGCACGCTTGGCCGTACCGGAAGGTCATCCACATGATCCGGTACAAGGCCGCCCTTGTGGGGATCACCGTGCGGGACGAGGTGGATGAGCAGAACACCTCTCGCACCTGCCATGTCTGCGGGAGAGTGCGGGAGGCAAACCGGGTTCATCGCGGCTCCTACCGCTGCGAGTGCGGGTGGGCAGTCCAGGCGGACGTGAACGGCGCGCTGAACATCTACGAGCGCGCATTCCAGGTATCTCCCGTCAAGGGGAGTAGTGGCCGTGTGGCGCGGCCCGTGGTCTTGTCATTCCAGCCGGGATGGCATACGGTCCACGAACCTAAGTCCCGGGCGGCTTGATCGCCGGGGATGCCCCCGAATTCATTCGGGGGAGGACGTCACGCCCTACTCCTGCGCCAACGCCCGGCTCTGCTGCCGCAGGCCTTCGATGAGGGGCCGCAGGAGATCGCTCTTGAGCTTCAGGGCCTGCCGGTTGACGATGAAGCGGGTGGTGGAGTGGGCCAGCACCTCGACTTCGACCAGGCCGTTGGCCCGGATGGTGGCTCCGGTGGAGACCAGGTCCACGATGGCGTCGGCCAGGCCGGTGAGGGCGGCCAGCTCGACGTTTCCGGCCAACTCGATGATGTCGGCCACCAGGCCCCGCTCGCGGAAGATGCGGGCGGTGAAGTTGGGGTACTTGGTGGCCACCCGGCGGATGGGGCCGGTGTTGTCGGGGTGACGGATCAGCGAGAGCCGGCAATGCCCCGTGTGTAGGTCTACGGGCTCGTACACGTCGCGCCCGCTCTCCAGCAGCACGTCCTTGCCCACCACCCCGGCATCGGCGATGCCCAGGTCTACGTAGAGCGGTACGTCGGCGTTGCGCAGCTCGAGGATGGCGATCTTGCCCTCCTCACCGTGGATGAGTGCTCGTTCTGCGCCGAAGGGGGGGAGCTCCAGCCCCTCGGCGCGCCAGGCCTCGAGCGCGGCCCGCTGCAAGGCGGCGTAGCCGTCCTTGAGGTTGCGCCCCTTGGGCAGCGCCAGCGTCAGCGCGTACTTCCCGCGTATCATCCTTCCAAGCCTATCAGATGACGCAGGCGGCGTACGACCCAATGTAGCTATCGGCTATCAGCCATCGACCGGGGCAACGCTCCTGGCCCGCTCGAGGGCCTGCTCTAAGTCGGCGATGAGGTCGTCGGGGTCTTCGATGCCGACGGAGAGCCGCACCAAGCCCTCGCTGACCCCGTGGCGCTCGCGCAGGGCGGGCTCCAAAAGCTGGTGGGTGGTGGAGGCCGGATGGGTGGCCAGCGATTCCACGTCGCCCAGGCTTACGGCCTGGGTGAACAGCTCGAGGCTGTCGAGGAACACGCCCGCCGCCTCGCGGGAGGGCAGCTCGAGCGAGACCAGCCCCCCGAAGCCCTGCATCTGCCGCCGCGCCACCGCGTGGCCTCCAGCTTCTCCACGCTCCCCGCGTCGGTGACGATGACCCCGAACTTGTGCAGGGTCTCGAGGAAGAAGCCCTCGGTGCCGCCGTAGAGCGGGGCCAGGTACACCACCTCGTCGCCCGGGCGCAGCAGGGTGAAGGCCAGAGCGCTCACCGCCGCCATGCCGCTGCTGAAGGCCACCGCGTCCTCGGCGCCCTCGAGGCTCGCCAGCTTCTCCTCGAAGGCCCACACGGTGGGGTTGCCGATGCGGCTGTAGATGAAGCCGGCCTCCTCCCCCTCGAAGAGCCTAGCCCCGCGCCCGAAGGAGCCGTAGGCGAAGGTCGAGGTGCTGTAGACGGGCGTGGCGTGGGCGCCCGTTAGGGGATCGGGTCGCGTGAGGGAAGGGTGTTCCCAAAAGGTCTGCGGGGGTCGGGCTCAGGGCTCCTCGAGCCGCCCTTCCAGCGCGATGAAGGGGATTCCCCGCTCCCGGGCGTAGTGGCGTAGGGCGGTGAGGTCGTCGGTCCAGGCCTGCTCTACCCGCTTTCCCTCGGCCCGCAGGTGGTGGGCCATCTGGCGGTCTAAGGCCAGCACGTCGGGGACTTCGGCCTCGCTGGGGAGGCGCAGGGCTTCCATCACCCGCTCCAATCCCACCGTGAAGCCGCAGGCCTGGGGCAGCAGCGTGCCGTCGTAGCGGCCCCCGCCCAGCAGGGGCAGGCCGAAGTCCTGGGTGTAGGCCTGGAAGTTGATGCCGGTGTAGTAGTCGAGGCGGCGGGCGCGGCCTAAGTCGAGGAGGAGTGGCACGTCGGGGAGGAGGGCCAGCACGGCCTCGAGCCAGTCGAGGTCGGCGTGGGCCTTGTCGGTGAGGCTGAGCTTGCGGGCTTCTTGCAGCACCTCGCGCCCGCCGTAGAGGTCGGGCAGGGCCAGAATGGCCGGGGCCGGGCCGCCCACGCGGTAGGCTGCGAGCAGCCCGGCGAGCTCGGGGATGTTCTTGTGGTGGATGGCCTGGCGCAGGCTCTCGACCTGGGCCTGGCTCAGACCGGTGCTCTCGAGCAGGTCGCGCACCAGCGAGGGCAGCCCCACCTCGATACGGGCTTCCTCGAAGCCCAGCGCCCGCAGGGCCTCCCAGGCCAGCTCGAGGATTTCCGCGTCGGCCTGGGGGCTCGAGACCCCGACGAGCTCGACGCCGAACTGGGTGTACTCGCGCACGCGACCCAGCTCGGCGTCGGCCTCGCGCAACCAAACCTGCCCGGCGTACTGGTAGCGCGCGGGGTAGCGCTCGGGCGGGAAGGCTAAGGTCATGTTCGCCAGCGCCGAGGTGAAGTCCGAGCGCAGGGCCAGCACATCGCCGGTCTTGTCCACCAGCTTGAAAGAGCGCTCGGCCAGCACGTGATGGGGGTCGTAGAGCTCGAGCGCCGGCAGCTCGACGAGCTCGTACCCCCAGGCGTGGAACAGCTCGGTCAGCCGCCCGGCCAGCTCGCGCCGCAGCCGGGCTTCGGGGGGCAGGTAGTAGCGGGTGCCTTCGGGAATCATCGCGGATGGTGGATGGCAAAAAGCAAAAGGCTATCGGTCATCCGCCGTGGGCCCCTTGCGCTTTGCCAGGATCTTCACCGCCACAATCTTATCTCGCGCCTCTCCCCGCGCCGGATGGGCCACCCCTTCGGTGGGGGTGATGGCCTCGACCACCTCCATGCCCTCGACCACCTGGCCGAAGATGCTGTACTGCTGGCTGAGGTGGGGGATGGGGGCGAAGGTGATGAAGAACTGCGAGCCGTTGGAGTTTGGGTCGAAGGTGCGGGCCATGCCCAGGCGACCCTTCTGGTCGTAGTTGAGGTAGGGGACGACCTCGAGGCCGAAGCGGTAGCCCGGCCCGCCCGTTCCGGTGCCGGTGGGGTCGCCGCTCTGGGCCACGAAGCCCGGAATCACCCGGTGCCACACAATGCCCTCGTAGAAGCGGTTGAGGGCTAGAAACACGAAGGAGTTGACGGTGACGGGAGCTTCTTTGGCGAAGAGCGCGACCCTGAAGCGGCCCTTGGTGGTTTCAAACTCGGCGAAGTAGTCGTATTGATCGGGCTCGATGACCTGCTGGGGCTGGCTGAAGTGCTGCTTGGGCCTTTCCGATAGGTAATCCAGTGCTTGCATGGGGGCCTCCTACTTCTTCCTGACCAGAATCTGCACGCTCTTGATCCGGTCGCGCTTATCGGGGCTTACGGCCTTGGGGCCTTCGGTGGGGGCCAGTTCGGCCAGCACGTCCATGCCCTCGGTCACCTGGCCAAAGATGGTGTACTGCCCATTGAGGAGGGGGGTGGGTTGGTAGGTGATGAAGAACTGCGAGCCGTTGGAGTTTGGGTCAAAGGTGCGGGCCATGCCCACTACCCCCGCCCGATCGTACCTGAGTTTGGGGCTCGTTTCGAGGCCGAAGCGGTAGCCCGGCCCGCCCGCGCCCGTGCCGGTGGGGTCGCCGGTTTGGGCGATGTAGTCGGGGATGACCCGGTGCCACACAATGCCATCGTAGAAGCGGTTGAGGGCCAGAAACACGAAGGAGTTGACGGTGACGGGGGCTTCGCTTTCGTAGAGGTCGATCAGCACCTTGCCCTTCTTCTCGATCTCGATTTGGGCGAAGTAGTCGAGCTTTTGGGGGTCGATGATCTGCTCGGCCCGCGTGAACTCGCGCAGGGGCTTGTCGGAGCGGTACTCGAGGGGCTGCAGAGAGCGATTGCCGCAGCCGCTCAGGACCAGGACACCCACGAGGCACACGAGCCAGCGCATAGCCGTGTCAGTTTATACCAGCGAAGGGTGTACGTCGTAGGCTCTGGGCAGTGCGTCGGGGATCGATGACTGGACAGCGTAATCTGTGGTGCTAGCGCAACGCCCGAACTTTGCCCCCTCCCAGCAGAACGCTGCCCCACTCGGTATCCTCCAGGCTTTCCAACAGCGCCTTGTGCGAGCGCTCGAGGTGCCGCTCGATGAGCGCGGCGGCCTCCTCGCCCCTGCCCTGCTGCACCAGCTCGATCAGGCGGGCGTGGTCCTCGCGGGCGTGATCGACACCCTGGGGGCGGGTGATCTCGAGGAAGCGGGCGCGGTAGATGCGCGAGAGCACCTGGGCCAGCGACGAGACCAGGAAGCGGTTGCCCGAGAGTCGGGCCAGGGCCAGGTGAAAGTCGGTGGCCTTCTCGAGTTCGACCTCGGGGTCGAGCTCGGTCTCGAGCGTTGCCAGCAGCTCCCGGATCTCCCGCGCTTTGGGTTTGCGCCGGGCTGCCATGCGCACGGCGGTGGTCTCCAGCAGGCTGCGAAACTCGAAGGCCTCACGCAGTTCGTCGAGGTCGATGGGGGCGACGGTATACACCCGCCCGGTGCGGCGTACCAGCCCCTCGCGGGCGAGTTGCTGGATGGCCGCCCGAATGGGCGTGCGCGAGACCGAGAGCAGTTCTTCGAGCTTGCGCTCGACCAGGGCTTCGCCCGGGGGTAGCTCCAGCGACAGGATCGAACGCCGCAGCCGGCGGTAGGCTTCGTCGGTTTGAGGTGCGACCATGCGTGTGGCTATGGTATTCCAAGTCGGTATACCAAGTAAAGGTTGCACGTCGATAACCCATGGCTCGAAAGGCCGAAAAGCACGTATAGCGTATGACCCCATGGCGCTTTGTCCCTTGCGCTGCTCGAGCCTCTTTCGTTAAGGTGCGTGCATGTACGAATTCGCCCTCGCCTTGCACAACCTGACCCGCTGGCTGGTGCTGGGGGTCGCGCTGGTACTCCTCGTCCGTGGGGTTTTGGGGCTGCGCCAGGGCAGCTATGGCGCGACCGACCGCCGTCTGGGGGTGATCTACACCGGCCTGATGGACCTGCAGCTACTGCTGGGCCTGATCCTCTTCGGCGTCAGTCCCTTCATGCGCGCTCTCTTCGCCAACGCCTCGGCGGCCATGCAGCAGAGCTCGAGCCGCTTTTTCCTGGCCGAGCACTGGGTGTTGATGCTGCTGGCGGTGATCCTGGCCCACATCGGCAGCAGCCGCGTTAAGAAGCTCGAGGACGATAGGCTCAAGCACCGCCAGAGCCTGATCTTCTACGGGCTGAGCCTGGGGCTGGTGCTGCTGGGAATTCCCTGGTGGCGTCCGCTGTTGCCGCTGGGATAGCTACAGGCGGCGAGAAAAACATCCCACCGCCATTGCTCACTACCATCAGGGCTTCGAGCTCCCGCCTTCCTCGGGATTGCCCGTGTCCTGTGGGGTAGCTTCCCCCGGTTTGGGTTGCGCTGGGGAGCTCTCCTTTTTATCGGGCTTGGTGGGGTTGCCCACGCTCTTCCAGGCATACGAAGCCCGCAGGATCTCGAGGTCCTTGGCATCGACCACCTTGTCCTGGTTGAGGTCGCCCGGCAGGGTCTGGGGAGGGGGGGTGGGCTTGGCCGGGCTTGTGTTCTGCCCCTCGGGGGCTGGGGGTTCTTGGGCTTTGGGCCCGGGATTTCGGCTTTGTTCGCCGCCTTGCCCCTCTGGCTGGGCGGGTTGTGCGGGCTGCTCCTGCGCGGGTGGAGGCTGCTGGGCGCTCTGGAGCTTCTTGCCCCAGTTCTGTGCGATCAGCAGTAGGGTCTCGAAGCCATACTGGCCCTGGCTGGGCTCGCGGGTGAAGGCATCGGCCTGGGTGAAGAGATTACCGTTCTTGTCGTAGAAAGCCGCCTTGTAACCCCCCGCCATCTGCTGTAGTGGCCGCAGGGCCTTGAGCGGGGTCAGACTGAGGCGGAAGACCTCGAGGTCCTTGCGGGGGGTGACCCAAGCGGCATCGAGGTCCAGGACGCTCCTTTCGGCGTCGTAGCGTAGCACGTAGAGCAGGCCCTCGGCGGCCTTGAAGGTCTCCATGGCCGCTTTGAGGTCCTTGAGCACGAACTGGGCGTGGAAGGCCCGCGATTCTCGCCCCTCCAGCCGCACGGCCATCAAGAAGGGGTCGCTGGTCTCGGACTGGGGCAGGGACAGGGCCACCTTGGGGGGTAGGGGGTCGAGGACGCTGAGGGTGAGCTTCTGGAAGTTGCGCGACAGCGAGGCATCCTCGATGAAGGCCGTGAGCTCGAAGTTGCCCTTCTCCTGGGGCGTGCCGCTGAAGGTGCCGTTGGTGAAAGTGACGCCTTTGGGTAGGGTGCCCTCGAGCTTGAAGGTATGGGGACGCACCCCGCCTTCGCTGCGGAGCTGAGCTGAATAGCTGTCGCCTAGGTAGGCCGGGGGCAAATTCGGCGTGACGATGCGCAAAGCCCCCTGCGAACTGCTGGGGCTGCTCTGCTCCCCACCGCAGGCCACCAGGGTCGAAGCCAGCGAAATGAGAAGCAATTGGGCGAGTTTTGGGGCCGGCATGGGTAAAGTTTACCGCTTGGCGATGAGAGTGAAGGTATAGTTAGCGCTATGGGCATTAAGCCGGACCGCTGGATTCGGGAAAAGGCCAAACAGGGCATGATCGAGCCCTTCGAGGAGCGCCTGGTGCGCGATGGGGTGATCAGCTACGGCCTGACCAGCTTTGGTTACGACCTGCGGGCGGCGCGGGAGTGGAAGATCTTCGCCAACGTCTTCCACACCGTCGCCGACCCCAAGGGCCTCGACCCCAAGAGCTTCGTGGATTACGAAGGCGACGAGGTCATCATCCCCCCCAACTCCTTCGTGCTCGCCCGCAGCATGGAATACATCCGTATGCCCGATAACGTCATGGCCATCGCCATCGGCAAGAGTACCTACGCCCGCGTGGGCATCGTGGCCAACATCACGCCCCTCGAGCCCGGCTGGGAGGGCCACGTGACGCTGGAGTTTTCCAACACCACCCCCCTGCCCGCCAAGATGTACGCGGGCGAGGGCGTGGTGCAGCTGGTGTTCTTCGAGGGCGAGCGCCCGGAAGTGACCTATGCCGACCGCAAGGGCAAGTACCAGGGCCAACGGGGCATCACCCTGCCGCGCATCTGATGGACTGATAGCGGGAGGCAACGGCCCGTGTTGGCCAGCTATCGCCCCCGCTGTAGCCGGTAGCGCTTGACCGGGCGGCCCACCGCGCCATAGCTCAGCTCGAGCTGCACGAAGCCGCTCTGTTGCAGATACTCCAGGTAGCGCCAGGCGGTGACCCGGCTCACCCCCACCCCCTCGCCCACCTCGTCGGCGCTGAGGGGACGGGGCGCGCTTTGCAGCAGGCGCTGGATCTGCTCGAGGGTGGTGGGGTCGATCCCCTTAGGCGGGCGCTGCTGGCCACGTACCCCCAGCAAGCGGTCCAGGTGGGCCTGGGTGAGGGGTTGGGCCTTGATGCTCTGGCGCTGGCGGTAGCGCTCCAGCGCTTCGTGCAGCCGGGGTTGCTGGAAGGGCTTGATGAGGTAGTCCATTACGCCCTGGTAAAGGGCCTGCTGCACGGTGTCTAAGTCGTTGGCGGCGGTGATCATGATGGCCTCGAAGCTCAGGTTGCGCCTGCGCAGGGCGTGGATGAGCTCCAGGCCGGTGCCGTCGGGCAGGTACACATCGACCAACAGCAGCTCGGGCTCCACTAGCACGGCCAGCTCGAGCCCCTCGCCCACGCCTTGGGCGGTGGCGACGACGGTGAAGTGGGGCAGGGAGGCGATCATGGCCTGATTCACCGCCAGCACCCCGGCGTCGTCCTCGACCAGCATCACGCGGGTGGGTGCGCTCATGCCCCCTCCTGCAGGGCGCTGCTGGGCAAGCTGACCCGGAACACGCTGTACCCGCCGCGCCGGAAGAAGCTGAGCTCGCCGCCGAGCTGCGCGATCTGCTGGTGTACCAGGCTCAGCCCCAGGCCCCTCCCCTCCCCGCGGGTGGAGACCCCCCGCTCGAGGATGCGCCGCCCCAGCTCGGCGGGCACGCCGGGGCCATCGTCGCTGACCTCGAGCTGCATGCCCTCGGGGTCTTCGCCCAGCGCCAGCGTGACGTTGCGCTCCTGGCCACGCGCTTTTTCCATCACCGCTTCAAAGGCGTTTTCCAGGAGGTTGCCCAGTGCGAGCTCGAGCGCTTGGGAGTGTGGGGCCCAGGCTGCGCTCAGCGCTGAGCCGGGCTCCAGGCGGAAGCGAATGCCCAACTCGCGCGCCCGCTGGTACTTGCCCAGCACCAAAGCGGCCAGCCGAGGCAGCTCGATGTCGGCCACCAGGTCGCGCAAGGCCTCGATCTGGCTCGCTTCTTGCTGGATGACCGCCAGCGCCTCGCCGGGGCGCTGGAGCTGGATCAGCCCGGCGATGGTGTGCAGGCGGTTGTGGAACTCGTGAGTCTGGGCCCGCAGCAGCTCGGCGTAGCGCCGGGTTTGGGTGAGCTCCTCGGCCATCTGCAAGATCTCGGCGCGGTCGCGGAAGACCACCAGGCGCTGCCCGCTGGGCATGGCGAAAACCCCCGCCAGCACCGGTAGGCTGCCGATGTGCAGCGACTCGTTTTCGGTGTTGCCTCCCTGTAAGAGCCCACTCTGGGCCAGGTCGGGCCACACCGCTTCCAGCCGTGGGGGGGCCTCGCCCGCGGTGGGGATGCCCAGCATCTGGGCAGCCCTGGGGTTGGCAAGCTGGATCTGCCCCCCGGCGTCCACCACCAGTACCCCCTCTTGCAGGGCGTTGAGCACGCTGCGGTGTTGCTGGACCAGCGCCGCGATCTGCTCGGGCTCGAGCTCGAGCATCGCCCGCTTGATCCGGCGGCTCAGCCACATGCTGCTCAGGAGGGCGAAGAGTAGCCCCAGGCCGAACCAGGGCAGCAGGGTGGCGCTGACCTGAAGCGCGATGCTGTGTACGGTGGGCAAGAGGTAGCCGGTCGAGACCACGCCGATTACCCGGTCCGCCGCGTCGCGCACGGGCACTTTGCCCCGGATGGCCGCCCCCAGCGAGTCCGTGGCCACACTGATGATCTCGCGCCCGGCCAGCGGCGCGTCGTTGTCCCCGCCCACCATGGGCTTGCCCAGCCGGTCGGGCAGGGGATGGGCTAGGCGGATGCCCCGCTTGTCGCCCACCACGATGTAATCGGCCCCCACCTTCTCGCGAATCCGGTTGACCAGGGGGTTGAGCGTGCTCGAGGGGTCGGGGTCGTCGAAGGCGGCCACCACCTCGGGGATGGTGGCGACGGTGCGGGAGATCAGCAGGGCCCGCTCGCCGTAGCTCTCCCGTACCGAGCGTTGCAGGGCGAGGATCTGAACTGCGGCCAGGATGGCCATCAGCACAGTGAACACCGCTACTTGAAGCAGAAAAAAACGCATCTGGATGCCCAGGCGGCGGGAGCTGGGCTGGGGCACGAAGCTGGTCGTGTGCTGCTTGGCTCGAGCGAGGCTCATAAGGGCTCCGCGTTCACCCGGCGCTCAGGAGAATCGGTGAACACAATTTACAAAAACTTGACCCCCCTTCCGACCTCAGTACAATCGAAACACCAACAAACCACGGAGGCGACATGAGAAAGCGTTGGTTGATGCTGGCTTTGACATCGGTTTTTGGCAGCTTGGGCCTGGCGGCTTTTACCCCCAAGGCCCCCGAGTGCATCGCTCCGGCGGGAGCAGGAGGTGGTTGGGACCTCACCTGCCGCAGCGTGACCCAGCTGATGTTCGACCTCAAGCTCGTGCCTCAGCCCTTCAAGGTGACCAACATGACCGGGGCAGGGGGCGGGGTGGCCTACGCCAACGTGGTCACCCAGCGCAGCGACGACGCCAACCTGCTGGTTGCGGCCTCCCCGGCCACCACCGTGAGGTTGGCCCAGGGCCAGTTCAGCCAGTTCACCGAGCGCGACGTGCGTTGGCTGGGGGCCATCGCCGCCGACTATGGCCTGGTGGCGGTCAAGGCCGACTCCCCCTACAAGACCATGGCCGAGCTGGTGGCCGCCTGGAAGGCCGACCCCAGCAAGATCGCCGTGGGCGGGGGCAGCGCGGTGGGTGGGCAGGATCACATGAAGGTGCTGTTGCTGGCCCGCGCCATCGGGATTCAACCCCGTGCGGTCAAATACGTGCCCTTCGATGGGGGCGGACAGGCCCTTACCTCGCTGCTGGGCGGATTCATCCAGGTCTTTGCCGGGGACGCTTCGGAGCTGCGCGGGCAGGTCGAGGGCGGCACCGTGCGCGTGCTGGCGGTGCTGGCGCCCAAGCGCCTGGCCGCGCCCTACGCGAACGTGCCCACCGCCAAGGAACTGGGCTACAACGTGGACTGGGTGGTGTGGCGGGGCTTCTACGTGCCCAAGAACATGCCCGAGGAAGCCTACAGCTTCTGGTTGAACGCCCTGCGCAAAGTGGCCCGCTCGCCCGAATGGGCTAAGTTCCGCGAGCAGAACTCTTTGGGCGAGTTCGTCTCGCTGGGGGCGGAGTTCCAGGTTTTCATCGACCGCCAGGTCAACCAGTTCCGCAACCTCTCGAAGGAGCTGGGGATTATCAAGTGAGGCGGGCGGCGGGCGCCAAGCTCGCCAGGGGCACCCGCTAGGGGTGCCCGCTGCTTTTGGAGGAGCCATGTCCAACCCCACCCACCGCACCGACCGCATCGTAGGGCTCTTGCTGCTGCTGCTCGCCCTCGGCTACGGCTGGATGGCCAGCCGCCTCGAGGTGGGCATGCTTTCCGACCCCGTCGGTCCCAAGCCCTTCCCCTACCTCATCGCTGCCTGCAGCGCCGCGGCCAGCCTGTGGCTGATCCTGCGCCCCGACCCCGACCCCCAGTGGCCCCCCGCCAGCTTCTGGTTGCCACTGGGGCTGGTGCTGGGCAGCCTGGTGGCTTATGCCTACTTGCTGGTGCCGCTGGGCTTTATTGTGGTAACCACGCTCGAGATGGCCCTGCTCGCCGTGCTCTTCGGCGCACGTTGGTGGCAGGGCTTGGCCGCGGGGCTGGCCTTTAGCTTGGTGGTCTACTTCCTCTTCACCGCCGGCCTCAACGTGCCGCTCCCGGCGGGAAAAATCTGGGGTCTGGGGCGGTAGCGTATGGATATCCTACAAGCCCTTGCCAACGGTTTTGGGGTTGCGCTGCAACCCGTCAACCTGCTGCTGGTCTTCCTGGGTTGCCTGGTCGGCACACTCATCGGCGTGCTGCCGGGCATCGGGCCCATCAGCGGGGTGGCCCTGCTGGTGCCGCTGACCTTTGCCCTCAAGCTCACACCGGAGTCGGCGATCATCCTGCTGGCGGGTATCTACTACGGTGCGATGTACGGCGGCAGCACCACCAGCATCCTGCTCAACATTCCCGGCGAGACCTCTTCGGTGGTGACCACCCTCGACGGCAACCAGATGGCCCGTCAGGGCCGGGCCGGGGCCGCGCTGGCCATCTCGGCCTGGGGCTCCTTTATCGCCGGGACGCTCTCGGTGCTGGCGCTGATGCTCTTGGGGCCGCTGCTGGCGCAGTGGGCCATCCGCTTTGGTCCGGCGGAGTACTTCGCCCTGATGGTCTTCGGCTTCTCCACCCTCTCGGCCCTGGCCGGGAAGAACATGGCCAAGGCCCTCCTCGCCACGCTCTTCGGCCTCCTGCTCTCGACGGTGGGCCAGGACCCACAAAGCGGGATGTCGCGCTTTACCTTCGGATTGCTGCAACTCGAGGACGGCATGGACTTTTTGGTCGTGGCCATCGGCCTCTTCGCGGTGAGTGAGGTGCTGATGATCCTCCAGGACAAGGCTCCGCCTGCGGTTCAGGCCACGGTGGGGCGGGTCTACCTTTCGCTCAAGGAGTTCAGCTTCTCGCTGCTCACCATCTTGCGCAGCAGCGTTCTTGGCTTCGTGATCGGGGTATTGCCAGGAGCCGGGGCCAGCATCGCCAGCTTCGTGGCCTACACCGTCGAGAAGCGCCTGCTGGGCAGCCGGGCCCGCTTTGGCCAGGGCGATATCCGCGGGGTGGCGGCTCCCGAGTCGGCCAACAACGCCGCCGCAGGCGGGGCCATGATCCCCCTGCTCACCCTGGGCCTGCCGGGCAGCGGCACCACCGCCATCATGCTGGGGGCTTTGGTGAGCTTGGGCGTGACCCCAGGGCCACAGATGTTCCAGCAGCACCCCAACGTGGTCTGGGGCCTCATCGCCTCGATGTACGTGGGCAACGCCGTGCTACTGCTGCTGAACCTGCCCTTGGTGGGCCTCTTCGTGCGCCTGCTGGCGGTGCCCTCGTGGTTTTTGGTCCCCGCGGTGCTGGCGGTGAGCTTCATCGGGGTCTACGCGGTCAACAACAACCCCTTCGACCTGCTCTTGATGACCGTCTTCGGCCTGATCGGATACCTGATGCGCCGCTTGGATTTTCCCCTGGCTCCGGTGCTCTTGGGCCTGGTGCTGGGCTATTTGATGGAGGTCAACCTGCGCCGGGCGATGGCCATCAGCAACGGGGATGTGGGATTCCTCTTCAGCAGTCCCATCGCCATCGCGCTATGGGTGCTAGCTGGCTTCTCGCTCTTCGCTCCCGCCCTCCTCAGCCGTTTCCGGCAGCGGGGGGCGCTGGGGGATGAGGAGCTTTAGAGGCCATACAGTTCGTTGACGGCCCGTCGCTGGACCTGCTCGGCCCCACTCGCCAGGGCTCGCTTCAGGCCCTGGGGGAGATCGCCCCAGCGGGGCAGCCGGATGCGGCGCAGGGTCTGGGCCTGGTAGCGGTGGTAACCTCCCCGCATCTCCACCGAGTAGGCCCGCACAAACAGCGAGGCTACGGGCGAGCGCAAGACGGCTTGCAGGGCCACGAGCGGCCACTCTTTCGAGCTCACCCAGTAGAGGTTGTGGTGGGGGTAGTACTGCCCCGCGTCCAGCACCACGATGGGGTGTCCGGCCAGGTCGGGGATGAGCAGCTTGGGAGTGTGGCGCAGGGTGGGGTCCACGCGGTCGATGGTGCGAAACCACTGCTCGGGGTGCCGGCGGGCCACGTAGCGGCGCGCGAGGGCGGTGCGGTGGGCCTCGAGGTAGGCCTTCAGCCGAGGGTAGCGCTCCAGCGCGACCAGGCGACCCTCGTCATCCCAGGGGTTGACCAGCACTCGCCCCGACCATTCGATCTTCCCCGAGCGCACGTCGCAGGAGAGCAGCAAGGGCAGCTTGCGCTCCTCCTCGATGCCCAGATCGGCGGGCTGCACGAAGACCTCGTCGGCCCCGCTGGCCACCCCGATGCCCACCCGACAGCCGGCCTGCTCGAGCGGGGGAAAGCGCCGCTCCCACTCGCGCAGGCGCCCCCATTCCTCGCCCAACTCGAGCAGCCAGGGACCATTGGGCGGGGTGGCCTCCGTCCCCACCCACACCCGTTGCCCCTCCCGCCCGATGACCTCAATCTGGTGCACGCAGCCTGCTCCGCCCCGCAGGGGATCGTCCGCTTGGTGCACAGCCGCCAGGCTGTCCCGAAGGGGATCGTCCGCCCGGTGCACGGCCGCCAGGCTGTCCCGAAGGGGATCGTCCGCAACCCCCCCCTCCCGCTCCGCCCTGACGATGAGGGTGATGGCCGGATAGGCGACCACCGCGTCCTGGAAGGGCTGGTGGCCCTTGAGGTCGGCGTAGCGCTCGAGGCGATATCCCTCGGCGACGAAGCGCCGTAGGGCCTGGCCGTAGCGGTTTTTCATCCAGCGGTCGCTGCAGAGGTAGGCCAGCCTGCCCTGGGGCTCGAGCAGGCGCAGCCCCCGCTCGAAGAAGGGCACGTAGAGGTCGGCCCGGTGGCTGAAGGTGGGGTAGCGGCGGCGGTATTCGGCCAGCAACGCGGCGGGAATGCGCTCCGGGCGCAGGTAGGGCGGGTTGCCCACCACGTGGGTAAAACCCGCCCCGCCGTGCGCCGAGGACGACGACGGAGCAGGCTCCGTACACCGGGAGGAGCCGTTTTCGCCGAAATCGGCCAGCAGGAAATCGCCTTGGATCAGCCAGGTGTGAGCCAGGTGAGCCGCCAGCTTTCGAGTTATCCCCAATTTCATCAAGCTGTTAATAACTCTGTGGATAACTTTCTCGTAGCTCTCGCGGTGCAGCTCTACCCCGCGCAGGCAAGGCTCGAGCTCGTCGGCATTTCTGGGGCTTCCGCCGCGGGCGAAGTGGGAAGCCAGAAGGCGATCGAGCGCCTCCAGCAAGAAGTCCCCCCCACCGAAGCAGGGCTCGAGCAGGCGAAAGCGGCTCAGATCGCGCTCGGGGGTATAGCCCAGCCAGTCGAGCATCTGCCGCACCACGGCGGGCTTGGTGAACACCGCCCCCCGCTCCTGGGCCCCTGCGCGCGACAACTCCTCGAGGGCGTGCTGCACCTCCTGGCGTACGGGGCCTGCCCCGTCCCGCAGGGGATCGTCCCCCCGGTGTACAGCCGCCAGGCTGTCCCGCAGGGGATCGTCCGCTTGGTGCACAGCCGCCAGGCTGTCCCGAAGGGGATCGTCCACCCGGTGCACGGGGCTGTTTTCAGTACAGGAAAGAATCCGCCGCATGGCCCCCCTCGAGCACCTGTCCGACGATTGGCGGTTTACTTGCGCACCACTTCTGCGTCGGCGGGGTATTTCTTGAGCTGCTTGGCGCTGAGGCTCACCCGCTTGAAGTCCTTGAAGCTGAGTTCGGCCAGGGTTTTGCCGCCGGAGTCCTTGAGGACGAGCGAGAGGGGGCGGGGGTCGGCTTTGAGCACCACGATCTCCATGCTGGCGTAGCTCTGCGTCTTGTCCTTGGGCACCCCCGAGAGCTTCCAGGCGGCGCCCTCGGGGGTTTTCTCCTCGCCCAGCAGCTTCAGGCTGACCTGCTCGCCGATCTGCTCGAAGTCGCCTAGGCTGCTCAGGTTCACGCCTAGGCCCTGGATGTTGGCCTTGGCGCGCGGTTGGATGATGAGCTGGTTGGTGAGGAAGAGGTAGTTCCACACCTCCTTGTCGGAGATCACCACGAAGTTACCCTCCAGCGAGCCCGGCTTCTTGAACTCCACGCGGGCGAGCTGCTCCTTGCCGGGCAGCACCTGCAGGCGGAACTCGATGTCCTGGCTCGAGCCGTCGGGCATCTGGGCCTTGCCGCTGACGGTGGCCTCCCAGGGCGATTTCTCCAGGTTGGCCTGGACCTGCTTGGTGATCTCGGCGGGGCTTTGGGCTCCCACCCAGCTCAGGGCCACGAACAGCACCCCGAGGAGGGTGCGTATGGCTTTGGGCGTTTGGCGTTGGGCATTAAGCGTGTTCACGGGCTCCTCCACATTTCAGTCAGGGTAGGGCAGGGGAGATGAGGCGGATTTGACCGCTGCGAGAAAGCTCAGTCGAAGCTAAAGGTATAACGCAGCCAGACCGTCCAGCGCTGGTTGCCGTTGTCATAGCTCACCTCTCCGCGCAGGTTCTGGCCCTCCAGGCTGGCGGCGGCCTCGAAGGGCACTCCGCCCAGCGGGATGGTGCTCATCAGGCGAAGGCGCAGCTCCTCCTGGAAGAGGCCGAGCTCGAGGCGACTGACCCAGCCCAGCCGCAGCGTAGCATCGAGCAGGGTGCCCTCTTCGCCCAGCTCGCCGCGCCAACCCAGCAGGGCGTAGGCCCCTACCCGGTAGCCCAGCCCCGCCAGGTAGGTCGCCCCACCCTCCCGCAGCGCCCAGGCTCCCTCCAGGCCCAGCGTCGAAGCCTGGAAGATCGCCCCGGGCACGTCACCGGCGTAGGCCAGCGAGGCCCGCAGGGTGTGGTTGGGGTCGAGCCGGTAGCTAGCGCCCAGGTTGCCCGCGAAGCCGCCGAAGTTGCGTTCCCCCGCCCACAGTGCCGCACGGGGGGCCGAGGCGTAGCCCACCCGAGCCTCCAGCCCGACCTGGGCGAGGCTGCCGCGCAGATAGGCTTCCGCACCCCAGCCCAGCGGCTGCAGGCCGAAGCCTAGGTCGCCCCGCGCCCCGAACACGAAGCGCCCGGCGGGGCCAAACTCGAGGTCGTCCTCCACCCCCAGCCCCAGGCTGTCGCGCTTGAGCCGCGCGCTCAGGCTGAAGCCCCCGAGCTCGAGGCTGCCCTCGAGCGTCGGACTGATGTACCCCGGCGAGGCGAACAGGCCTACCGTCAGACTCTGGGCCTGGCTGGTAGCCAGCACGTGGGCAACCACCGCCACGACCAGCGCGAAAAACCAGCCCCCCGGTGTACGGGCCTTGCCCGTCCCGACAGGGGATCGTCCCCCCGACCCCCTCCCAACCCCAGCCTTCGACGCTCGAGGCCCTGTGTCTTGTGTCTGGCGCTTTGTGTACGGCGTAGGACGCATGGCCTTCGACACCATTTCAGGCTCCAATCTACACCGCGAGCTGCTTGCGGAAGCGGCTCGAGGCCAGCCGCAGCACCAGGCCGCTGAAGATGGTCAGGGCGAGGAAGTCCAGCCACAAGAACTCCCAGTCCACCCCCCGCAGCATCACCCCGCGCAATCCCTCGATGAGGTAGCGGGCGGGGATGAGGTAGGAGATGGCCTGGAACAGCGCAGGCATCCCCTCGATGGGGAAGACGAAGCCCGAGAGGAAGATGGTGGGGAAGGCGTAGGCGAAGGTGCCGAACACCGCCTGCACCTGGGTGCGGGCCAGCGTCGAGATCAGCACCCCCACCCCCAGCGAGCCGAAGAGGAATAGCAGCATCAACAGCAGCAGCCAGCCCACGTTGCCCCGCAGCGGCACCCCGAAGACCCAGTGACCCAGCGCCAGCACCAAGATGGCTACGAAGAAGGCGATCCCCAGGTAGGGCAGCACCTTGCCCAACACCACCTCGTAGGGCTTGATGGGTGTGGCGATGAGGCTCTCCATCATGCGGCTCTCGCCCTCGCGTACGATGGAAAGCGCCGTGAGGAGCACGCTGAACTGCGTGAGGATCAGGCCGATGATACCGGGGATCATGAACCAGGCCGTTTTGTTGTCGGGGTTGTAGAGGGTGTGCAGCGAGGGGGTGAGGGGCGGGGTGACGGCCTGCCCGGCCAGGGCCTTACCTGCCAGCAGGCGGCTGTTGAGCTCGCCCAGGGCCTTGCGCAAAGCGGCCTGGGCCTGAAAGGCGAAGTTGGGGTCGGAGCCATCGACGTAGACCTCGACCGCCAGGCTCTTATCCTGCCGCACGGTTTGCAGGGCCCCTTCGGGGATCACCAGCCCCACCCGCGCCAAGTTCTCGTCGATGGCCCTGGGCACGTCTTGCGGCGTCGGTGCGCTATAGGTCAGCCGGAACTTGCCCTCCTTGACCAGCTCCTGCACCAGCGCCTGGCTGATGCGGTCGCTCGAGGCGTCGTAGACGGCCAGGCGGATGTCCGAGAGCGTGAAGTTGATGGCGTAGCCGAACAACAGCATCATCATCACCGGCAAGCCCACGATCAGCCGGGGCAGCACGTGGTCGCGGCGGATCTGGGTGATCTCCTTGTGGGCTACGGCCAGCATCCGGCTCATACGGCGCCTCCTGCCCGCGGAAGGGACTGGCTCCGCCGCGTGAGCACCACGAAGACGTCCTCGAGGCTGGGCGTGGTGGGGGAGAGCTCGAGGGGGGGGCGGGCGCCGGGCTCGAGGATCAGCCGCATTCCGTCGCCGCTGGGCCAGGCGTCGAGCACCCCCGGCTGGGAGCGCAGGGCCTCGGGGCTCTCTTGGGTGTGGGCGAAGGCGAAGCGGGCCTGAGATTGGGCCAGGGCCTTGAGTTCGCTGGGGGTGCCCGTCGCCAGGGTGCGCCCGCCGTAGAGCAGGGCCAGCCGGGTGCAGCGCTCGGCCTCGTCCATGTAATGCGTCGTCACCAGCACGCTCGCCCCCTCCCTGGCCTCCTCGTGGATCAAGTCCCAGATGCTGCGACGCGAGACCGGGTCCAAGCCGGTGGTGGGCTCGTCGAGAAACAGTACCTTGGGACCGTGAACCACCGCCTGGGCCAGGGCCAGCCGCTGCCGCCAACCCCCCGAGAGCGCCCCGGCCAGCGTATCGGCGAAGCCCTGCAGGCTGAAGCGCTGCAAGGTGCGCTCTACTGCGGGTCGTACGGCCTTGGGCGCCAGGTAGAGCTTGGCGCGGAACTCGAGGTTCTCCCGCACCGTGAGGTCGCGGTACACCGAAGCCTCCTGGGTGGCATAGCCGATGGCCGCCTTGACCTCGTCGGGGCGTCGACCCACGTCGATCCCGGCCACGCTCGCGCTGCCCTCGCTGGGCGCGAGCACCCCGCTCAAGATGCGGATGAGCGTGGTCTTGCCTGCCCCGTTGGGGCCCAGCAGGCCAAAGACCTCGCCGGGACGTACTTGCAGGCTCACGCCCTCCAGGGCTACCAGGCTGCCAAAGCGTCTGGAAACACCCTCTACGCTAACCATTCTTCCTCCCTTCCAGAAAGCTCCGCACGTGGGCTTTGAGGTCGAAGGGCAGCTCCAGCCCCCAAACCCCCGAGAGCAGCACGCGGGCCACCAGCGGCCCCACGAAGGCGATCACCATCTGCTGGGGTGACTCATCCAAGCGCAGCAGCCCCATCTGCTGGCAGCGCCCAAAGAAGCCTCCCACCGCGGCAAAGGTGTGGGCGAACCCGCTGGCTGGTCCCTCAGCGTGAAGCTCGGGGTGGCGCATGAGCTCGGGCAGCAAGCGCACCACGAAGCCCTTGTTGGCCTCGATGAGGCTGCTAATGGCCTCGAGCAGGGCCAGCAGGTCGGCCTCGAGGTCCCCTTTGGGCACGAAGAGCGCTTGGTTCACCGGCGGGGAAATGCGGTTGATGGCTTCGCTGAGGAGGGTCTGTTTGTTCTTGTAGTGACGGAAGAGCGTGACCTCGGAAACCCCAGCACGCTGGGCGATCTCGCGGGTGGTGGCCCCTTTGTAGCCCTTCTCCGCCAGCAGCTCGAGGCCCGAGCGCAGCAGGGCAGCTCGAGTGGGATCGGGCTCGTCCAGGTTAGTAAGTAAGTACATACTTACAAAGTATGAGCCTGAAAAGGACTGTCAAGCCCCTTGCCGTAGGGCCCTGAGCTCGGCCTCGATTTCGTGCAGCCCTTTGAAGCCTGCTGGTCAAACTCCGGCGCCGGGTGGGCTATGTGGGGCGCTGCTTTTCTGGGGTTTCCTCGAGGTCTTCGCGGATGGCGCTGGCCCCCTTTTTGAACTCCCGGATGGCCTCCCCCAGGCCGCGGGCCAGCTCGGGCAGCTTGCGCGGACCAAAGAGGAGCAGTGCCACCAGCAGGATGATGCTGAGTTCGGGAAAACCGAGGTTCATGTGCGCTCCAGTCTGCGCCATGGCGGGCCCGCGGGCCCACCACGGCGCTTTCGTTTCCGGTCTTCAGTTGAACAGCACGTAAGGAGCTATCTTCTTCCAGAGCGTGGGGCCGATGCCCTTGACCTTACTCTGAAGCTGTTGGGCGTTCTTGTAGGGCCGGTGCTTGATGATCTCCTGGGCCAGCTTAGGACCGACGCCGGGGAGGGTCTCGAGCTGGGCCAGGGTGGCGGTGTTGATGTGCACGGGAACGATCTTCGTGGCCGTGGTGGTCTTGCTGGTTGCGGCTGTGCTCCCCGAGGCGGCGAAGGCCATGAACGAGCCCCCCACCACCGCCAGCGCGGCCAGAGCCAGACCCAAGGACTTCTTCAGGTACATATTGCCCTCTCTTTCCGTGACCGTGCTTTAGCGATCACGGGCGATACTGTGGGCCCGTGGCGTGAAGGCAGGATGAAGTTTTTCGCCTTCGGGAAGATGAAATTCGGCCAGTCCTCAGCGATTGCGGCTCGACTTGACGTGGCGCACCTTGCGCACCGCGTAGCCCTTCATCGGTACCACCGAGATGGTGCCGTCGATCTCCAGCACCGCCGAGGCCACCTGCTCGGGCGTGCTCACCCCGTGCTCGCGCAGGGCGGCCTCGAGTTCCTCCCGATTGATTCCCTGGGAAAGAAGCGCCGGGCGCTTTCGCCGAAAAAGCCGGTGGCGTAGGCGATGTGGCCCAGGGCCTCGAGGTCTTCCATGCGGGCTTCACGAATCTCGGCCATGATGAACCTCGTGCGTTGGCGCTTCAGGAGACGCTATGTATTGCTCACAATCCTGCTCGTGGCCTTCGTGGTGATCAACGCCCCCTGGATCTTCGCCTGGGGTTACGGTCTTTATTATCGCCTCAGCGTAGGTCGTCTGCCCCAGCTCACCCTGGCGGGCGAGCGGTTGTTGGTGCTTTCGCCTCATCCCGACGACGAGAGCCTGTGCTGTGCGGGGGCCATCCAGCGGGTGCTGCGCGGCGGAGGCGAGGTCTGGGTGCTGTGGTTCACCAACGGCGACGGCTTCGAGTGGGACGCCGGTCTGCTCGCGCACACCCTCAGGCCGCAGGGCCCGGCCTCGCTCGAGCTGGGCCAGCGCCGCATGGAGGAGGCCCGCCAGGCGGCGCGCCGGTTGGGGGTGGCCGAAGGCCACCTCTTCTTCCTGGGCTACCCCGACCGGGGTCTCGAGGCCCTGCTCCGGCATCCGGGGGACCTGCCCTACCGCTCGCGCCTGACCGGGGTGAGCTACGTGCCCTACCCTGGCACGCTCTCGCCCGGAGCACCCTACACGGGCGAGTCGCTGCGACGAGACCTCCGGCGGGTGCTCGAGCAGGTGCGGCCCACGCTGGTGCTGGCCCCTTCCCCGAAGGATGCCCACCCCGATCACCGCGCCGTCGGGCTGCTGGCCCAGCAGGAAGTGCCCGCCGATCGTCTGCGCTTTTGGATCGTGCATGGTGGGCTGGAGTGGCCCCTGCCCAAGGGTCTGCACCCCGCTTTGCCCCTCGAGCCCGCCCCGCGGGGCAAGGGCCTGCCCTGGCAGCGCCTGCTCCTGAGCGCCCAGGAGCGCAGGGTCAAGCTCGAGGCCCTGCGGGCCCACGCTACCCAGATGAGGTTGCTCGCGCGCTTCCTGCTGGCCTTCGTGCGCGAGAACGAGCTGTTCAGCGCTCGAGGGGAGTAGGCGTGGACAAAACCCACGCCGTACGCCCCTGGTTGCCAGCCCAGGCATAGGCGGCTTCCTGCGTGCCGGCGCGCGTCGCCGCGAGGCCGAGGAGCAGAAGGCCCAGCAGGGCTTTGCGCCACATCATGAACTACCCACAACCAACTACGTCTGGTTGGAGTTTCGCGCGACCGTCCTCACAGGCTCAAACGTGTGTGGGGCACTCGCCTGCGGCTCCCTTTACGCGCATCCCCGTTCCAGGGGCGACCCACACAAGTATTGTGGAGCATTTTGCCCCGGTGGGGCTATCCTTCCCCTGAGTACCGGCATCGCCGGGGGCCGGATGGCCCTTCACTTGAGTACCGGCATCGCCGGGGGCCGGATGGCCCTTTACTGACCAACCTGGCGGCGGTCTGGTCGGGGACTGCCGCCCCACGCCCCGGTGGTTCAAATCGCCTTCCCATGCTGTGGCAGCCGCAGCCGTATCTGGCTGCCCTGATGTTGCTTTATGCTCAGCTCCCCGCCCAGCACCTGGGCCACCGCCCGCACCACCCGCAGGCCCAGCCCCTCGGGGGCGCCCTTGCGGAAGCCGGGGCCGGTGTCGGCGACCTCGAGCCAGGCCCAGCCGTCCTCCAGGCCACTCTTGAGGGTCACGCTGCCCTTTGCGGTGTAACGCAGGGCGTTGTGTACGAGGTTGTTGAGGGCTTGCTCGAGCAGACCCACGTCGGCGTAGGTGGGGGCGGGGTAGGCCTCGAGCCCAAGTTCCAGTCCCCGCTCCAGCGCCAGCGGCTGGAAGCGGTCGAAGGCTTCGGAGACCAGGTCGGCTAAGTCGAGCGGCTGCCCCCGCACCTCCCCGCTCTCGGCCCGCGAGAGGGCCAGCAGGTTTTGGGCCAGCGTCTCCAGCCGCAAGGCCTCGCGGTGCAGACGGCTGAGCTGCTCTGAAGACACCTGCCCCTTGAGCTGCGCGGCCTCGAGGCTGGCCCGGAAGGCCGAAAGCGGCGTGCGCAGCTCGTGGGCGGCATAGGCTAAAAATTGCTGCTCCCGCTCGCGCTGCTCCTTGAGGTGGCCCATCAGGCTGGCGAAGGATCTCGCCAGGGTAGCAGCCTCGTCCTGGCCGGAGATGTTGGGGATGGCAGCCCCTTGTTCGAAGTGGAGCGCGGCGTGGGCCAGGCGCTCGAGGGGTCGCACGGCCAGTGCGGCGGCCACGTAGGCCAGCCCTGCCGAGAGCAGCGACAGCAGCAGGGCGATGGGTACGGCGATCTCCACGAAGCGCCCCAGGGTCTCGCGCAGCAGCCCCAAAGGCGCGCTCACCTGCACGCTCAGATCTCCCCGGCTCAGCGTGTACACCCGCAATCCCCCCAGCTCGCTGGGGCCCTGCCTGCCCAGCATGTGGGCGTCGAAGGGTAGCTCGGAGGAGAAGGTACCCCCCTCCCAGATCTTCTGGCTGCCGCGGTAGACCTGAGCCGAGTTGGGGCGGTTGCTCTGGGTGAGCTCGTCGGCGATCTCGTCGGGGATGTTCTGGCTCTCGAGCGCCGCCCGCAGCACTACCCCGGCCTGGAAGCGTAGCTCCTGGTCGAGTTCGGCCAGGCTGCTGTGCTCGAGCACCTGATAGGTCGAGAACAGCCCCAACCCCAACCCCAGCAGGGTGAGGCTGAAGGCGATGAGGGCCAGCCGCAGCCGCAAGCTCATGCACGCTCCGTTCGGCCTGGGCTCGAGGGGGATCGGGTCTGGGGTGCGGGGTCGGTCGCCATGCCCCTCCAGGCGCTCAGCCCTCCGTACGGTAACCCATCCCGCGCACGGTCTGGATCACCCCGTCGTAGAGCTTGCGCCGCAGGTTTTTCACGTACACGTCGATGAGGTTGGAGTCCGACTCGTAGCCCGGACCCCAGACGCGCTCCAGGATCTCCTCGCGGGTGAAGACCCGTCCTGGGGAGAGGGCGAAGAGCTCGAGCACCTGGTACTCCTTGGCGGTCAGCCGCACGGGTTGTCCCCGGTAGCGCACCTCGCGCCTCTCGCACACCAGCTCGAGGTCGCCCAGTTGGATGCTCTGCGGCTTGAGCTCCCCGCGCCGGGCCAGCGCCTTGAGCCGGGCGACCAGCTCGGCCAAGGCGAAGGGCTTGGGTAGGTAGTCCTCACCCACCTCGAGGCCCCGCACCCGGTCGGGCACGCTCTCGCGGGCGGTGAGGAAGAGGATGGGTTGGCGAAAGCCCGACTCACGCAGGGCGTGGGCCAGCTCGAAGCCCGCCTCCTGGCCCTCGGGCAGCATCACGTCGAGCAGGATCAGGTCGAAGGGCTGCTCCCAGATGACCGTCTCGGCCTGGGTCATCGAAGAGGCCAGATAGGGCTCGAAGCCCTGCGCCGCCAGGCTCTCCACCAGGGTCTGGCCCAGGCTGGGCTCGTCCTCCACGATCAGCAGGCGCATATCCAACTTTACTCCTGACGCAGGCACCGCACTTTCCATGGCTCCTCCCGAGGGGGAGGGTAGACCCGGGGGGTGAACTCGAGATGAAAAAACCCCGCGCCGCAGAGCTTGGTCTTGACGGGGCCACCACGGCCTAAAGTATATCGGCGGGGGATATACTGTTTGCCCGTAGAGGATAGCCGAAACGCCCCAAGGGGATTGAACCAACCCAGGCCGCAAGGCTTCCCGTGGGGCATTGATGTCGGGCCGCTCCGCGTGAAAAATCTCACGTCTTTAGTACCCTTGCCTTTTTTCCTCGAGGCCCCTACGATGGAAACTCGAGAACCCAAACATACCCGATATCGGTATACATCCGGTACGGGCAGTGCCAGCATAGGAGGTGTAGACATGCAGGACGGGAAGCATGACCTACTGGCCCGGATCAACCGCAGGGAATTCCTCAAGAAGACCGGACAGACCGCCGCCAGCTTGAGCGCGGTCCCCGGCCTGGCGGGTCTCGCCGCCGCTCAGCAGACCCCTACTGCCGACGCCCTGGTGGCGGGCAAGGACGCGGGTCTGATCGTGCGCAACGCCAACCCCGTCGAGCTCGAGACCCCCGTGGCCCTGCTGCGTGAGCACCGCTACACGCCCAAGAACATCATGTACATCCGCAACAACCTAGGGGTGCCCCCGGGCATGCAACTCACCACCGAGCCTCCCAGGGTCGAGGAGTGGACGGTGGAGGTGGTGGGCCTGGTGGACAAGCCCCTCACCCTACGCCTCTCCGAGCTCAAGGGACTGCCCGCTACCGAGCTCGAGATGGTGCTGCAGTGCTCGGGCAATGGCCGCGGCTTCTTCTCCAGGTACGCCCGCGCCAGTGGAGCCCAGTGGGAGCGGGGGGCGGTGGCCAACGTGCGCTGGAAGGGGGTGAAGCTCTCGGCGGTGCTGGAGGGCGCCGGGGTCAAGCCCGAGGCCCTCTTCCTCACCGCTGAGGGGGCCGACCAGCCCGCCAATCCCCAGGCCCCCGACATCGAGCGCAGCATTCCCCTGCGCGATGCATTGGCGAGCGCCCTGCTGGTCTATGAGATGAACGGCGAGCCGCTGCCCACCGTGCACGGGGGGCCGCTGCGGCTGATCGTGCCAGGCTACTACGGCATCAACAACATCAAGTGGGTCAACCGGTTGCGCCTCGAGGCCGCCGCCTCGACCAACAACACCATGATCCCGCGCTACCGGGTGCCCCTAGCCCCCATCCCCGTCGGCAGCGCCTTCACCTTCACCCTCGACAACAGCCGTCCCAACTGGCGGCAGAACGTCAAGGCTCTCATCCTCAGCCCCACCGAGGGTCAGAGCGTCAGCGGCATCATCGAGGTGCGGGGCGTGGCCTGGAACGACGGTTCGGCGCCGATCACGGGGGTCGAGGTCTCCACCAACCAGGGCCGCAGTTGGCAGTCGGCCAGCCTCGAGAAGCCCTCCTCGCCCTACGGCTGGTACCCCTGGCGCATCCGGGTGGTGGTGGCGAGGGGCGACACCGAGCTCTGGGCCCGCGCCACCGACGCCCTGGGACGCAGCCAGCCCATCGACGGGGCGATCGTGTGGAACCCCAACGGCTACGAGTGGAACGCGGTGGACAAGGTCAAGATCAAGGTAGGTTGAGGTCTCGGCTGTGGGCTTTTCATGGGTAAAGTGGCTGGCGGCTGCGGTAGCCCTCCTTCTGGCTTGGGGGGTGCTGGCTCAGGGGCTGCCGGAGGGTGAGGGTAAGGCATTGGTGGAGCAGCGCTGCAGCATCTGCCACGGCCTGGAGGTCATCACCGGCAACCGCCTCAGCGCCGCCGAGTGGGATGCGGTGGTGGGGAGTATGATTGGCAACGGGGCCCAGCTCAACGACGCTGAGCGCAAGGTGGTCGTGGCGTACCTGGCGGCCCACTTTGGCAAAGAGGCCGCGCAGGCCCCTGCCGACGAGGGGGCTAAGGTGTACGCGATGTGTCAGGGATGCCACCAGGCCAACGGAGCCGGGGTCCCAGGGGCCTTCCCGCCCCTGGCAAAGCACGTCCCCGCCATCCTGGCGGCCCCGGGCGGGCGGGACTACCTACCGCTGGTGGTGCTGGGCGGCCTGCAGGGCCCGATCGTGGTGGAGGGTGTCGCTTACAACACCCCCATGCCCGCCTTCGCCTCTCTCAGCGACGCGCAGGTGGCGGCGGTGCTCAACTACGTGGCCTCGAGCTGGGGCAACGCTGCGCTGCTCAAGGACTTCAAGCCCTACACCGCCGAGGAGATCCGGGCCCTGCGCCAGCCCCTCACCCCGCAGCAGGTCTACGCCCAGCGGGCCAAGCTGGGGCTTAAGTAGCATGGGACGGGTCCTGTCGCTGCACGTGGGCGACCGGCCAGGGCTGCCCAAGACCCGCACGGAGGAGTTGCAACTGATCGCCGGCTACGGTGTGGCAGGCGACCGGCACGCCGGCGGAGACCCGGGGCGGGCGGTACTGGTGGCGGGGGTCGGAAGCTACCGCCACGCCCTGGGGGCCGGGATCGAGTTGCCCTACGGCGCTTTGGGGGAGAACTTGCTGCTCGACCTCGACCCCCACGCCTGGGTGGGGTGGCGGCTCGAGGTGGGTGAGGCACTCCTGGAGCTGGTCGCGGTTTGTACGGTCTGCGCCGCACTGACCCGCCTAGACCCCCGCCTCCCCCGGCTGCTGTACCAGGGCCGGGGGGTGTACGCGCGGGTGCTGCGCGGGGGGGTCGTGCGCCTGGCCGATGTGGCGCAGATTTTGCCCCCCACCGCCGAGGAATACGACGCACAGGCTATCGGTGAGGGGTCGAGGTGAAGCGCCGGTCGTCAGCCGGGCAGAAATTTCGGCAGGTTCTGCCACAGGATGAAGGCTCCCATCAGCACCAGAAAGCCCGCGAAGCCGCGTCTTAGGCCGAGCTGGGGGATGCCCGCGGCAATCCGCCCGCCTAGGAAGCTTCCTGCGATCCCCAAGACCGAGAAGAGCAGCACGACATCCCAGTGGACGCTGTAACCCTGCGCAGGCAGCAGGTGCAGGTACTTGTAGAAGCCCGCCCCCGACTTCAGCGCGATGACCAGCAGGCTGGTGCCCACCGCCAGGTGCATGGGCAGGCCCCCCAGCAGCACCAGCGCCGGCACGATCAGGAAACCCCCGCCCACCCCGACCAGCCCGGTGAGGATGCCTACGCTCAGGCCCTCGAGCACGATCTTGAAGGGCGAGCGCTTGCGGGGGTGGGGTTGCTTCGCAAGCTGCTGCGGGCGGAACATAAAGTAAGCCGCCAGCAGCATCACCAGCGCGAATAGGCCGAGCTGCCACACGCCGGGCAGCCACTGGGAGAGGTAGGCCCCCAGGTAAGTCCCGGCCATCCCCGGCAGGCCGAACCAGACCACGCTGGTCCAGTCGATCATGCGCCGCAGGCCGTAGGGGATGGCCCCTACCAGGGCGATGAGGCCCACCACGGCCAGCGACTCCGCGATGGCCAGCTTGTCGGGCTCGCCCACCAGGTAGACCAGGATGGGCACGGTGAGGATGGAGCCGCCTGAGCCCAGCATGCCCAGGGCGACCCCGATGAGCGCTGCACCGATCCAGGCTAGGAGCATGTGGCCTCCGTAGGCGTACCGCGCCCCGCTAGGGGGTAGCCATGGGCGGCATAGCCCTGAAGCCCCCCCACCAGCTTGCCCACCTCGAGGCCCTCGTAAGAGAGCACCTCGGCTGCTAGGCCAGCCCGGCTGCCGGTGGCGCAGATGGTCACGATGGGGCCTTTGAACTCGGCAAGATGCTCCAGAAGGCGCTCCAGGGGCAGGTTGTGCGAGCCTGGAATGTGGGCCAGGGCGTACTCCTCCGGTGAGCGCACGTCCAGAAGAAGCGCGCCTCGCTTTTGCCAAAGGGAAAGTTCGTTGGGATAGACGTCTTGCATTACTTCACCGGAAGCTTCTGGCGTTTCCAGGCCTCGAGGCCACCGACCAGGTTGTACACGTGAAAACCCTTCTGCGCCAAAAAGTGGGCGGCCTGGGCGCTTCGGGCCCCACTCCTGCACTGGCAGATGATCTCCTTATCGCGCGGCAGCTTCTCCCACTCCTCGGCCAAGCGGTCGAGCGGTATGGAGAGCGAACCTGGTATCTTGGCCTCCTTGCGCTCCAAAGGGGTGCGCACATCCAGGATCAGGGCCCCGGCCTTAGCCTTTTCGTGGGCCTCCTCCGGGCCCAGGCGGCCCACCTTGGCCCCGCCACCGAACAGGCCCCGAAGCCAGCCGATCAACGCTCCACCTCGAAGCCCGCGCTCATCCAGCCGTAGGTGCCGCCCTCGAGGTTGCCCACGAGCGCTTTGTCGAAGCCCTGGCCCACCAGGTAGGCCGCGGCCTGGGAGGAGCGGTTGCCCGAGGCGCAGACCAGGAGCAGCTTGCGCTCTTTGGGCAGCGTACCGCTCTCGGATACAAAGCGACCCAAGGGGATGTTCACCGCCCCCGGCAGGTGCCCCATGGCGTACTCGTAGGGTTCGCGCACGTCGACAACATAGGCCCCTGCCTCTATCCAGGCCCTGGCCTCGTGCGGGGTGAGCTCGCTGAAGGCGGTCTCGCGGTAGGTCGCCTCCACGGGGGTGCTGTCCAGCGGCAGACCCGCGCGGTACCAAGCCAGGATGCCCCCCTCGAGGTTGAGCACCTTGGTGTAGCCCTTGGCCGCCAGCCAGGCCGCCGCCTGCGCCGAGCGACCCCCGCTGCGGCAGTAGAGCACCAGCGGCTCGTCCTTGCTCAGCTCGCCGGCCCGCCCGGCGAACTCCGACAGCGGCACCAGTTTGGCGCCGGGGATGCGGGAGTCGGCGAACTCCTCGGCCTCGCGCACGTCCACGAAGAGGACCTGCTCCTCGAGCAGCTTCTGCGCTTGTTGGGGGGTGATGTCCTTGTAGGGCATGGTCAACATGGTTCTCCTTCGTCGTTTAGATCGGGCTGGCGCAGGGGATTCCCGCCTCGCGCCAGGCCTTGATGCCGCCCTCGAGCTGCCAGACCTTGCGGTAGCCCAGCGCCTGCAGGGTCTTCAGGGCCTCTTGGGAGCGGTTGCCGCTGCGGCAGTACAGCAGCACCGGCTCTTCACGCTCGAGGTACAAGGGCGCCAGTTTCTCCAGCTTGGACAAGGGAAGCCGAAGCGCTCCCGGCAAAACCCCCTCGGCCCACTCGTGGGGTTCCCGGATGTCTACCACCCGGTAGCGCTCGAGGGTTTGGTAGGCAATCTTGACGTCCAGATTCATGGTTCTACTTAGCAGGGGATCCCCTGGCCAAGCCGACAACCCGGCCAGGGAAAAGGCTTAATGCTCAGGCTCCCACCAGCGCGCGGGCTGGGCCCTTTTCGATGGGGAAACCTTCCTGCTGCCAGGCCCGAATACCGCCGGTGAGGTTGATGAGGTTGTCAAAGCCCGCCGCCAGCAGGGCGCTGATGGCGGTAGAGGAGCGGTCGCCGCCCAGGCAATGCACCACCACCGGCTTGTCCTTGGGTATCCGGCTCAGCTCCCTCATCACCCGCCCGGCGTGGATGTTTTGTGCGCCGGGGATGTGTCCGGCCATGTACTCGTCGGCCCCGCGCACGTCCAGGATGGCGACTTCACCCTTTTCCCACAGGGCTTTGGCTTCGGCGGCGGTGAGCTGGGGGACGGTCTCGAGCTCGCCCTGGGCGTAGCCCTCGAGGCCGGGGATGAACCCCACCACCCCATCGAGCCCGATGCGGATGAGCTGCTTGGTCAGCTCCTCCACCCGCTCGGGGCTGGCCAAGAGTACGAAGTCGCGGTCGTAGGGCAGCAGCCAGCCCGCCCAGGTGGAGAAGTTCTTACCCGCAGGGATGTTGATGGCCCCCTTGAGGTGCCCTCCGGCGAAGGAGAGCTTGTCGCGGGTGTCTACCAGCAGCGCTCCTTCGGCCAACTTCTTCTGGAAGGTCTCTGGGGTGAGCTGCGGGGGTTTAGGCAACTCGCCCAGGAGGGGCATGCCGTCGCGGTTGAGGCGCTTCATCTGGGCGAAGTAGTGGGGAGCCTCGGGCTGGCCCGAGAGCAGGGCCTTCACGAAACCTTCCTCATCGTCGTTGCGCAGGTAGTCGGCCCACCAGGCGAAGCGCCGCTCGTAGCCCACGGTGGTGCTGGCGACCGCCCCCAGACTCTTGCCACAGGCTGAGCCCGCCCCGTGACCGGGCCACACCTGCACGTAGTCGGGCAGGGTAAGGAACTTCTCCTTGAGGCTTTTGAACATGCGCCTGGCCCCCGGCTCGGCGGTGCCCAGGATGCCGGCGGCCTCCTCCAGCAGGTCGGGGCGGCCCACGTCGCCCACGAAGACGAAGTCGCCGCTCAGGAGGAAGCCAGGCTCGCTGGCCGCAGCTCCATCCTGCACCAAAAAGCTCAGGTGCTCAGGGGTGTGCCCCGGGGTGTGGAGCGCGGTGAGGGTGATGTTCCCCACCTTAATCTGGTCACCGTCCTTGAGGAGCTGGTAGTCGAAGCCCTCCAGGCCCTTGTACTTCCAGTTCTCGTCGCCCTCGTCGGAGAGGTAGAGCTTGGCGCCGGTGGCTTTGGCCAGCTCACGGGCGCCGGAGAGGTAGTCGGCGTGGATGTGGGTTTCGGTGATGGCCACGATCTTCAGGCCGTTCTTCTGGGCCTCGGCTAGGTAGACGTCGATGTCGCGCCGGGGGTCTACCACCACGGCCGTGCCCTGGGCTTGGCATCCGATAAAATAGCTACCCTGCGCCAGCCCCTCTTCGTAGATCTGTCGAAACAGCATCGGCGAACCTCCTAAGCGCAAGGGTATATCCCTAAGGGGTATATGTCAAGTACCCCCAGGGGGTATTAGGCCCGGCCCTTGAGCATGAACTCCCAGTACATGAGGGGAAGCCCGTGCTTCTTCAGCAGCCACATGTCGTAGCGCTCTTTTTGGGTGTTGATAAAGGGAAGGGTGGGATGCCAGACGTTGTCGTAGAGAAACTCGGCCAGGAACATCTTTCCATAAGCCGTGACCAGGGGGCAGGAGGTATAGCCGTCGTAGCGGGCTTTGGGATCTTGGCCTCGCATCACCTGCAAGAGGTTCTCCACCAACACCGGCGCCTGCTTACGGATGGCTGCCCCGGTTTTGGAGGTGGGGGCGCTACTCGCGTCGCCCAGGCTAAAGACGTTGCTATAGCGGACATGCTGAAGGGTGTGCTTGTCCACTTGCACCCAGCCCAGGGGTGTCGAAGGATCGGCCAAGGGGCTTTGCTTGATGAAGTCGGGGGCGCTTTGGGGTGGCACGACGTGCAGGAAGTCGAAGGGGATGACGACCCGGGGTCTCGAGGCGCCGGGGTTAGATTTGACCCGGGGATGGTTGGCTGTGAACTCAAAGGTGGCCTCCTTCCGCTGCGGATCTACGGCTACGAGCTCATGGTGAAACTGGGTTGTTATGTTGTACCGCTGGACCACTTTATCCAGCACCGCCTTGACTTCGGGAACCCCGAAGATGGTGGTCCCGGCGGAGCCGAAGATCACCTGGGTTTCCTTGGCGATCCCCCGGCGACGGGCGTAGTCAGCGGTGAGGTACATGATCTTCTGCGGAGCCCCACCGCACTTGATGGGTGTGCTGGGGGCGGTGAAGAGGGCCACACCGCCTTTGAAGCTTCGTAGAAACTCCCAGGTCTTGGGGGCTAGATCGAAGCGGTAGTTGCTGCTGACGCCGTTTTTCCCCAGGCTTTCTTCCAGCCCCTCGATCTTGTGCCAATCGAGCTGGATGCCCGCTGCCACCACCAGAAAGTCATAGCCGATCTCCAGGCCGTTGCGCGTAGCCACGCTCTGCTTTTCGGGATCGATGGTTTCGGCATAGTCTTGAATCCACTTCACACCTCTGGGTATGAGGGGTTCTTGGGGGCGTACCGTGGCAGCCGCAGGGTAGACCCCCGCCCCCACCAGTGTCCAGGCGGGTTGGTAGTAGTGTTTGGCTGAGGGCTCGAGGACGGCCACGTCCGGTTCGCCCCTCCGGCGCAGCTGGGCAGCGACTGTCAGGCCCGCCGTTCCTCCGCCAATGATCAGGATGCGGTGGTGGAGGCGGCTTTTTACCATAACACCCATCTTTGCTTCTTCCCTGGCATTCATCGGGTTTTCCTCCGGCTGACTAGAGGTTAGGCATTACCCAGGGTCATGGCAAGTAGCTATGGGTTATAACTCTGATACCCATCGGGTATAATTGCTGCCACAACACCCGTCATGCGCTTAAACCCCCGCTACCTAACGGTGTTCTGCGTGGTGGCCGAGCTCCGTAGCCTCAGCCGCGCGGCCGAGGTGTTGCATCTCAGCCAGCCGGCCATCAGCAAGACGCTCAAAGCCCTCGAGGACAGCTTCCGACAGCCACTCTACGAGCGCACCGCCAAGGGGATCGTCTTAACCGAGGCTGGTCGGGCCCTCTTGCCCTACGCGTGTGCGGTGAGCCGCAGCCTGGCGCAGGCTACCCGCTTCATCGAGGAGCAGCGCACCCGCCGCGTTCCCACCTTCACCGTGGGCTTATCCTGGAGCCTGATTCCGCGCTTCCAGGCGGCGTTGCTGCGCTGGGCCGAGGCCGAGGGTGGCAGGATCCCCTTGGATCTGCACCTTGTGCACGGTACCACCCTCGAGCTCATCGCGCAGGTTTACCAGCGCGACCTCGATGGGGCCTTGGTGCTCGGCGGCAGCGAGGCGCTGCCGGAGCCGCTCGAGGCCCGGCGCGTCACCACCGACGAGGCTGTGCTGGCGGTCGCGCCCGGCCACCCCTGGGCGGGCCTGGGGGGTGTCGCGCTGGGGCAATTGGAGGGGGCGCGTGTCTTGGTACCCCAGCGCAACTCGAGGCTGCGCCTGCGGCTCGAGCAGTTCCTCGAGCGCCACGGCATCGTGCCCGAGTGCTTCGTCGAGTGCGGGAGCCTGTTCGGGGTCAAGGCGGCGGTGCTGGACGGGCTCGGGGTGGGGATCGTCTGCCGCTCCTTCATCGAGCCCGAGGTGAGCAGCGGCACCCTCAAGGGCTTGTTCATCGAGAACCCAGGCTTTGCCCTTGGCGTGCACTGGGTTCACCACCCCGAGTCCACGCTGGGCCTCACAGTACGCGAGCTGACGGCCTCACTGTTGGACGCCCTCCGCTTCGCCCCTGCTTCGGGCGACACAGCACCCCAGGTCTCCACGGGCACACGCTGAAGCCCTCGCCAGCGGGGGCCGGGCGGGGCGCTTGCTCAACGGCGCAGCAGACGCACGGCCCCCAAGATGGCCCGCGTGTCCCCCTGACCCTTGGCCAGCTCGGCCTGGCACTCCTCGAGGTAGGCCTCGAAGATGAGATCGCCGGCAGCCTCGAGGGCACTGCGCACACCGGAGAGCAGGGTGAGGATCTCGAGGCAGTCACGCTCCTCCTCGATCATCTTCTGCAGGCCACGCACCTGGCCCTCCAGGCGCTTGAGGCGGTTGAGCACCTGCTCCTTGGTTGATGAGGCGGGTCGAGACTTGCGTTGGGTTCGCTTTGCAACAATGCTCAAGGTTCACCTCGCGGGTTGGGTAACCCTCAGGGGTATTCCCCCGGATAACAGTCTATCCCACGGGCACGCCGGAGGAGCCCCTCGAGCAGCACCTCATCGCTCTAGAGCATAGCCCGCCGACTGCCAGGCCAGTATGCCGCCCTGCACGTTGCGCACGTCCTTGAAGCCGAGCTCGACCAGCGTCCGGCTGGCCTGCGCCGAGCGGTTGCCGCTGCGGCAGATCACATACACCGGGGCGTCCTTGGGGAGTTGGGCGGCCTGGGTGGCTACCTGGCCCAGGGGTAGCAGGATGGCGCCCGGCACGTGCCCCTCGGCGTACTCGTAGGGTTCGCGCACGTCCAGCACGATGCGGTTGGGCTCACTGGCGGCTTGAAGTTCCTGCACGCTCACGTCCTTGTAGCCCGACTTGGGGGCGCAACTGCTGAGCAGGACGAAGACCGCCAGGACCGCTACGAGCCAGGGGGCGCTCGGGAAGCGGATGCCGGGGTGTTTGAGCCCGACTCCGCGAAAGGGGCCCGCGGAGGTGTGGCGGATCCCCAGCCCCTGTACCTGTTTGCGGATGTCGTCTGGGAGCATTTTCTTCATGGCCTTTCCTCATGCGCTCCGGGGAGCTGCTCAGTCAGTATATCCTGGGGGGGTATATCTGTAAACTGTCCACTATCCGAGGAGTCGGTCATGCCAGAGCGCTTTCCACGAATACCGCCCACAGAAACGCGATGAGGCTACAAGGAGATCGGGGCGGGGCGTGTGGTATTTCCAAAAGTAAAGAGCGAGTTGAACTGAGCTATGACCCTGCCCGCCGCCAGGTCCGGGTAGCCGAATTCCTGCCCTTCCAGGTTGCCCGCATTGACCTCGATGAGTACTGCCGGGCGCGGGCGGCCTTCGACGAAAGAGAGTGGATCGACATCCTTTTGATGAGTTTGGGGATCCACCCCAAGCCGCTGGACCTCCGGCTCAAGCTGCTTTATCTGGTGCGGTTGGCGCCGCTGGTGGAGCCCGGTCTCCATCTGATGGAGCTGGGCCCCAGGCAGACAGGTAAGACCTTCTTATTACGCAACACCTCACCAGAGGTGTTCGTGATCTCCGGGGGCCGCACCACCCCAGCAACGTTGTTCTACCACCAACTGCAGCGCAAACCCGGCCTGATTGCAACTTACCAGGTAGTGGTCTTCGACGAAGTGGCCCACACCCGCTGGGATGATCCCGCACTGTTGGCGACGCTGAAAGACTTTATGGAGTCTGGTCAGTTCAGCCGGGGTAACCGCAGCTTTCACGCTCAGGCTTCCCTGGTTTTCCTGGGTAACACTGACAGCGCGGCACCTCCTCAAACCGGGGTATTGCCCGATGGGCTGGTAGGGGATACGGCTTTTTTGGACCGACTAGCTGGGTTGTTGCCCGGGCACGAGTTCCCCAAGCTAGGCCCTGATCTTCTGAATCAAGACTACGGATTGGTTCTGGATTACATGGCTGAGGTTTTCAAGCGCCTGCGGCTCCAGGTTTTCGAGCCCGCCTTGTCGCCTTATCTGCCGTCGGGGCTTACCCAGCGCGACGTGCGTGCGGTCTACAAACTGACCGCGGCTCTGAGCAAGCTGATCTTCCCGGGTCGGGACTGGTCCACGGGGTTTCTGGGCGAACTCGCCAGTCTAGCACTCGAGCTCCGGGGGCGGGTGCATGCAGAGTTAAACCACTGGAACCCGGCAGAATTTCCCTTGCGACGCTTAGATCTGCGCCCGGTGGAGGGTACTTAAGGCTCAATCCGGAATGAGCTTGAACAGCCGCCCGGTGAGACTGACGCTGGCCTTTTCCAGGGTGTAGCTCACGCTGTCTCCCGCCAGGCTCACCCTCAGCCCGACGCGGAATTTTCCGGTCTTAAGCAAGCCGAAAGCCGGGCTGGTCTCGTCGAGGATGCTGTCGAACTCGAGCGGCTTCTCTTCACCGGGGTTGAGGTTGAGCGAGCCGGAGACGACCGTGTAATCCCCGTTGCCGTCGTAGATAAAGCTGTCGTTTAGGGGGGCTACGTGGACCTCCAGGCTCACGCTCGCCGGAACACTGCCGGTGTTCTTCAGGCTCAGGCGGGTCTCGAGCCTGGCCCTTTCCAGGATGTCCAGGCCGGGCAGGTCGAGGGCAAGGCCATCGGGGTCGTTGCCGTAGGTTCCGTCTCCGTCGTCGTCGGGGAGGAAAAGGGTGGTGGTGGTGAGGTCGAGTTGCCCACTGCGGGAGGCGGTCGGGACGTACGAGAGCACGTTCACCCGCAGCGTGGTCAGCGTGTGGCCGCTGCAAGCAGCTAACACAAGCGCTAGAAAAAGCATAAGGGTGGGGATACGCTTCATTTTCTTGCTCCCTAGAAGCCTACGCTAAGGGCTAAGCCATAGACGGTGCCCCTGACGACGGGGGCCTGGTGGACCGTGAGGGCGGCGTCCAGGTTGAGGCCCTCGAGCCGCACCCCTCCACCCAGCCCGAACTTGAAGCCCCCCTCCAGGCCCGCCCCGGCCCGCAGCCGGTAGGGACCCAGGGCGTATTCCGCCCCGAGGTGGAAGCTGCCGTCGGCGGAGGAGAAGTCGGCCCCTACGAGGAGGCTGCCCTCCTCCAGGGGCAGCCGGTAAGCCCCGTTCAGAAATACAACCGGGGCGAACCCCCCGCTCTGCCGGAGGGCTGGGCTTTCGCTCGAGCTCCCGTTGAGCAAGGTGACCTCGGTGCCCGACCAACGCGCGAAGCCCACCACGTTCGACAGCCCGAGGCCGAAGGTGTACTCCTGGTAATCCACCACCACCCCAAGGTCGGCGCGAAGGCCGAAGCCCTGGCCGTTGCCGGGTGTGCTGTAGAAGTAGCGCACCTCGTAGTCGCTGCCGTTGGGGTTGCCGTTGGAGTCGAAGGTGGGGCGGGCCGTGGCCTGGGCCTCGAGGTATCCCAAGCCATAGAAGCCCTCCCCGCGCACTCCGGCATAGACCTTCCCTGCGAAGTCGGGGAGCTCCGGCAGAAGCGTGGCATAGGCGAGGTTCAACCCTACTGCGCTCATGGCGTTGCTTCGGCCGGTGAGGGCGCAGGGCGAGGGGGTGGCGCTGCGGCAGCGGCTGAGGTCGCCGGTGCGCACGGCCTGCTCGAGCTCCTCATTGGCTTCCACACCGATCCCGCCGCTGCCGAGGATGAAGCCCAACTCGAGCCCCAGCCCCGGCACGTCGGTTTGGAGGGGGAGGCGCAAAAGCGCAGGAGGGGTCAGCGCCGAAGCCATCCGGCCACCACCCCCCACGCTGAAGTCGAGGTTTAGAGGGTTGCCCTGACCGTCGGTGACGCCGATTTCGTTCTGGCCGATGGAAAAAACCACCTCATCCGGGCTGCGCGCAGGGTTGAAGAGAAAGCTGTCTAAGTGGGTGAGTTGGTCGTAGAAGCTCAGAGCGTCGAAGCGCTGTTTGAAGCTCTGGCGGTCGTAGAAGTAGGCCAGGGCGTTGGTCTCGGGGAACAGCGGGAGCGCCAGCCGCAGAAGGCCCAGCGGCAGCCGGAACCCCTCTTCCTCCGCGTAGGTGGGGGGGTATGCGGCGTAGGCCGGGTTGTAGGGCGCGGCCTCGGGTCCGGGGAGGATCAGCCCACCAAGGCCCTGCTGGCGGACGCCTTGGGCCACGGTCATCGTCGAACTAATCAACACGAGTAGCGAAAGCCATCGTTTCATCTGGAACGGGATTAGAGACAAACCCCCAAGCTGCCCCAAGGCAGCCATGCCCCCGCACCTCCTTTGTTATGAAGATTTCCTGAAAAGGGTGTTCCTGTCAAGCCTCCACGCAAAGCTCAACGGTACCCCTGTGTGCGCTGAAAATCTCATACCCGCAGAAAGATCCGCCGGCGGTAGAGCCAGGCCAGCACCAGCCACCAGGCCAGGATGTAGCCCAGGGTATACAGCCAGCCCCCGCCCACCGCTCCCCAGCGCTCCACCAGCCAGCCCAGCCAGGCCTGCTGCAGGGTTTTTGGGCCCACCCGCCACTCCTGGAGGATCCACACCTTGACCAGGATGGGCGCGAGGTAAGCCAGCAGGGCGTTGGAGCCGGGAATGGTCAGGGGCCAGGCGGCAAAGCGCCAGCCCTTGCGGTCGAACAGCAGGTAGAAGCCCCCCAGCAGCAAGGTGGCCAGCCCCGCCGAGAGCAGGATGTAAGGTGGGGTCCAGTAAGTTTTGCTGAAGGGGAGCTCGAGGCTCCAGGCGTAACCCGCCGCCACCTCGAGCCCCCCCAGCACGGGTAACACCCTTTCCCTCCCGGAGCGCAGGATCTGGCTCGCTGCCGCGCCAAGGAGGGCCAAAGCCGTGGTGGGAACCACCGAGAGGAGGCCGCGCAGGCCTAGGGGCTCAAGGTAGCTGCGGTTGAGGTAGAGCAGCAGGTTGCGGTCCTCCTCGAAGATGCCCGGCCCCACGCCGGGGACGGGCACGAAGCGGATGGCGGCCCAGTAGCCCAGCAGCAGCGCCCCGCTCAGCAGCAACAGTGCCCCTACGGGAGAAGCGAGCCGGTGCAATACCGCTGCCACAAAGTAGGCCAGGGCGATGAGCTGGAGCACGTCCAGGGCCCACACCGGGGTGTGGGCCAGGCTGCTGGTGAGGAAGAGCCCAAGGCCAAACAGCAGCGCGCTGCGGCTGAACACGCGCGCATAAAAGCGCCAGGCGGGCAGGCCCAACCGGTCGAAGCTACTGGCTGAATAGGGAATCGAGGCCCCCATGCAGAACAAGAACCAGGGGAAGACCAAGTCGGCCAGGTTGACCCCGCCGAAGGGCGCGTGCATGAGCTGTTCGGGGGTGGCCTCGCCGATGGCGGCGTTGTTGACCAGCAGCATCAGCAGTACGGTCAGGCCGCGCAGGGCGTCGAGGGCTAGCAAGCGGAAGGCCGGGCGGCTTTGCGCGGAGGGCTGCTGCGGAAGGACCATAGCCCCACCTAGCGGCTCGCCCGCGCCTCGCCGCGCAGCAACTCGCCCGCGCTGACCATTCGGATGCCCCGCTGCCGGGCCTCCGCGAGGAAGCCCGGCAGCACCTGGATGCTCTGGAGCACGTTGTCGTGCAGCAGCACGATGCCCCCGGGTCGCAGCCGCGAGAGCAGGCGGGTCTCGAGGGTCCCGGTCCCCAGGTTGTCGAAGTCGGCGGGGTCGTCGCTCCACAGGACCAGCATCAGGCCCAGCTCCTGCGCCACCTTGAGCACCGTGGGGGAGTAGCGCCCTCCAGGGGGGCGGAAGTAGCGCACGCCCTGGCCGGTGATGTTCTGCAAGACTGCGTTGGCCAGGGCCAGCTCGTCACGAATGCTGGCCTCGTCGAGGCGATTGAGGCGCAGATGGTGAAAGGTGTGGTTGCCGACCTCGTGCCCCTCCCTCACCATGTCGCGCACGAAGTAGGGGTAGGCCAATGCGTTGCGTCCTATGCAGAAGAAGGTGGCCCGCACCCCACTGCGCCGCAAGGTGTCGAGTAATAAGGGGGTGTAGAGGGGGTGGGGGGCGTCGTCGAAGGTCAGGGCGGCCATGGGGGAGCCGTCCGTGGCTTGTCCTGCCGAGCCCACGGCGCTGCGCTCTGAGCGTATGGGGGCGCCGCTGGGTTCGTAGCTCGGGGGACCGTAGAGCGGGTTTGTGGGGTTGAGCCAAAGCCGGTCGTAGCGGGCAAGGCTTTGAGGTTGCAGGCTGAGGAACTCCGCCAGCCGGGCTTTGGGCACCGAGGCGGTGAAGTAGGGGAGCGGCCCTCCAATTCCCCCGTAGTCTGCCCGACGGTAGAGGCTGAGGTCCACCTCATCCAGGCTGGCTCGAGCCTCGAAGACGCCAGAGCTGACCTGCTGGGCCAGCCGCAGGGTGGGGCCAGGGCTCAGCTCGGCATCCGGCAGCAGCACCAGGGCGTGGGCTACCTCCAGGTGCCCGTTGGAGGCGTACTCCACCTTGAGCACCTCGGGGATGGCGGGCTTCAACTCGATCTGCGGTAGCGGCGGCGCGTTGCGCTGCCCCGGGGCCAGGGGCTGCACCTCCCCCGGCAGGAGCGGTTGCACCCTGGACGAGGTAGCGAGTCCGCTTTGGGCCGCTGAGATAACGGCCAAAAAGACGCCGAGACATCCGAGCGCCCTCGAGACATGGCGGCCTGCCCGGTTCCACCTGAGGTCTGTCCACATGCGCTCCTCCTGGCCTAAGGTGTGCCCAGACGATGAACGCCACCTGAAAGACGTCCCGCCTCTCACCAGCGGGGCCAAGGGGGGGCGGCCTCGAGGCCCTTTTCGGCCAGGTAGTCGCGCAGTGCTTGGTAGTCGCTTTGGTCCACGGGCTTGGTGCCATGGGCCAGGATGCTGTTGTGGCGCCGCTGCAACACCCCTTGCAAGCGCTGCCGGTAGTCGCCGAAGAGCTGCTGGGCCAGGGTGTTGCTCTGACGGGTGCGGGTGTCGAGGTCGAAGGCCAGCGAGAGTGTCTCCTTGAGCCCGCGCAGGCTCCCGGCGCGGCTGCTGAGGTCGGCCAGGTTGGGGGGATAGGTTTGGGGCTGCCGCAGCACCAGCTTGTGGCGAGCATAAATATCGGCCTCGACGGCCAGCTCCAGCGCCCGGTACAGCCGAGCCAGGGCATCGTCGTAGCGCCCGGTTGCCGCCCGCCGCTCGGCGTTGGCCAGTAGGTCGGCCAGCAGCTCGAAGCTGGGCACATTCCCTTGGTTGAGTAACTTTTGGAGCCGCTCGAGGCCCCGCTTCAATTCCTGCAACACCCGCACCTTGTTACCGTGAGCCCAGGCCTCAGCCACGGCCAAAGCGGGCTCGAGGTGCTCGCGTAGGCGCTCGCGGGCCAGGGCGTGCTGAAAGCGGTCCCAGGCCGTAAGCCCTTCCACCACACCCTTCAAGTGCCGGTAGAAGCGCCGTTCCGAGGGACTGAGCTCACGCTGAAGGAGGCTCTCGAGGTGGGCCCTTGCGGCATCCATTTGGCCAATGTTCCAAGCCTGAACGAACTCGCCCCATTCCCGCACCCCGTAGCGCGTGGTGGGGTCTTCCAGCACCTTCAGCCGCTCAGCCCCGCTAACAACCCTTCCTGCCTCGTCGCGCTGCTCGCCCCCCACGTAGCTAAACGTAACTCCCTGCCCCGAGAGCGCTAGCACCACCCCTGCCACCATGGGTTTGGTTCCCCCGCTTATATCGGCCACCACACTGCGGGCCTCCCACTCCAGCGCCTTGCGCAAGGCCTGCTGGGCCACGCGGTAACTATCTATGAAGCTTTCGGGGTCGTCTAGCAAAAAGGTATGGTGGCGCAGGTTGGCGCCATATTCCCGCACTAGCTCTGCCGCCACCACTTGAGACCCCTGGCTGGCGATAAAAACCACCCCATCCGGCGCGTGCTCCGCGAGGGCAAACTCCACAGGGGGGCGGCTATGGCCTACCGTAGCAATCAGCACCTGTTTTATCTCCTGCATACCAACATGCTACAGGCCGTTGCAATCCCCTTGCGGGGCTTTTTGTTTGCGACGTGAGGATTGGGAAGCGCGGTTGGCGGCGGCTAAAGATGTTGCAATCCCCTTGCGGGGCTTTTTGTTTGCGACACAGCGGGCAAGACCGGCCCCAGCCGGCCTACATCGAGGTTGCAATCCCCTTGCGGGGCTTTTTGTTTGCGACTATCCCTGACGTGGTCAGTGAACTGCGGCTCCATCTGGCCTGGTTGCAATCCCCTTGCGGGGCTTTTTGTTTGCGACTTAGATACCCTCAGAATCCGGGCCGTGTTACGGCGGGTTGCAATCCCCTTGCGGGGCTTTTTGTTTGCGAGTTATGGGCGGCACAGCCTGTGTCGTGGCGGGAGTTGGTTGCAATCCCCTTGCGGGGCTTTTTGTTTGCGAAGCATACCCCATAGAACGCTGTCCTGTACAGGGTTGCCAGGGGGTAGATTTATGAGAAGTGCGAGTTATCCACAGGCGGGTTGTGGATAACCGCGAAAAAAGTGGCGTTTGCTGCGATGGGTGCTTACTTCCCTGCACATTTAGATTTTATGTGACAGGGATTTACCATGAGAAAGGGGGAGATAGGTTTTCAAGGTACGCTCGAGGGGACCTCGCTAGGGGGATTATAGCATTTTGCGCAAAACATAATGCCGCATTTTGGCAAGCGGGCTTTGTATTGTCCCAAACGGGAATAGTGGCCGCTTTTTCTGGTGAGGGGGTGCGATCGC
>NZ_KB890703.1 GCF_000373205.1 Calidithermus timidus DSM 17022
AGGGGTGCCGTACATCGTGGTGTTTTTGAACAAAGTGGACATGGTCGACGACGCGGAGCTCTTGGACTTGGTGGAGATGGAGGTACGGGATCTGCTGAGCCAGTACGAGTTTCCTGGGGACGACACACCGATCATCCGGGGATCGGCGCTGTTGGCGCTGGAACAGATGCACAAGAACCCCAAGACCCAGCGAGGGGAGAACGAGTGGGTGGATCGGATCTGGGAGCTGCTGGATGCGATCGACTCGTACATACCCACGCCGCAGCGGGATGTGGATAAGCCGTTCTTGATGCCGGTGGAGGACGTGTTCACGATCACGGGACGTGGGACGGTGGCCACGGGACGGGTGGAACGTGGGAAGGTCAAGGTGGGCGACGAGGTAGAGATCGTAGGGCTTGGGGAGACCAAGAAGACGGTGGTGACCGGGGTGGAGATGCACCGCAAGACCCTGAGCGAGGGCTTGGCGGGGGACAACGTAGGTCTGCTGCTGCGGGGCGTAGGCCGGGAAGAGGTGGAGCGGGGTCAGGTACTGGCCAAGCCGGGGAGCGTGACACCGCACACCAAGTTCGAGGCGTCGGTGTACGTGCTGAAGCGGGAGGAAGGGGGGCGGCACACGGGCTTTTTCACCAACTACCGGCCGCAGTTCTACTTCCGCACGACGGACGTGACGGGGGTGGTGGAGTTGCCCAAGGGGGTGGAGATGGTGATGCCCGGGGACAACGTGACCTTCACCGTCGAGCTGATCAAGCCCATCGCCATGGAGGAGGGGCTGCGCTTCGCCATCCGGGAGGGTGGTCGCACCGTCGGTGCCGGGGTCGTCGCCAAGATCATCGAGTAAACTGAGTGCTTGCGGGTGAGCCCAGCCAGTTGCCGGGGCATGGCGTTGGCTGGGCAACCGCCCTGAGAAGTGCTCCGCGGGCATTCTCATCAGCCTGTGGGGCAAAGAAGGTGAGAGAAGATGGCTAGCGATGTAAGGATCAAGCTCCTGCTCGAGTGCACCGAGTGCAAGCGCCGTAACTACGCGACCGAGAAGAACCGGCGTAACACCACAGGCAAGCTCGAGCTCAAGAAGTTCTGTCCCTGGTGCAACAAGCACCTGCCGCACAAAGAAGTCAAGGTTTGAGGGGTCGGGAGGTTCTCGTGGCAGAACGTACCGATACCCCTCGCCGTCCTTTCTTTCAGCGGATCGTCAACTACTTCCGCGAGGCCCGTGCGGAGCTGGCCAGGGTGACTTGGCCTACCCGCGAGGAGATCATCCAATCTACCCAGGCCATCTTGCTCTTCGCGTTCTTCGCCATGGTCATCCTGGGCCTCTACGACCTGGTCTTCCGCTTCCTGACGGGGCTGATCAACCGATGAGCATCGAATGGTATGCGGTCCACACCTACGTGGGCTACGAAGACAAAGTCAAGCAGAACCTCGAGAAGCGGATCAAAGCCCTGAACATGCAGGACAAGATCTTTCAGGTGCTTATCCCGACGGAAGAGGTGGTGGAGCACCGCGAGGGCGGCAAGAAGGAAGTGGTCCGCCGCAAGCTCTACCCTGGCTACGTCTATGTCCAGGTCGACCTCGGGGATGAGGCTGGTGAAGTCAACGAAGCCTACGAAGTGGTGCGGGGTACCCCCGGAGTCACCGGATTCGTGGGTACAGCGACTCATCCGGTGCCGCTGAGCCCCGACGAGGTGCAGCACCTGCTGGAAGTCAGCGGGTTGGCTGGCAAGAAAGAGACCCCCAAACCTCAGGTTTCCTTCAAGGAAGGCGAGGTGGTGCGGGTCATCAGCGGACCCTTCGCCGACTTTACGGGAGTGGTCAGCGAGATCAACCCTGAGCGCAACAAGGTCAAGGTGCTGGTCTCCATCTTTGGGCGCGAGACCCCTGTGGAACTCGACTTTGCCCAGGTGGTTCGCTCCTAAGGAGCCCTTAGCCTCCGATCCCCAGCGCCTTCGTGGCGCAGGCGATAACACCTCGAATTTCGAGGGAGCCAAAGGAGAAACAAATGAAGAAGGTACAAGCAGTCGTCAAACTCCAGCTTCCCGCTGGAAAAGCAACCCCCGCACCGCCCGTAGGCCCTGCGCTGGGTCAACACGGCGCCAACATCATGGAGTTCGTCAAGGCCTTCAACGCGGCCTCGGCCAACATGGGCGATGCCATCGTACCGGTGGAGATCACCATCTACTCCGACCGTTCCTTCACCTTCATCACCAAGACCCCGCCCGCTTCCTACCTCATCCGCAAGGCTGCCGGCATCGAGAAAGGCAGCCAGAAGCCGGGTCGCGAGAAGGTGGGTAAGATCACTTGGGAGCAGTGCCTGGCCATTGCCAAGCAGAAGATGGCCGACATGAACGCCACTGACCTGGAGGCCGCCGCACACCAAATCGCCGGTTCAGCCCGCAGCATGGGCTTGGAAGTCGTGGGGGTGCCCAATGCCTAAGCACGGGAAGCGTTACCGCGCTTTGCTCGAGAAGGTGGACCTCAACAAGACCTACACCATCGAGGAAGCCGCCGCCCTGATTCCCCAGATCAAGTCAGCCCGCTTCGACGAAACCGTCGAGGTGCACATCAAGCTGGGGATTGATGCCAAGAAGTCCGACCAGAACGTCCGTTCCACCGTGGCTCTGCCCCACGGCACGGGCCGCAGCGTGCGGGTGCTCGCCATTGCCAAGGGCGAGAAGATCACGGAGGCCCGCGAGGCCGGGGCCGACATTGCCGCCGGCGAGGAGATCATCCAAGAGATCCTCGATGGCCGCTCCGACTTCGACGCCGTGGTCGCCACCCCCGATGTGATGGGTGCGGTGGGTTCCAAGCTGGGTCGCGTGCTCGGTCCTAAGGGTCTGCTGCCCAACCCCAAGGCCGGTACCGTGGGCTTTAACATCGGCGAGATGGTCAAGGCCATCAAGGCCGGCCGTATTGAGTTCCGCAACGACAAGACCGGCGTGGTTCACGGCCCCGTGGGCAAGGCCAGCTTCACTCCCAACCAGATCGCCGAGAACGTGCGGGCCTTCCTCAAGGCGGTGGAGGGCGTGAAGCCCGAAGGGGCCAAGGGTACCTACCTGCGCACCGTCTACATCACCACCACCATGGGCCCCAGCATTCGGGTCAACCCCAACAGCTAGAGTGGTTCCCACCAATACCGCCTACAGCGCCCCCTTGCTGTAGGCGCTAATTTACGTTGCACCGCGTGCGGCGATAAAGGCCTTACCGTCAAAGCCCTCTACAGCGGGGCTTTTTCAAAGTGCCAGTGGCCAGGAGGCCTCGAGGCTCAAGGGCTGACGAGCCCTAGCGCTCGAGCCCGCACCGGGACGGCTTATACCGGATTCAAAAAGATACTCATCAGCCACTCTGCGCCCGCTTGGTCTTGTGGGTGGGCTTGGCGCTCCAGGGGTCTTCGGGCCAGGGGTGCTTGTTGTAGCGGCCTCGCAACTCCTTGCGAACTTCGGGGTAGGTGGTGTTCCAGAAGCTGCGCAGGTCCTGCGTCACCTGGATGGGGCGCTGGGCGGGGGAGAGCAAGTGGAGCATCACGGGGGTGCGGCCCGCGTTGATGCGAGGGGTGTCGGCGAGGCCGAAGAGTTCCTGGAGCTTGACCGCCAGGACGGGGGGGCTGCCGTCGGGGGAGTAGGTGAGGCGCACCAGCGAACCGCTGGGCACCTCGAGCCGCGTGGGGGCCAGCTCGTCGAGCCGAGCGGGCAGGGGCCAGGGCAGCAGGCCGGTGAGGATGGAGGCCAGCTCGAGCCGGGCGAAGTCCTCGCGGCGCGAGACCCGGCCCAGCCAGGGGGCCAGCCAGTGCTCGAGGGTCTGAAGCAGGTGCTCATCGGAAACGTCGGGCCACTCCTCGCCGTTCCAGCGACGCAGGCTGAGCACGCGGGCTTGCCACTGGCGCAGCTGCTCGGTCCAGGGCAGCAGCCCCAGTCCTTCAGAGCGCACCACCTCCAGCAGGATTTCGACCCGCTTGCCTTCGGGGATCTCCCGCAAGGGCTCGCTGCTCAGCGTTACCTCGCCGATGCGGCGCTCGCGACGGGCGACCAGGGCTCCTGCCCGGTAATTCCACTCCACCACCCCAGTCTCGCGGGCGAAGGGCTCGAGGTCTTTGGGGTGTACGGGAGCGGCCAGGAAGATGCGGCCTTCGTCGCTCCCGGCGTCGAGGTGGGCCACGCTGAGCCACGCGGAGCCCAGCAGAGGGTCGCCCTCCTCCAGCCGCACCCCCCGGCCCGCGGAGAGGCGGTAGCGGTGGGGGTCGCCCTCGCGCTGGCGGGCCAGGCGGTCGGGGTAGGCCAGGGCCAGCAGCAGTCCGACGCTATGGGGGTCGGGGGGGGCGTCGTCGGCGGCGACGCCCAGCATCCGCCGCCACTGCTGGCTCAGGCGCTCGATGCGGGCGAGCAGGGCCGCCTCGGCGCGGTGGGGGCTCGAGCCCTTGCCCCGCCACTGCCGCAGGGCCTCGACCCGCAGGCTTAGGTCGGCCCCGGCGCCGCGGGGGAGGGGGTCGCGCTCCTCGAGCAGCGCGGCCACGTCGGCGGCGAGGGCCTCGAGGCCCAGGCGCTGCGACTCGAGCAGCAGGTGGGCCAGGCGGGGGTGGGTGGGCCACTCCAGCATCGCGCGGCCCCGCTCGGTGAGGCGGCCTTCCTCGAGCGCTCCCAGCGCCTCCAACAGGGCCCGAGCCTGCCGCAGGGCGCCGGGCGGGGGTGGCGTGACCCAGCCCAGGCCGGAGGTCTCCTGCACGCCCCAACCGGCCAGCTCGAGCAGCAGCGGGGCGAGGTCGGCCTCGAGGATCTCCGGCTTCCGCTGGGGTTGCAAGGTGGCGTGGGTGGCCTCGCTCCACAGCCGGTAGGCGACGCCCGGCCCCAGCCGCCCGGCCCGCCCGGCCCGCTGATCGGCGGAGTCTTGGGTGAGGCGCACGGTCTCGAGGCGGGTCAGGCCGCTCCTCGAGTCGAAGCGGGGGACCCTGGAGTAGCCCGAGTCCACCACCACCCGCACGCCCTCGATGGTCAGGCTGGTCTCGGCGATGGAGGTCGCCAGTACCACCTTGCGTCGCCCTGAGGGGTCGGGGAGCAGGGCCTGTTGCTGGGCCTCGAGCGATAGGTCGCCGTAAAGGGGCAGCACGCGCACTTCGGGGTGACGCTCCTCCAGCAGGCGCTGGGTACGACGGATCTCGGCGACGCCGGGCAGGAAGGCCAGCACGTCGCCCTCGTGGGCGGCGAGGGCTCTCGAGACCGCCCCCGCCACCGTGCCGGAGATCGGCCCCTCGGGGTCACGGGGGAGGTAGACGCGCTCGACGGGGTACTGCCGCCCCTGCGCCGTGACGACCGGGGCGAGGAGCAGGCGGCTCAGTCCATCGCCGTCGAGCGTGGCCGACATCAGCAGCACGCGCAGGTCCTCGCGCAGCGCGGCCTGCACCTCGCGGGTGAGCACCAGTCCCAGGTCGGCCTGTAGCGAGCGCTCGTGGAACTCGTCGAAGATCACCAGCCCCACGCCCTCGAGGGTGGGGTCGCGCTGCAACTGGCGGGTGAGGATGCCCTCGGTGAGTACCTCGAGGCGCGTCCTGTTGCTCACCCGGCTCTCGAAGCGCACCCGGTAGCCCACCGTCTGGCCCGGCTCCTCGCCCAGCAGGGAAGCCATGCGCTGGGCTACGCTGCGGGCGGCCAGGCGGCGGGGCTCGAGCATGAGGATCTTCTGTCTTGCTAGCCAGGGCTCTTGCAGGAGCTCGAGCGGCGCCACCGTGCTCTTGCCTGCGCCGGGAGGGGCCTGCAGCAGGACGGTGGTGTGCCGGGCGAGGGCTTCGCGGAGGGCTGGGAGGGCCTGGTAGATGGGAAGGTCGGTCATTCAGGCAAAAGTGCCCCGGTAGATGTCGGTGAAGCCAAGGGTCCCCTCGAGGCAAGGAAGCGGTACCTCGGCACTGCCGGTGAGGTCTTGCTGCTGCCAGCGGCCTTCCGTGTCGCGCCAGAAGTGACGTACGGTCATCGTCTCGCTGTCGACGATCAGGTAGGTTTGCAGGCTGGGGATGCTCTGGTAAGCCAGCACCTTTTCGCGCAGGTCCACACCGCGGGTGCTGGGGGAAAGTACCTCGACCAGGATGCAGGGTTCGGTTTCGTAATAGTCGTGGGGCGCCGGCTTGCCGCAAACTGCCATCACGTCGGGGTAGTAGAATGCCTTCTCGAAGTCGGAGGTTTTCGGGCTGCCGATGAGCAATTTCATCTCGGCCATGTGCACTCGGCAGGGCCGGCCCTCGGCCATTCGGCGCAGCGCTACGGCGATGTTGAGCGAGATCAGCGAGTGCTGCTGGCTGGCCCCCGCCGTGGCGTAGACCTGCCCCCCCACGTACTCGCGCTTGAAGGGGCTTTGCGCTTCGGTCTCGAGGTATTCCTCGACCGAAAGAGGCTTGAGTACCGGCCTGACCATGGCTTCAGTCTAGCGCAGGGTGGGGAGGGGGTAGGGGTCGGTCGTCGGCCTTCAGTGCTTCGTCGGGGGCCAGGGCGTACGACCCACGTTCGGCGCCCAGCCTTCAAACGTTATAGCTGCTGCTGCTGGTTTTCCCGCCCCGCCCGGTCCAGTTGCTGTGGAAGAACTGCCCGCGCGGCTTGTCGGTGCGCTCGTAGGTGTGGGCGCCGAAGTAGTCGCGCTGGGCCTGGACCAAGTTGGTGGGGAGGGTGGCGCTGCGGTAGCCGTCGAAGTAGGCCAGCGCGCTGCTGAAGGCCGGGGTCCAGACCCCGTGCAGCACGGCGGTCGCCACCACCTGTCGCCAGGCGGCCTGCGAGCTCTGGATGATCCGGGCGAAGTAGTCGTCGAGCAGCAGGTTTTGCAAGTGGGGGTTTTTGTCGTAGGCCCCCTTGATGTTCTCGAGGAAGCGCGCGCGGATGATGCAACCCTCGCGCCACATCAGGGCGATGGAGCCGTAATCGAGCTCCCAGCCGAACTCCTCCGCGGCCATGCGCATGAGCTGGTAGCCCTGGGCGTAGGAGCAGATTTTGGAGGCGTAGAGCGCTTGCCGCACCTGCTCGACGAAGGCCTGCCGGTCGCCGTGGAACTCGGCCTTGGGCCCCTCGAAGATCCTCGAGGCGGCTACCCGCTCGTCCTTGAGGGCACTGAGGCAGCGGGCGAACACCGCCTCGGCGATGGTGCTGCTGGGGCTGCCGATGTCGAGCGCGGTAACGCTGGTCCACTTGCCCGTGCCCTTCTGGCCGGCGGCGTCGAGGATCACGTCCACCAGGTCTTTGCCGGTCTCCTGGTCCTTCTTGGTGAGGATGTCGGCGGTGATCTCGATGAGGTAGCTGTCGAGCTCGCCTTCGTTCCACCGGGCGAAGATCTCGGCGATCTCGGCGTTGGAGAAGCCCAGCACCGCGCGCAGCAGGCTGTAGGCTTCGGCGATCATCTGCATGTCGCCGTACTCGATGCCGTTGTGCACCATCTTGACGAAGTGGCCTGCCCCGTCCGGTCCCACCCAGTCGCAGCAAGGGGAGCCATCGGCCACCTTGGCCGCGATGGCCTGGAAGATGGGCTTGACGTGCTCCCAGGCCGCCGGATTGCCCCCCGGCATGATCGAGGGGCCGTGCAGCGCACCCTCTTCCCCCCCCGAGACCCCGGCGCCCACGAAGAGCAGGCCCCGCTCGGCCAGGTAGCGGGTGCGGCGGTTGGTGTCGGCGTAGTGGCTGTTGCCCCCGTCGATGACGATGTCGCCGGGCTCCAAGAGGGGCAGCAATTGCTCGATGGTGGCGTCCACGGCGCTGCCCGCTTTGATCATGAGCATGACCTTACGCGGGCGCTCGAGCATCCCCACGAACTCCTCCAGCGAGTATGCGCCCAGGATGCTCTTCCCCGCGGCTCGGCCTTCGACGAACTCCCGCACCTTCTGGGTGGTGCGGTTGTACGCGGCCACGGTGAAGCCCTTGGACGCCATGTTGAGGATGAGGTTTTCCCCCATCACCGCCAGACCGATCACGCCGATATTTGCTTGCATGTTCACTCCCTCGAAGTGTCCTCTGGCTTCCCGGTACACCGGGCCAGCGAAGGATTGGGTTGGGGGCGGGTTCGAAGACAGGGCGACGGACCCCGGCGAACCCCCCGCTAGCATAGCAGCCCCTCGAGGGGTCCTAGCCCTTGCTCGCAACCTCGTCTAAAGTAACCCAATGCGACTGACCATCGAAAAACTGATTCCCGGCGGCTTGGGCTTGGCCCGCACGCCCGAGGGGGTGGCCCTGGTGCGGGGCGGGTTGCCGGGGGAGGTGGTGGAAGCATCCCTCGAGCGGCGCAAGAACCACTGGGAAGGAGAGGTGAAGGAGGTGCTCGAGCCCCACCCCCAGCGGGAAGGAGGCCCCTGGCCCCCTTCGGTAGACCTTCCCCTGGCCTATGAAGCCCAGCTACCCATCAAGGCCGCTTTCGTGCAGGAGGCACTCGAGCGCATCGCCAAGCTGGAGGCGGGGCTCGAGCCCATCCAGCCCTCGCCCCGGCCCCTGGGCTACCGGGCGGCGGCGCAGTACGCGGTGATGCCGGGTGGGGGGCTGGCCTACCGCTTGCCGGGGACCCACAACCTGCTGCTGCTCGAGCACGACCCCCTGCTGGCCCCACCGTTGGCGCGGGCCTTCGAGCAGGTTAAGCCGCTGCAGTTGGCCTGCCTCGAGCTCGCCCTGCGCGGCAGCCTGCGCGGGGGTAAGGTGCTGCTGGGGTTCATCGGGGGTGACCCCAAGCGCCTGCAGTCGGTGGCCCGTGAGCTGCTGGGCTCGAGTCCGGACATCGTGGGCGTGGTCTGGGCTGAGGACCACCCCGCAGGGCGCTTCCGCGGGCGGGTGCAGGCCCTCGCGGGGGCGGGAACGCTTTTGGAGGACTTCGGGGGCGTGCTCTGTAGCGTCAGCGTGCAGAGCTTTGCCCAGGTGAATCCCGAGGCGGCGGGGCAGATGTACCTCGAGGCCGCCCGGCTCGCGGGTAAAGGGGAAAGAGCCGTAGAACTCTACGCTGGAAGCGGGGTGCTGAGCTTTCACCTAGCGCAGGGTTTTGGGGAGGTGCTGGCGGTGGAGATCAGCAAGGACGCGGTGAGGCGGGGGGAAGCCGACAAGGCCCGGCTGGGAACTGCCAACCTGCGCTTCCACCGGGGCGATGCCAGCGAACTTGCCAAGCTGGGGGCCGCCGACCTCGTCGCTGTGGACCCCCCCAGGGCCGGACTCTCGCCCCAGACCCTGCAGGCACTGCTCGAGACCCGCCCTGCCCGCCTGCTCTATATCTCCTGCGACCCTGCCACCTGGGCGCGGGACGTGGGGCGCCTGGTGCGGGGGGGCTACCGGCTCCGCTTCGCACGCCCCTACGACTTTTACCCCTATACCCACCACGTCGAGGTGCTGAGCTTGCTGACGCTGGCGTGACCGGCTATTCTTAGCCTTACGCCTATGGAAATCGAAGCCATGATCACCCTGCGCCTGGAACTACCCGACGATACCGACCTCGACGACCTTACCCTCGAGCTCGACGAAGAAGGCCGCATCCAGTTCATGGCGGCTGGCGAGGTTGTAGCCGACGGCGCCTCCATCATCGATTACAGCCTCGACGACGTGGAAGAGGTCGAAGAGGATGAATATGACGATTACGACGATGAAGACGAGGAGCAGTAAGCTTGATCGAGCTTGAGGGCCTCGCGTCCAAGACTCAGGGGTGCTCCCTCTCCGCCGGTGGGGAGGGGTAAGCGTGAGTCACCAACCCGCGAGGCGCCCTGGCTATCGACTACCGGCCATCTGCTCGGTGACTTCTGCGCGTGCCATTAAAGCTTATCCTTGCCCTCCGGGGCCATAGCCTCCAGTTTTTCCGCTTTCTTGGGTCTGGCCCCAACATAGCGGGTTGCCGTCCAGATCAGCACTGCGGCGAAGACCATGCGTAGCCAGAACTCGGGTAGGTGATTGGCGATGAGGCTGCTCACGAAGGCTCCGATTAGAATTCCCGCGATCAGGCCCGGCAGTGTCGGCTGGTCTACGTTGCCGTAGCGGTAGTGGGTGATTGAACCCACGATGGCCGAGGGAACCATCGCCAGCAGCGAGGTGCCCTGTGCGGTGTGCTGCTCGAGGCCCACCAGCAAGACCATGATGGGCACGATGATGGTTCCTCCCCCAACCCCCATCAGCCCCGAGGCGAAGCCCGCCGCCATTCCCGTCAACACCAGCGGGATCACCCGTACCCAGCCCTGCAAGGGTTCCTCGACGTGGGGGATGTAGGGCTTGAGGATCAGACTGAGGGCGATCACCACCAGATACCAGCCGAATACCCGCTTGAGCCTCCACTCCGGCAGGGCGTTGGCGTAGCGAGCCCCCAGGTTGGCCGTGATCATCGCGGTGGGAAAGATCAACAGCGCGGCTAGCCAGTCCACCGAGCCCTGAGTGGCGTAGGTGAGGGCTCCGGTGAGGCCGGTGAAGACCACCATAACCAAGCTGGTGGCGACGGCTTTGTGCTGACTTAGCTTGAGAAAGCTGACCATCAGGGGTACGGCGATGACCCCGCCGCCCAGGCCCACCAGCCCGCCAAAGGCCCCGCTCGCCAGCCCGATCCATAGACTCGAGAGTTTCACAACAGGGTTATACCATGAGATTTTGAATCCAAAAATTCGCTTGGACTAAGGCGCCATCGGGGTGTTCGCCAGCGTGGGGTACTGACCTATCGCGTTCCGACATTTGCGCCGCACCGCGTGAGGGGCTCTATAGCCATCTCTCGAGCCACCTGAGCCAATTGCTCCCCAGCACCCCCTCGCGGGCTTCTGCTGGCACCAGGTCGCCGATTTTAGCGAGATCGCCTGGCTGATCCAGGCCTTCGGGGTTTTCGTTCATGCCGAAGCCGCCGTCGAAATCCGAGCCCAGGCCCACCCTGTCCCAGCCGATGAGACCAGCGACGTGGTAGAGGTGCTTCTGCACGGTGTGCAGGCTTAGCCGCTGCATGCCCCGGCTCCAGGTGTGCTCGAGGAAGAAGTTGAACAGCACTACCCCCACCATCCCATCCCGCTCCCCGATGGCTGAGATCATCGCGTCGGAGAGGTGGCGGTTGGCGAAGGGAGTGTCGGCGCCGCCCAGCAGGCTGCGGGGGTTGGCGTGGGTGGCGCAGACGGGGCCGTGGAAAACCTCTAAGCTCTCCCAGAAGGCCTGCTCGTCCATGTGGGCGAAGTCCAGCGCCAGCCCGGTCTCGTCCAGGGCGTGCAGCAACTCGACTCCAAGGGGGGTGAGACCGCCGGGCTCACGGGTGCCGCCACAGTAGCGCGTGCGGTTCCAGGCCGGGCCCACGAGTCGCACGCCTTCGGTCTTCCAGAAGCCCACCTCGCCGGGCTCGCGGATGCACTCCCCGCCCTCGATGAGGATCAGCAGCCCCGGGACGCGGTCGGTGGGCCAGCGCTGCTGGTGGGAGCGCAGATCGTCGGTATTGCGGATGATCCGCACCAGGCCCGCATCCTCCCAACGCCGGTAAACCTCGAGCTGAGCGCGGGCTGCCGCATGAGCCGCCTCAGGATCGGTGTGCTTCTTGGGGTCTGCCCACAGCGTGGCGAAGCACAGCCCTACACCGCCCTCGCGCAGGGCAGGGAGCGTCACTACGGGGATGTCCTTATGACCGTCGCGCTCACGCAATTCGGCCAGGGGTAGCGTCAGGTCGCGGCCAAGGTCCAAGACGTTGTGGGCGAGATCGAGGTGGGCATCGACGATCATGATCTAAATCTAAAGGATAAGCCCTTGCTGCAGGCCGATTGCTCAGCGCGTATGGCTCCCTTCCGGCTCGAGGCACTCGAGCCGCAGGGCCTCGGGGTACTTTTGCACCACGCGGTCGAAGGCGGCAACCACTGCCGGATCGAACTGGCTGCCCGCGCCGGAGCGCACTTCGGCCAGGGCCTGCTCAATGCTCCAGGCTTCTTTGTAGGGGCGGGGTGAGACCAAAGCGTCGAACACGTCGCACACCGCGAAGATGCGGGCCGCCAGGGGGATGTCCTGACCCTTCAGGCCCGAGGGGTAGCCGGTGCCGTCCCAGCGCTCGTGGTGATGCAGCACCACCAGCCGTGCGGTCTCGGGCAGGAAGGGCAGGTGGCGGGTGAGGCGGTAGCCCAGCGTGGTGTGGGACTGCATGACCTGCCGCTGCTCGCTGTCGAGCCCGGTGGGCTTGGCGAGGATGCTGTCGGGCACGGTCAGCTTGCCCAGGTCGTGCAGATAGGCTCCCCAGCGCAACTCGCGCAGCTCGCTGGGGTCCAGCCCCAATTCCTGGCCCAGCAGTTCGGCCAGCCGGGCCACCCGGTCGGTGTGCCCGGCGGTCTCGAGGTCGCGGGCCTCGAGGGCCACCCCGATGGCCCGCAGCGCGCCCTCGTAGGCAGCTTCGCGCTCCTCGCGCTCGCGTCGGGCCGCTAGCAGCGCGGTGATCTGCAGGGCGTAATTGCGGGCCGCCCGGATAGAGCGCTCGTCGAGGGCTTGCTCGTTGCTGAAGTTATCGAGGTTGATGAAGCCCTGGACCTCGCCTGCTAGCACCACCGGCAGGCACAGGCTACAGCGGATTTCCTTCAGGCGTCCCCATTGCTCGAACAGCCTGGCCGAGGCCACGTCCATGAACTGATCCTGAAATCCCACTGCCTGGCGCAGGAAATCCTGCTTGGCGATGCGGGGTTCGCCGGCGAGCCAGGCGTGGGGTTGGGGGTGCCAATAGCGGTGGATGGGCATCATTACCTTAGCGCCCAGCAGGCGGTCGTCGTAGCCCATCTGGGCCACGAGCCTGTAGGCCTTGCCCTCGCGCACGAAGATACTGCCACCTTCGGCCCCTGGCACCATCTCCACTGCGCAGCGCAGCAATTCGCTCCAGGCTTGGTCGCTCGAGCCCACCGCCAACGCGGTTACGGTGTGCAGCAGGCCCCGACTCTCGCGTAACTGACGCTCGAGGTGGGCGCTCTTGCGGCTGCGCTCGAGCGCGGTGGCCGCCACGTTGGCGATCAGCCCCAGCAGCCGTTCCTCGAACGGGGTATAGTTGGCAGGCAGGTCGCGGGCGGAGTGCAGCACACCCAGGGGCTCACCGTTGACATCGAACATGGGGGCGGTGAGCTGGGCGTGAGGGGGGGAGGGGGGGCCGGGGTTGAAGTTGCGGGGGTCGCGGGGGGCGTTCTCCACCCGCAGTACCCGCTTGTGCTCGAGGCTAGCCCAGCTCAGGCCCATGCCCCTAGGGACGCGCACGTGGGCGTGGCGCTCGAATAGTCCCAGCCATCCGGCGCTCTCGAGCCAGTCGCTTTCGGGGTCATACAGCAGCACGTGGACGTGGGGAGAGCTCATCAAGCGCGATATCTCCTGTACCAGCAGGGCCATGATCTCTTCTTGGCGGCTGGCACGGTTGAGGGTCTGGGTCAGGCCCTCGATGATCTCGAACTCGCGCAGCCGGGCCTCGAGCGCGCTGCGCTGGTTTTGGGCGGCCAGCAGGGTGGTGGCTTGCAGGGCATAAAGCCGGATGGCCTCGAGTGACTCCGAGGTGAAGGCGTCTTCCCGCGAACGGTTGTCGAGCTGGATGTAAGCGGCTACCTCGTGGCCGATGGGCAGGGGCAGGAAGAGGCTGGCGCGGATGCTCTGCAGGTGCTCGTGGTGCAGCGCGGCCTTGGCCGCGCGGGTGTTGGGCTGCTCGAGGGCTGCGCCCATGAGCTTCTTGAGCGTGACCCCATTGGCGATGCGGGGTTCGCCGCGTCGACAGGCTTCCTCGTTGCCGTGCCAGGCGATGATGCTGGCTTCGCTGAAGTTTAACCCCAGGGCTTGTGGCGGGTAATTGTGGACGGCGATGACCCGATAGCAGTGCTCGTGTCGGGCGATGATTGCCCCGCCCTCGGCGCCTGGGACCACCTCCACGGCAGAACGCAGCAAGGAGGGCCAGAGTTCTTTCTCGCGTTGCCCGGCCAGCGCCTGTAGGGTTTTCAAGAGGGCAGTGTAAGCACTGGCGCTACTCATCGTAGGGGAGTATAAGCCCAGCTTCGCCCCTGCTTGGTGCCTTTAAGCCACCGACCATCGACCTCGTGCTAGATTGGCCTCATGCGCCTGCGTGCCCTGATCCTCGCAGCCTTGCTGGCGCTGGGCACGGGCCTTACCCACCCCGCCGGCGATCTGCTGCAAGAAGCCCTGAGGCTGCTCGAGACCCACTACTTCGGCTACGCCCAGCCCGATTTCAAGGTCCTGGGGGAGCGCTATGGGCGCGAGCTCGAGCGGCTGTGTGCCTCGAACCTCGAGTGCGGCTTCGAGGTTGGGCGCAGCGTGGTCGCACGGCTGGTGCGCGACATCGGCGATGGGCACACCTATTTCCTCAGCCCCGAGCGTTACAAGCAGAGCCTCGATCGCTTCGCGGGCCGGGTTGACCCTACGCCCATCTACGGCATCAGCATGGTCGGCTTCTTCGATGGGCGTGTTCTGATTGGCGACGTGAGGCCCCAGAGCGCTGCCGACGTGGCGGGGGTCAGGCCCTTCGATCGGGTCGTGGCGGTGGGTGGCGAGAGCCTGAAGAGCCTCGAGGACTTCCGCAACCGCATCAACACCGATCAGCCGGTGCGCCTGAGCCTGCTGCGCGGGGTCCAGGGTGCCGAGCAGCGCTTGGAACTGACCTTGCGCCGCCAGCCCTACAGCTTACCGGTACTGCCCCTTCTCTACGCTCCCAGCGATGCGCCCCAGGGGGTCTTCGTGCTGCGCATCCCCGATTTCGCCGCCTACAAGCAGGTAGGGCCCAGGGTTCACGCCCTGGTGCGCGAGGCTGAGGGCAAGGGGGCCAAGGCCATCGTGGTCGACCTGCGGGGCAACTCCGGCGGCGAGGAGACCGAATGCGAGAGCGCACCCGGCGCCTTTGTGGATGCTTTCAGCTTCGAGATGCGCAGCAAGACCGCCACGGTGCCCTTCGGCTACGCCGACGGCGCGGTGCTGGGCAACGATCCCAAGGACCCCAACCCCCCCTACCGCCTCGAGCAGCCCGCCCGCTTCGGCGGCAAGGTCGCGGTGCTCATCGACGGCTCCACCGCTTCGTGTGGCGAGATCATGGCCTACGTGCTCAAGGAGTTCGGCCAGGTGCCCCTCATCGGCCAGCGCACCGCAGGGGTGATGAACACCGCCACCGAGTTCTGGCCTCTCCCCGACGGCTCCGCCATCGCCATCACCTACGTACGCACCCTCAAAGCCGGCGGTGAGCCGCTCCCTGAGTTCGTCACCCCCGACGTCGAGATGCCCTACGAGCCCGAGGTCATCGCCCGCACCGGGCGCGACCCTATGCTGGAGAAGGCGCTCGAGGTGCTGGGGGTGAAGTAAGCCCAAAGGGCATTAAGCTAAAGGGCATGAGCAAGTCTCTGGCCCTGATCGCCCATGACGGCAAGAAGGCCGACATGGTTTCCTTCGCCAAGGACCATCGCGAACTCCTCTCGCGCTACAAGCTCATCGCCACCGGAACCACTGGCAGGCTACTCAGGCAGAAGGCGGGGCTCGAGGTCGAAGCCCTGCTCTCGGGGCCGATGGGCGGTGACCAGCAGATCGGAGGGCGGGTGGCCGAGGGAAAGGTGGCCGCCGTGATCTTCCTGCGCGACCCCTTGGCCGCCCAGCCCCACGAGCCCGATGTGCAGGCCCTCATGCGCGTTTGCGACGTGCATAACGTGCCCTTAGCCAGCAACCTGGCCGCCGCCGAGGCCATCCTGGCCTGGCTACAGAGCGATCTTTCGCGCGATGATCTCGAGCCCGAAAGTGTCTGAATACCGGATGTCAGGTAAGTTGAGTGCTATAGTGTTAGGTATGACACCCCTCGAGTGGATCCAACACATGCTGGAAGCTAACCGCGAAGCTTTGCGGCAGATGCCTTTCCCTCCCGGCATGGCCGAGTATGTGCAAGAGCTGGTGCAGTCCGGCCAGACCGAGCAGATCATCAACCTGATGAAGCTGGGCTTCCTCATCGGCCTTCAGCAGGGTGCAGCCCAGGTTCAAGCCGGTGAAGCCCTAATCCAGCGCTCTGCGATTCAAGCATGAGTCGAAGGCCAAACGCTGAACGCCGGTAAATGTCCCCTCCCCGCGTGCAGGGGCGGTACAATCACCTCCGTGTTGGTGATCCCTGCGGTAGATATCCAACAAGGCCGCGCCGTGCGGCTGTTTGAAGGTAAGCCCGAGCTCGAGACCGTCTACTTCGAAGACCCCCTGGAGGCTGCCCTGCACTGGCAGGCCCAGGGGGCCAGATTATTGCACCTCGTAGACCTTGATGCGGCCACGGGACGCGGGGAGAACCGCGCAGCGATCCGCCGCATCGCCGAGCGGCTGGGGGTGCCCTTCGAGGTGGGGGGTGGGGTGCGGAGCTTAGGGGCGGCCCAGGAGCTGCTCGAGCTGGGCGCGGAGCGGGTGGTGGTGGGCACGGTGGCGGTCAAGCAGCCTGAGGTGTTTATGGCGATGCTCGAGGCTTTAGGCCCTGAGCGGGTGGTAGTCAGCCTGGATGCACGGGGACTGGAGGTGGTGGTGTCGGGCTGGGCCGAGGGCACCGCACAGGACGTGCGCGAGCTGGCCCGCCGGATGCACCAGTCGGGCGTGCGGGCCCTCATCTACACCGACGTGCGCCGCGACGGTACCTTGCAGGGGCTCGACCTCGAGACCATTGCCAGGGTGCGCGAGGCCTGGCCCGCTTTTCTCATTGCCGGGGGTGGAATCGCCTCCGACGCCGACCTCGAGGGCCTGCAGCGCCTAGGGGTAGAGGGGGCCATCACCGGCAAAGCCCTTTACGAGGGTCGGATTGACCTGAGCCGGTGGGTATGAGAAAGGCCTTCCTTCCCGTCCCCCGGCCTTTTGCTTTTGGCGTTAGACATCCCAAAACTTTTGTCAAGCCCTAGCGAACGCAAACTGCCCAAGCCGCACGCGCTAAGCGATGAGCAACAGCAACAATCGCCAGCTTCTTGGGCTTGCCCGAACCCACAAGACGACGATAGAAAGCAGCCTGCGCGGTGTCGGTGCGGGTCGCACTGACGGCAGCAAGGTAATAGGACGAGCGCAGCGCAGGCGGCCCGATACGCGAGATGCGGGCCACAGTGTCCAGCTCACCCGACTGATAAACGCGCGGAGTAAGCCCCGTGTAAGCCGCGTAGGCCCTCGCCGAGCGGAAGCGGCGGAAGTCCCCCGAGTAGGCCAGCAACTTGAGGGCCAGGGTTGGGCCAACCCCCGGCAAGGTTTGCAGGGAGGTGAGCCAGGAAGCGCCCACTGGGTACGCCTCGACCACCGCACGCGCCTCGGAATAGAGCGATTCACGGTAATCCTGAAGGACTTGCGGCACCGCCTGGGCGAGGCCGTGGACACGTGGATGGGCGTAGGCCCAGGCGTGCAGGCGGTTGAGGCTAGCAGTGCGCTGGGTGGTCAGGCCCTCGGCGAAGCGCACCAGGAGAGAGGCCAGATACAGGGCCTCAGGCAACGGCTCATAGGGGGTGAGATCAGCCCGATATTGAGCCAGGAAGCGGGCAAGTAGGCGAGCGTCAGCCTTATCGGTCTTGTTGCGGGTGAGGAGCGATCTGGCGTAAGAGCGCACCTGCAAAGGGTTGACCACGTAGACCGCGAACCCGGCTCGGTGCAGGGCATAGGCCAGGGGGCGGTAATAGACCCCGGTAGCCTCCATAACCACCGACGAGCTGGAGGGTAAGCGGGCAATCAGGGCGGCTATGCCCTCGGGGGTGTTGGGCCACTGGGAGAGATCATCGCCCACGGCCACATCTAGGCGAGAGCGGGAGATGTCAACGCCAACGTTCATAGAGAGAGCGCGGGAGCCCTACGGCACCCTTACACGCGACCACGAAGGCCAACATCCCAAACGCCGATTAGTGGGCTAGGGCCACGCTAACGCACGACCACGAAGGCCAAGACTATCCACGGCCACACCCGCGCCCGACATAGGTTAGCGCCTGTAGCCCCTAGGGCGCAACTTGGGCTGATAGGGGCAGGGGCTGGGATAGCGGCACACCCGCCGCCCCTCACGCAGAGCAGCCACCTCAAGAGTATTCAGAGGCTCACGACAACGGGCGCAGCGGACGCGGGTATCAGGTTGCCGGGAGCGCCCAGGGCCACTCAGAGAGCGCAGCATCCAGGCCGTCCAGCCGATCACCAGTAGGAGCAGGAGCAGAGCTAGAAGGTTCACGGAGCGATTCTAGCCGCTCACGGAGCAGCTCATGCGGTCGTTTGCCCTCACGATATGCAGTAGCCAGATCAGCAATGGACAGCGACGGGAGGCCGTCAGACGGAGCAGCGCGGCCCCCGCGCACCTTCGATGCATCCCAGGCCAGCCCCATACGATCGACAACAGCCCGGCGCTTGGGATCTAACTCTCGCTGCAAACGCACAATGGGAGGCTCGAAAATCGCGTGCGTGTCGTAGCAGGAAGCCGCCAGCGGGTCGAGCGCGACGATATCGTTACGGGCTACGCCTTCCCAAATGCCATGACTAGTACGCTGCATCATGCCGATGGACTCATCCATGATTGCCGTATAGCGGAGGAGTCGGCGACCACGAGTCCAGGGGAACGTGAGCAGTCGCAGCCAGAACGGAGCCGGACGTGCCCAGTAAACGAACGCCACGAGATCACGGACGATAGCGTCCACCGAGCCGTAGCGTTGCGTGGCCAACAGGACGTCGACGCCAGCCTTGCGGTGCTGGCTCCAGAATGCGATGACCTCAACTGGGATCAAATCAAACTGTCGCGACGGCAGCCACATATGCGCCTCATCGAACAGGAGGAGGCCGTCATAAACGTTCAGCAGCTCATCATAGCCGCGTATCTCCCCGATGGAGTCGGCAGCCAGGACCGCCTCACGATGTCCGAATCTGGCCCTGAGGCGGAGCCAGTGATAGACGTTCTCCCGAACAAACGCAAAATTCGCGTAGAGACGACGACCCCGGACCAGAGCGCGCAGGCCCCGGTGGACGAGCATGTAACTTTTGCCCGAGCCCGGAATGCCAACGTATGCCTCAATCATCTGCCCCCCCGTATAAACGTGATCACGCGCCAGAGGGACATGACGGAGTAGAAAGCCCCCCACACTCCAGCCATAGTAAGAGCCTCAGAGATAGGCAGTATTTGATTGGCGGCCCCAGCAACCCCAAGAACATAACTCAGGCCGGAGGGCGGAGACGGCATGGCAGGCAACATCCCCACAAGAATATTAAGCAGGCCCACAACAATGTGTAGCAGCCCGGACACGAGCCAGAGAGCCGCTGCTACCAGCCACTCTAAGATTTGTCCCAGCCAGCCAACGACCCACGCGCCCACAGCAGCGAGAGCATCGGCAAACCAACGAACGATGTTAGCGACGGCTTGAACCACTGCACCCATTCCACTCACCTCCAAAAGCAAGAGGATGATTTATCTAAACCCCCGCCCCCTTCCCCATAGAGGGGAGGCGGGGCCCCACCCTACGCGCAAGGCGGCCTACGGCCCCCTTCGGGCTAACGGCCTTGCGCTTCGGGCACCCCGCCAGGAGCAAACAGCAGGGGGGGCGGGGAGAAATGGCAGGGAGAAACGAGCTCATTGCTGCACATCCAACGACCGCCTGACGAGACGGAAGCCCAGCGAAACAGATAGCAGAACTAGCAGCACAGGCCGAAGATAGGTCGCGGCAGCCTGCCAGATGGGATTATCACAATAGTTAATCGGGACAGACGTAATGCCCGGCAGAGACAGCGATATAGGCGGACAGCCGCTGGCAGAAAACGACGGAGACGGCAGCCAGCTAATAATCCCAAACGGAAATTTGGAAAGGGCCTGATCTCGGAGGTTGGCGAGATCAGACGCCATCTGCTCCAGCGGAGCGTCCCACACGGCAGGGTCGAGGGCTGGAGTAGACAGCTGCGGGAGCGACGGCACTGCTGGATTAGCGGGCACGTCAGGCTGCGGCTCTGGCTGGCACTGGTTGAGCGGATCAGATGGGCACGGGTCAGCGGAATCAGGAATGCCGTCCTGATCGGCGTCAGGCTGAGGCTGAGGCTCAGGGTGGCTGGCAGGGTCGGCGGGGTCAGTCCCGGCTATCCGCTCTTCTTCATTCGTGTAACCGTCCCCGTCAGCATCGCCATTCGGGTCAGGCACGCTGTTAGGGTTGGATGGGTCAGTGCTGAGCTTGTCCTCCATCCAGTCAGGCCAGCGGTCGCGGTCTGAATCGCACCAGCCGCAACGATACGGGTCGTCCCACCACTGATTGGGATTGGGAGCCGGGTCTAGGGATATTCCCGGAGCGGGGTTAGCGTAATCAGCAGGATTTGCCAGCCGCTTATCCAGCCAAGCGGGGATGACAGTATCGCGCAGGGCCTGAGCAGCGGCAGGATGGCCTGCCAGCCAATCTGAGAGGGACGGACGCCCGGAGGTCCAGCGGATGTAGAGAGGAGCAGGGGAGTATGCCCCGCCGCCAGGTTGAGCCTGATATTGCCTGCCCTCGCCAGACGTCCACTGATAGCCCTGAGGAGGGGGGAATCGATTGTCGTACTGGAGCATTGCAGCAGTGGGATTTGGGCTAGAGCAGGAGCCCCCGGAATACTTCCAGTAGCTATTGGTGTTGGGCTGTTTGAAACGGTATTCCTGTGTGTTAAAGTAGGTGTCGCACCAAGTCAAGTCAATGTACGCATCCCACGAGCCGAAGGGAATTTTGTCGCCCCAGCGGTACCAAGCATCCAGGTCAGGCTGCACTTGGGCCTGGATGGATTTGTAGAAATAGTCCAACGCAGCATATACCGCGACCGAGCCGAGAAAAATTCCACCGGCCCAGCGAACGCGCGAGCCCCACGAGGCCGCCTTCTGGAATTGGCTATCCGACCACGCGATTATCTCCTGAAGGGTCATTCCCTGAACGGCGGCCTTAATTCCGTTAGCGGCAGGGGATGACTGAGCAAATGAAACAGTAGGGGCAGCTACAGCCGCCCCTACGAGCAGGTATAGCAGCCCCCGGGTCATGTTAGCCCTTGAGGAACTTCTTGGCGTAGCGCCAAGCGGCAGAAATGCCGATAGTCAGCGCCAGAACGCCCGCCCCAGCCGCAACGATAGAAGTTATGTAGCTATTGACGCTGCTGGCAACGGTGCCAGGGTCGAAGCCCCCCGAAGTTTCCGCAAGAGCGAGGGACGCGCCAAGAGAGAAAAGAGCCAAAAGCCGCAGACGATTGAACATAAACACCTCCATTGCTCACAGGATTCCCCTGTTAGAGCCGACGCAAAACAGAGCGCAGCGCGCCCGCAACGAGCCCCGCCGCGAGCCCCCACCAAAACGCAGCGGCAACTTCAGCCATCAGAATCTCCTGTAGAGATTCCCAGCATATCGATATGCGGCCAAAAGGACGTAGGGAGCAGAGACAGCGGCCAGCACCCAAAGAAACCAATCCTGTGGATCCATCAGAAATCCCCCAGAATGGCCCCGGCAATGAGCCCAAGAGCAAACGCGAGGATCTTCAGAATCTCCAGATCAAGCATTGGCCTTTTCCTTGACAGGAGCGACGGCGGCCAAAAATCTAGCAGCGGTGACGAACTGCCGCGCAATGTTTTTCTCCCGGAAACCATCCCTAACGCGCAGATCGATCTGAAGATCGTAGAGCCCTGGAAAAACGTTCATACCAGCTACCACGTCAGGGTCAGCGTCCAACTCCAGCGCATTTAGTCCGCGATAATCCGAGCTAGACGGGGTAGTTGCCACGACGATGCCAGCAAAACGCCTGCCATCCTTAGAAAGCCTGCTAGAAGCCCCTAGAACCATCAACGTCATAATCTCCTCCATGCAAACGGCTTAGCCGTAGTTGCCTACGTAGAAGCGACTCCCCCATAGCGCCCCAGAGCAGAGAGATAGCGAGCGCTGAACTCGTCGGTAGAGAGCGCCGCGATACGCGAGGGATCCAGCCCGAGCAAATAACGAACACGTCTCAGCCACGCCAGCAGCAGCGCCGGAGCTGGAGCCGAGTGGTACAGCCCCAGAGATGCCGCGGCAGAAATTACGCAGCCGACCGCTTGCGTGAGCAAACGAGCCGCGTCAGCCAGTGGCGCACGCACTGAACGGGACACAGAGCCCGCAGAGCCGGCATCAAACGCAGCGATCACGTGAAGCCACAACGGATCAAGCCCGCGATTGCGCACAGCTGCGTCGCCATGCGACTCACGCAGAGTCAGCCACTCACGCGAGAGATAGGCCCAGAGCGAGCCCAGCGCGCCGCGGAGGATGTCCCAGTCACGCAGATCACGGCCAACGCCAATATCCATTGTCGCAAGGGCGTCAGCCCGCACCTGATACTCAACGCGGATAACGTGCCCCTCGGGATTGCCGTAAGACTCCAGCAGGAGCTTAGCGCCATAGTCAGTACGAGCCTGGAGACTTTTGGAGTACACGCGAGCCAAGAGGTCACCTGCCCCGAACCGGAAACCAGACCAGGACGGCCCCCGATAGTGAATTTCTACGGGATGGACTTCATAGGCGGGTGTCTCGTGCATAGCGGCCCCCGTGTTACCCATAAGGGGGCCGCCCTGGGGCGCTTGCGCGCCCGCAGGGCTGGACCAGATGGAGCGGGAGCGAGCGCGGCTAACGAAGCGGCCCAGATCATCCAGACCTAGCGGAGCAGGCGCCAGGATGTCAGCAAAGAGGTCGACGCGCGACACCTGGACCCGCTCGGGCTGAGCGCCGACCAGCGCCGACAACTCCTGGACAATCATGGCAACAACAGCGTCTACATCACGGGCAGCAGCCATCATGTAGCGACCCGAAATTTCGACATAGGCTTGCACCTGTCCGGTACGCCGGACAGTGGGGCGCGGATGAGCAAGAGAAACAGACAGCATCCCCCCCTGGAACATCAGACGCCAGCGGAATTTGCGGCCGGGCTGAACCTCGCAAACCTGATAATCGCCGCGAGAGGCATCCCCCAGTGGATTCCACAGAGGCAGATACTCGTTAATTCCGAGAAAACGGCCCTCCCCATGCTCGCGAAAATTGGACAGAGCAGCGTCGAGAGCGGCCTGAAACGATGCTGGGAGATCGTAGGAGTCCCCCCAGGAGAGCCAGAAGACAAAGGTGTCAACGCCGTAGCCGAGTAGAGACATCTTAGGAGATGTGTAAGACTATCCCCATGATCGTCCTCAACTGGCTGGCCTTCCTCATCGCCCTGGCCGTCGCGGTGGTGAGCTGGGGGCTATACACCTACCAGCCCGAGCTGTTGCTGGGTACGCCCTGGGGGCCGGTGCACGTGGGGATCCTGCTGGCGGGTTCTTTTGCTCTGGGGGTGCTGGTGATGGCTTTGTACGCCCTGGCCTGGTGGATAGGACTGCGCCGCACCCTGGGCCGCCAGGGGCGCGAGCTGCGCCAGGCGCGCAACGAGCTCGAGGCCCTCAAGCGCCCACAGGCTCAGGAAGCCCCCGCGGCCCCCAGCCCTGACCAGCAGCCTTGAAGGCGGCAGAACCCGAAGAGCTCCTTGCCATGATCTGGAAGTTTCGCCCCTGGCCCATACGCTCCGAGCTCGAGCCCCTGCTGAAGCTGGGCATTCCGCCCTTGGCGGCGGCCATCTGCTACAACCGGGGCTTTCGCACCCCCCAAGACCTCGATCCTCCCCTCACCTTGCTACCCTTGCGGGGCCTGGAGGAAGCTGCCAGGCGCGTGCTGCAGGCCCTCGAGCGCGGCGAGCGCATCCGTATCCACGGCGACTACGACGCCGACGGCCTCACCGGTACGGCGGTACTGTTGCTGGGGCTGGGTAGACTGGGGGCCGACATCCACGCCTTCGTGCCCCACCGGCTCGAGGAGGGCTACGGCGTGCTGATGGACCGCATCCCCGAACACATCGAAGCCTGCGACCTGTTTATCACCGTAGATTGCGGTATTTCCAACCATGCCGAGCTGCGCGAGCTCACCGAGAACGGGGTCTCGGTGCTGGTCACCGACCACCACAGCCCGGGGCAGGTCCACCCTCCGGGCATCCTCGTCCACCCCATGCTCACCCCGGAACTCGAGGGCCAGCCCCACCCCACCGGTTCGGGTGTGGCCTTCTTGTTGCTGTGGAAGATCTACGAGATGCTGGGCAAGCCCGCTCCCATCGAGTATGCCGACCTGGCCTGCATCGGCACCATCGCCGACGTGGCCCCCTTGCGGGGCTTCAACCGGGCGCTGGTGCGGCGGGGCCTCGAGCAGCTTCGTCACAGCCAGCACCCGGGGCTGGCCGCCCTGGCTGCTGAGCACTGCAAGAGCTACAGCGCCAGCGAGGTGGCTTTCCGCATCGCTCCCCGCATCAACGCCGCCAGTCGCTTAGGGCAGGCCGAGCTGGCCCTGGAATTGCTCACTACCCGTGATCCCCTGCAAGCCCGGCCCCTCGCAGATGCCCTCTCCCTGCTCAACGCCCGACGCCAGCGCATCGAGGAGGAGATGCTGCAGCGTATCTGGCCCACCCTCGACCCCGATGCCCCTGCGCTGGTCATCGAAGACGCCAGCGGCCATCCCGGCGTGATGGGCATCGTGGCCAGCCGGGTGCTCGAGGCCTTCTACAAGCCGGTGTTCATCATCGCCGGGGGCAAGGGTAGCGTGCGCAGCACCCCCGGCATCAGCGCGGTCGGGGCGCTGCGCTTTGCCGCTTCCCACCTCGAGCGCTACGGCGGTCACGCCCAGGCCGCCGGATTTGCCATCGCCGAAGGGCACATCCCGGCCTTCCGCGAGGCCATCTATGCCTACGCCTCCCAGTTTCCTCCGCCCCAGCCACTGATCGAGCTCGACGGGGTGTTGGAGGGGGAAGACCTGGAGGCTCTCTACGCCGCTTTGCAGCTGCTCGAGCCCTACGGTGAGGGTAACCCTGAGCCGTTGTTCTTGTTCAGCGGCAAGCCCGAGAGCGTGCGCACCATGGGCGAGGGCGGCAAGCACCTGTCGTTTCGCCTGGGCGGTTTGCGGGTGGTCAAGTGGAAGGACAACGGCGAACGTCTGCCCACCGGAGAGATCGAACTTGCCGCCAGCCTGACCCACAACGACTGGAACGGAGAGCGTAGCCTCGAGCTGCGCGCCGTGGCCTACCGCGAGGCGGGACAGGCTCGAAGCTGGATTCGGCCCCGGCCCTTCAGGCTCGCCCTCCAGGAAGTGTTGCAAAGCAAAGCCCCCGTTTTTGTCGGCGCAGAGGGGGCTTGGTGGTTTGTCGATCGGGGTGTTCCGGTGGTGAGTGCCGCGCAGGCTGTCTACTGGTTTGCCCTGCCCGCAGAGCCTGTGCGGATGGAGGTGGACGATCCCCTATCGGGACAGCCTATGGCTGTGCACCAACAGGACGATCCCCTATCGGGACAGCCTATGGCTGTGCACCAACAGGACGATCCCCTTCGGGACGGAGCGAGCTCCGTGCACCAGGGGGTTCGCTTAGCCCTAAGCGAGAAAGCCTTGGAGGCCCTGCGTCGGGAGGCCCAGGCTTACGGCCTGGAGGGATTGGCTAAAAATCTGATTTTTGCTTACCAGTATGGCCACCCCCAATTGCTCGCCGATGCCCTGGAAGCGTGGTGGGATCTTACAAAACCGCTGACTTGCACTTCGTAAGTTGGTGAACCTGAATATAAGCCATTTTGTGGAACTTGACCCATGGCTGGCCCGCACACCCTATACCTATAATTAAGCCCAATATTTCTCTATCGATGGTTGCTCCTGAGAACCCTAGTTCAGCCGGATAACTCGACGGAGGTGCTGTGTATGCGTGTATCGATTGGAATTGCCCGGATCGCTTCAACTTTGCTCGGGCCGACCGGCATTGGAAAGACCGCCCTGGGACGCTGGATGTGGCGCATTTACAACGCGTTTTTGCCTAAGGGCGAGACCTGGGTGAGGGTGCACGGCCAGAGGATGTGGCTCAACCTCGACGACCGCACCCAACTCAGCATCGCCGTAGGGACGCACGAGAAGGAGGCATTCGAGCTGTTTTGTGCCATGATCAGGCCCGGCCAGACTGTGGTGGACGTTGGGGCCAACGTGGGCTTCTACACCCTGGCAGCAGCGCGGGCGGTGGGGCCACGGGGCCGGGTGATCGCCTTTGAGCCTGAGCCCAACAACTGTGAGCGCATTCGGCGCAACCTCGAGGCCAACGGCCATCGCAACGTGACGCTATGCCAGATGGCGGTGAGCGACCGCTCAGGGCGGGCCGAGCTTTTCCTGGGCAGCGATTGCGGCATCCACTCGCTGTTGCGGGAGCGGGCTTCGGGGGAGGCCCTCGAGGTGGAGATGGTTTCGCTCGACGATTATTTTGAGCGCCACGACCTGACCCCCGACCTGATCAAGATCGACGCCGAGGGTGTGGAGCTCCAGGTGCTACACGGCATGCAGCGCACCCTGGCCCGGCATCCCAACGTAGCCGTGATCTGCGAAATCTACGACCCCAACCCGCAGACCGTGCGCCGCAAGAAGGCCGAGGCGGCGGCTTTGCTCGAGGCCTACGGTCTGCGCGTCAATGAGGCCGTGGTTTATGAAGCCAGTACCCTGATCTATGCCAGCAAGCAGCCTTCCCCCTCCGTGCAACCAAGGGCGAAGCTCGGGGACTCCGCCTTGGTTGCGCTGCTCGAGCCCTGGTGGGAGAGCACCGCTTACATCTTGCTCCCGCTCTGATCCGCTTTGAGTTGGCGGGCTTCAGGGTTGGCCGTAGGGGAAGATGGGGTCGCAGTCGCTGGCAGTGCTGGGAAGCATGGTGCTGCTCGCTTTCACGAAGCCGTTGGTCTGGTCGAGGTTATAACCCCTTATCCACACCTGCTTTTCGGTGGGCGTGACCACGATGGCGGGTAAAGCCTGCCCCTTGCGCTGCACCTTGTTGTCCCCGTTGGTGTCGAGCGCGATGAACCCCACCAACTTCGGCCCGTTTGAGAAGAGATCGAAGGCATCGAGTTCACCGGCTTTGTTGGCCGGATCGGCGCTGGGATCGCTGACGCCGGGCTCCGTGACCCATACTTCGAGCTTGGTGATCAGGCCCTTGGCATCGAAGCGGAAGTCTACGATGGTGTCGCGGTCGGTGCAGAAGGTGGCTTGGGTTTCTAGGTTGCTGATCGTGGGGGGCACGGGCCGCACTTCGATGATGCCGCAGCCGCTGATCAGCGCTGCCATAGCAGGGATGGCCAGAAATTTCCTCATAGATCTCACCTTATTGGCGCTTCATGAACGCGGGGTTAGGGGGGATTAAGTTGCCCTGGCTGTATCCGCTCCAGCCACTCGGCCTCGCCTCGGAGATTGGCTCTGGCTGCTGCCTCGAGCCCACGGAACACCTGGGTGACGTAGATTTTGGGGCGAGAGAGGAAGGAGCGAAGCACCCTCAGACGCCCAGCCTGGTAAGCCTCTGGCGGCATCCAGGCATATTCCTGGCGGATGGCGCGGCTGTACCTCTGGTACACCCTGCCCTCAGACCCCAGGATGCTCAGGTCGGCGTCGAGGAGCAACTGGGTGGTGGGATCGTCGGAGAGGTGGGCTTTGGTGGCCAGCACCATATCGCCGACCCGACGGGCCAGTTCGGCGTCGAGGGGCTCGAGCGCGCGCCAGGCCACTTCGGCGCTTTTTTCCTCGTTGTCGCCGCGTGTGGTGTCGTAGACGGCGTCGTGAAACCACACCGCCAGCTCCAGCGCGGCCTGCTCGGCTACGGGATGGGGCTCGAGCAGGCTGAGCAGCGACTCGATATGGGAGAGGTTGTGATAGCTGCGGTGGGGCTCGCCGTAGCGCCGCAGCAGGTCGTTGAGCAGGTCGAAGTGAATCTCTTCCGGGGCCTTCAGGGTGTGCATGAGAGCGTTCCAGCGCCGGATGAGGCGCTTACGCCCGCTGTTGCCGAGGATAAAAAGCGCCACGAATCCTTTTTCCGCTAGCCCAACCGCTCGAGGTTGGTCCGGATGCGCTCGAGCTGGGCTTTGTGTTCAGCCAGCCGTTCGCGCTCGGCCTCGACCACCTCGGGCTTGGCCCGCTCTACGAAGCCTGGGTTGGCGAGCTTGGCTTCGGCCTGGGCTACCAGCCTTTCCAGCTCGGCAAGCCGCTTTTTCTGGCGCTCGAGGAAGCCCTCGAGGTCGCCTTCGGGGCGCAGGTACACCGTTGTGGCCGAGGTTGCCTGGGCGATGGCTTTATCAGGGGTTCCGAGCGTGGCTTCGGCCTTGCTCAAAAAGCGGAACAGGGGCAGATTTTCCATCACCAAGCTGGCTCCAGGCCCGTCCAGGTGCACCCGGATCTCCTGTTGGGGCGCTATGCCCAGCTCTGAGCGCAGGTTGCGGGTCGCGGTGATGCTCTGCTGCAGGGTCTCGAAGGCCCGCTCGGCCTCGAGGTCGCGCCCGCCGGGGGTGGGCCACTCCTGCAGGGCAAGCTGCTTGGGATCGCCGGTCAGCGCCTCGTACAGCTCGGAGGTGATGAAGGGCATGATGGGGTGCAGCAGCTTGAGCAGCGTGGCGAGGGTGGTCTCGAGGGTCTTCATCGTCGCCTGGTTGCCCTCGCGCAACGCGGGCTTGGCCGCTTCGAGGTACCAGTCGCAGAACTCGCTCCACACCAACTCGTAGATCAGGCGGGCCGCGCGTCCTAGGTCGTAGGCCTCGTACGCTTCGGTGATCTCAGCGATGCCACGGTTGAGGCGAGAGCTCATCCAGCGGTCGGCCAGCGTCAGCTTTTCGTGTTTTGCGCTTTGCGTCTGACCTATGGAGCTCTTGTTCATCAGCACGAAGCGCGCTGCGTTGTAGAGCTTGTTGGCAAAGTTACGCCCCTGCTCGTAGCGCCGCTCGTCGTGGCGGATGTCCTGTCCGCCGGTGGCCAGGTAGTCCCAGGCGAAGCGGCAGGCGTCGGCTCCGTACTTGTCGATGAGCTCGAGCGGGTCGATGCCGTTGCCCTTGCTCTTCGACATCTTCTGGCCTTTGGCGTCGAGGTAGAGGCCGTGGAGCACGATGGTGTGGAAGGGGGCTTTGCCGGTGAACTGATAGCCCGACATCTGCATGCGGGCCACCCAGAAGAAGAGGATGTCGTAGCCCGTCACCAGCACGTCGGTGGGGTAGAACTTTTTGAGGTCGGGGGTCTCGTCAGGCCAACCCAGGGTGGAAAAGGGCCACAGCGCCGAGGAGAACCAGGTGTCGAACACGTCGGGATCGCGCCGGAGCTTGAGCCCTGCGTAGCGGGGGTCTTGGTCGCAGTCGAGATCGGGGTTTTCGGGGTCAGGCACGTAGATATTGCCCTCCTCGTCGTACCAGGCCGGGATCTGGTGACCCCACCAGATCTGCCGCCCGATGGCCCAGTCGCGGATGTTCTCCAGCCAGTCGCGGTTGACCTTCTCCCAGCGCTCGGGAACCAGGCGCATCTCGCCGCGCTCGAGCCCCTCGAGCACCTTCTGGGCCACCGGCTTCATGCGCACGAACCACTGCTCAAGCAGCATCGGTTCGATGGGCTCCTTGGTGCGTTCGGAGAGGGGAAGCTGCACGGTGTGGGTCTCTACGCCCTTGAGGTAGCCCTCCTCCTCGAGCCGCCGGGCCACCTTTTCGCGGGCCTCGAAGCGGTCGAGGCCGCGGAACTCCTCGGGTACCAGCTCGCCCGTCAGCCGCGCATTTAGGTCGATGACGCTGGGCATCTCGAGACCGTGCCGCAGGCCGATCTCGAAGTCAGCGGGGTCGTGGGCCGGGGTGATCTTGAGCGCGCCAGTACCGAACCCACGCTCTACGGCTTCGTCGGCGATGATCGGGATGAAGCGGTCGGTGAGGGGGATGCGCACCCGACGGCCCACCAGGCCTTTGTAGCGCTCGTCTTCGGGGTGCACCGCCACCGCCACGTCGGCAAAGATGGTCTCGGGGCGCTGGGTGGCGATCTGAATACCTCCCTCGCCGTCCTCGAAGGGGTACTCGAGCACCCAGAGCTGGCTCTGACGCTCCTCGCGGTCGACCTCGAGGTCAGAGAGCACCGTCTGGGCCACCGGATCCCAGTTGACGATGCGCTTGCCGCGGTAGGCCAGGCCCTGGTGGTAGTACTCTACGAAGCTGCGCCGCACCGCGCGGGAGAGGCCAGAGTCCATGGTGAAGCGCTCGCGGCTCCAGTCGCAGCTCGCCCCGATGCGGCGGAGCTGGTAGAGGATGGTGCCGCCGTTCTTCTCCTTGAAGTCCCACACCCTCTCCAAAAACTTCTCCCGGCCCAGGTCGTGGCGGCTTTTGCCCTCCTTGGCCAGCTCGCGCTCGACGAGCACCTGGGTGGTGATGCCGGCGTGGTCGGTGCCGGGGAGGTAGAGCGCCTCGTAGCCCTGCATGCGCTTGAAGCGGATGAGGGTGTCGATGATGGTGTTGTCGAGCGCGTGTCCCAGGTGCAGGTTGCCGGTCACGTTGGGCGGGGGGATCACGATGGTGAAGGGCCCTTTGCCCTTGCCCGCGTTGAGCTCGGGCCGCAAGGGGTTTTGGGCCCACTCCTCGGCCCAGCGGGGCTCCACGGCTTGGGGGTCGTATGCCTTGGGCAGTTCCTTGGTGGCTTGACTCATAGTCGCTCCTTAAAGTCTTTGATGGGCGTGGAGCGGTGGCGGTAGGTTAGGCCGCCAAACAAAAAACGCCCATGCAAGCTTTCTGCACGGACGAGGAAAATCCCCGCGGTACCACCGCGCTTCCCGGCCACACAGCCAGGCACTCGGATGTGCTGTGACGGGCACTCCCGGCAGGCTCTACTGGGCGCTAAGCCGTTCTTCCTGCTGACTCGCGGGCGACCTTCGGCCTCCCTTCTCCAGACCGCCTTCCAGCCGATGAGCGGTCCTCTCTGGGGAGTGCGGGGGAAACCTACTCCTCCCGGTCAACGTCTGGTTCAAGTATACACGAGGCTTTGTGTGGCCGGGGAGCGTCAGAAGCCCCTCGGCTATGAGCCAGGGGGCTGTGGCGTGGGATCGAGGCTAATGTGAGCTTTCCCGCCTTCGGTTGTCCCTTTGCTCACTATCCTTAGAAGGATGAGTGGCGTGAGTGAAGCCTCGGTGCTCGAGGCTCTGAGAACTGTAAATGATCCCGAGCTGCACAAGGACTTGGTCAGCCTCGGGATGGTCGAGAAGGTGGTGGTCGAGGGGAACAGGGTAGGGGTCAGGATCAACCTGACCACACCCGCCTGCCCGCTCAAGGGCCAGATTGAGACCGAGGTGCGGGCCGCTCTGGCCCGCATCGGCGTGGATGAGCTCGAGCTGCACTTCGGTGCGAGCGTGCGCGCCCCGCAGAACCTGCCCCTGCCGGGCATCAAGCACGTGGTGGCGATTGCCTCGGGCAAGGGCGGGGTAGGCAAGAGCACGGTAGCCGCCAACCTGGCGGTGGCCTTGGCGCAGGAGGGAGCCGCGGTAGGGCTGCTCGACGCCGACATCTATGGCCCCTCGCAGGCCCAGATGTTCGGCACGCAGACCCAGAAGCTCATGGTGGACGAGCAAAAGCGCATCGTGCCGCTCGAGCGTTATGGCATCAAGCTCGTCACCATCGCCAACATCGTTCCACCGGGGCAGGCCATGGTGTGGCGTGGCCCCATCCTGCACGGCACCCTCAGGCAATTCCTGCACGAGGTAGCCTGGGGCGAGCTCGATTACCTGATCGTGGACATGCCCCCGGGCACCGGCGACGTGCAGCTCTCGCTGGCTCAGCTGACCAAGGTCTCGGGCGGGGTGATCGTGACCACGCCACAGGACGTGGCCCGCATCGACGCCGAGCGCGCGGCGGACATGTTCAAGCGGGTGCAGGTGCCACTGCTGGGCGTGATCGAGAACATGTCCTACTTCGAGCAGGGGGGAGAGCGGATCCACATCTTTGGCCAGGGGGGTGGGCGCAGGATGGCCGAGGCCTACAAGACGGCTTTCCTGGGTGAGATCCCCATCGCCGTAGCCGTGCGTGAGGCCAGCGACGCCGGGATTCCGGTGGTGCTCTCGGCTCCCCATAGCCCCGAAGCCCAGGCCCTGCGCGGGGTGGCCCGGGCGCTGGCTGGACAGCTGTCGGTACAAAGCTACATGCTCCTGCCCATGGCGTGATGGGACTGAAGATGCGGTCGTGGCTTTGGGAAGGGGAGGAGCGATGATAGGCCTGGGCGACACCAAGCTGAGAATTCTCGAGCACCTGCGGCAATCCCCAGCTACCGTCGCCGAGCTCTCCGAGCGCATGGGCATCAGCAAGGTGGCGGTGCACCGTCACCTCGAGGACCTCAGCCGTGAAGGGCTGGTCAGGGGCCGGGAGGAGAAGTGCGCGGGTCGGGGCCGTCCTCGCCAGGTGTTCAGCGCCGTGGACGAGCAGACCCCGTATGTCCGGCTGTGCAGCGAGTTGCTCGAGCACATCGACGACCTCTTCGGCAGGGGCGCGCTGCTCCGGGTGCTCTCCTCGCGCAACGCCGATCTGGTGGCCCGCCTTGGTCCCATGCTGGAAGGCTTGCCGCTGAGGGAGAAGCTCTGCCGCCTGGCGGAATACCTCACCGAACAGGGCTATCAGGCCAGGTGCTACCAGCAGGATGGCTACTGGTACCTCGAGCAAAACCGCTGCCCAAAACTGGCCCTCTCCACCGAGTACTACGAGTTTTGTCAAACCGAGCAGGAACTCTACCAGCAGCTCCTGGGCCTGCCGGTGGTACGGGAAGAGCGCATCGCGTCGGGCGGGCGCTGTTGTCGCTATCGCATTGGTTGATGGGTAGGCTTCGCGACGAAGCGCATTCGCCTCATGTGTTCTCCTTGCGGGTATGGGAGAATCCTCCACATGAAACGGCTGCTGCTGGTGGTGCTGGCGATGGGAGCCCTGCTGGGCCTGGCCCAGGAAAAGGTCAATAAGGATCCCGCTTACTGGCTCGAGCTCGGCCTCAAGGCCAATGGTGGTGAGGCGCTAAGGAACCTCAAAAGCCTGAGCTATACCCTCGAGTACAAGCCGCCCTTCACCGAAAAGGCGAGCGTGCTGAAGGTTTACCTCGACTTCGTGGGCCTGCGCAGCCGTGTCGAGATCGACGGAGCGGTGCGGGTCAACAGCAAGGAGCGCAGCTTCACCAAGCGCGGCGACAAGGTGGAGGAGGGGATCTACGTCACCCAGCCGGGGAACTTCATGTGGGACCTGCTGTATGGCGAGTGGCCGGGGCTGCGCTTTGGCAAGGAACGCGACGAGGCCAGCTACGTGACAAACGTGATGTACAAGAACCGGCGCTACCACCAGGTCCTGACCAAGACCAAAGGCGTCTTGCAGGGCTTCATGTTCTTCGACGATGGCACCCTTGCGGGCTATTTCACCCCCAAGCAGAATGTCGTCACTTTCGAGAAAACCCAGGTCGTGGACGGGATCACCGTGCCCGTGCAGGCCCTGGAATTCCGCGAGGGCTTTCCCTACGCCGACTTGCTTTACAGGGATTATCAGATCAACCCCACCTTCAGCCCCGACCTCTTTAACAAGCCCTGAACATGCGGATGGAGACTTACACTGTAGTACTTGACGAAAACCTAGACTTATGTGGGTTTGGAAGGAAGCCTAAAACTAGATAGGCGACAAATATTGTATGTTTCTGCACGTTCCTCCACCACCTGCCGCCCTTTCCAGCTCTCCTCAAACTGTGATAGAACTTCCTGCTCCGCCGTAACCACCTGTACCGCAAAACCCTCCTCCTGGCTTCTTCACCAGAGAAATAGAGGAAGAAGGTCAGCGGGCTTCGCCGTCTTCTATCCGTCCAAATCAGCATCACTAGACACCGTCTAATATACTGATTTATAGTACTTCCCACATACCAGCCCAACGGCAAAACCCAGCCCACATAGAGGCAGCGCCAGGGACAGATCGGCTGTGGATAGTTGCCTGAGGGTTATTGCTGCCCAAGCGATGGCGAGCAATAAAATAAGCTAGGTCCACACGGAGGTCACGAGCCAGGTTACCGGACGGACTGCTAAAAGCGATCCGAACAGCAAAGGCAAGCCAAAAAGAACAAGGGACTTATCAGAAACCCCCCCGATTGGGAAATACCCAATGGGCCATCAAAGGGACCAGGGCTAATGAAGCCAGTACAGCCAAGTCTGGCAGATGCCGCACGAAACGCATCAGTTACCCCCGCTACAGATGTTCTCACAAATACTCTTCGAGCCCATACCCTAATGGGACACTCTGGGCCAAACCCCAGCCTCCAAGAATCACAAATAGGAACCCTCGCAAAAGCATGGGCCCATGGTAGAAGCGAAGGTGCCCATCGAGAAAGGGTGAAAACTCACGCTTAGAGCGTAGGTTCTCTACAAACCCACAACCTTGGGTTCATCCCCAGGTAATAGAGGGCCAGCTCAACGCGGTTGCGAAGCCCCAGCTTTTCCCTAAGGGCCACGAGCCGGTTTTCGACGGTTCGAGGGCTGATATGCAGCTTCTTAGCAATCTCGCTATTTTCCATGCCGAAGGCGACCTCGCGAAGAACTGCTCGTTCGCAGGGTTGAAGGCCGTCGTCCACTAATGGACCTTCGTAGAAGCACTCCCCCCTGGCAACCCGTGCAAGGGCGTTGAGAACGTCCTGTGGTCCTGCTGGGCGGGCCAGAAGTCCCTCAGGCTCGAGTTCCAACAAATCACGGAGGTAGGAAGCTGAGCCGACGCCCGTGACTACCACCACTGGACGGGGCAAACTGGCAAGTGTGAGGAGGGCGTAACCCCAAGGTGCGTCCAGTACTAGGTGGACGTCAGAGTCGCGCTGTAGAGAAGCACAAAGGGCTTGACCATGAAGACGCAAGGTTTCATTTCCAGAGAAGACCATGCTATTACCCCGACTTGCGTACATTATTCAGGATTTACATCGTTTTAATCAAGAGATTGACCAACTCCTGAAAAGTTTTTCATAAAGAAGAACCGTAGTTAAGTCGCGATTGGTGAAGCGATGTAGCAGGTAGTCGAGGCCATCCGGAAGAAGGGCTATAGTCTGACGGGGGTGGTGTTCGATAACCAGTTTGCGGGCCAAGCTTCCATCGCCAAACTCCACCTACTCTCCCCTAGCAGGGGAGGGTAGGGTGGGATGGGTACAGGTGTCTCTACGACGCTGTAATATACACGACAAAAGCCCAAGAGATAGGCAGTTATTCAGGATTACTATGAGACAATGAAGAAACGATCAAAAGAATTAGCTCTAGCGCCAGCCGGACTAGCAAGATGTTAAGCATGATCACTAGAAACCAGATTGGTAAGTGGGCAGTGAAAAAAGACATCGGATCAGCGTGCTTACTTTGTTGCATAAGACTATTTATTTGAGTTATGAATATTATTGCTATCACAAAGAGATAAATCAATTTCACTGTCTGCTTGTTGACTATCTTTGTCAGTAGGAGCTTCCTAAAAGAGAAGTCAAACATGGCATCCACCACATTGTATGCATCTTTCTGAGGGGCTGTCATATCTCGAGTCTCGAAGCGATGAGGCTAATTTGGACTGCGATCGCTCTCACATACGCAAGCACCACGCTGCTTCTATGACAGTAGTGGTATATGGTACCAGGCACGTACCTTACTGTACAACTAACACCGATTCCACATCCTCCGGGAAGCTGGCAACCTACCGATGGTTCGCAAATAAGTTTAGGGCATGTTCCAGCAGTGGTGTAGTTACTGCATGTTCCACTACCTCCGCCACTGCTTCCACCACCCCCACCTCCAGGCCCATCTCCATCGTCAATGCGCTGGATTTGATTACCCGAGCCATCTGCAGGCTCCTGCCAGTAGCTCCCTGTTTCTTGGGCCTGGGCAAGGCCGCTGACCAAGGATATGGTCAGAAGGAAAAACACAACCGCAATACCTTTCATCGCCTCACCTCTATTGCTTTCAGCGCCTGGACAACCTGCTCTAGGTCGCTGCGATAGCCCACATCGATCCACACAATTCGGCCTTGCCGGAGGTACACGTGGGTTGGTGTACCGGGTACGCCAAACCTGCTGAAGAGTTTGGTGTTCAGCTCACCTTTGCAGGCTTCCGGCCACCTCCCTTCGCTATAAATGATCCGTAGGCTGACTGACTGCTGACAAAGTATGGCCGGCTCTCTTTCTCGAGATCACACCAGCGGCACTGCTCGTAACCGAAGACCAACAGGCCAGAGAAGTCCTGGTAGGGTGCGGGCGCGATCTGTCCTAGGGATACTGCCAAGGTATACGCCGGGCTGAGTAGTCCCGCCTCGGCGGCATCGACGAGCAAGGCAAGGGCCTTCGCGGAGGGATTGATCTTCCCGGTAAGCCGCTTGACCTCCCAACCATCCTTTAAAACCACCAGCGTGGGAGCGGATTGAATCCGCAGCGCACGGGCTAGGAGGTCGCCTCGGTCGTGCAAATAGGGGTGAAAAGGAAGGTTTTCGATTCGGCCGACAAAAGTTAGGGGAAAGCCCTTCATTGTGGCCAAAGATTCACAAACTGTACACTCGGGGGCGGTGAACACGAGGATTCGGGTACCCTCTTCGAGCCCATACCCTAGCGGGACACTCTGGGCCAAACCCCAGCCTCCAAGAATCACAAATAGGAACCCTCGCAAAAGCATAGGCCCATGGTAGAAGCGAAGGCACCCATCGAGAAAGGGTGCAAACTCACGCTTAGAGCGTAGGTTCTTCACAAGCCCACAACCTTGGGTTCATCCCTAGGTAATGACTATTCTGGATTTGCATCGTTTTAATCAATTCGTGAAGGGCTCGGGTCTGGGGTCAACAGCGATAGGTCCTTGGGTATGTTGAATGAATGCAGCAGGTCCTCAGTGCGTAACTGTATAACCACAGGCGCAGACGACCGACTACACACCCCTTGATCGCCGGGGCCGGGGATGCTATGGTGCTGGCGTGAGCTTGGCTCGCACCACCACTACCTAGGCGGCGACTCCTCCGAGTCGTCGCTTGCCCCTGCCTATCCAGGCAGGTTTTTTGTTTAGCACGTGAGGAGGTCTGGGTGAAAATCGCTATCGTAGGAGCAACAGGGGCAGTTGGACAGGAGCTTTTGCGGGTGCTCGAGCGGCGAAACTTCCCGCTGACCGAGCTCAGGTTGTACGCCTCGGCCCGCTCGGCGGGCAGGCGCTTGGAATTCCAGGGCAAATCCTACACCGTCGAAGCCCTGCCCGAAGGCCCCCTGCCGGCAGACGTGGTGCTCGCGAGCGCGGGCGGCAGCCTCTCCAAGCACTACGCCCCCATCTGGGCGAAGCAGAGCATCGTCATCGACAACTCCTCGGCCTGGCGCTACGAGGACTGGGTGCCCCTCATCGTGCCCGAGGTCAACGCCCACGCCATCAAGGGGCACAAGAACCTCATTGCCAACCCCAACTGCACCACCGCCATCCTGCTGATGGGGCTTTACCCGCTGCACAAAGCCTTCAAGGCCAAGCGGGTGATCGTGAGCACCTACCAGTCGAGCTCGGGAGCCGGGGCCAGCGGGATGCAGGAGCTGCTGGAGGGTACGCGGGCTTGGCTCGAGAACGAGCCGGTCGTCAACCAAATTTTTGCCCACCCCCTGCCCTTCAACGTCATCCCCCACATCGATAGCTTCCAGGACAATGGCTACACCAAGGAAGAGATGAAGGTGCTGTGGGAGACCCAGAAGATCATGGGCGACTACGAGGTGAGGGTTTCGTGTACCGCCGTGCGCGTGCCCACCCTGCGGGTGCACAGCGAGGCCGTGACCGTGGAGTTCGAGCGGCCCGTGACCCCGGAGGCCGCCCGCGAGGTGCTGGCTCAGGCCCCCGGCGTGGAGCTGGTGGACGACCCGGCCAACAAGCGTTACCCGCTGCCCCACAGTGCCACCGGCAAGTTCAACGTCGAGGTGGGGCGGTTGCGTAAGAGCCTGGTTTTCGATAACGGGCTGGACTTCTTCATCGCAGGCGATCAGCTGCTCAAAGGGGCTGCGCTCAACGCCGTGCAGATCGCCGAGCTGCTGCTCGAGCCCGTGGCAAGATAGCTATGCGCGCGATTCTCGAGGCCCCCTGGTACGTTCTGGAAGACCCCCAGGCTCCTGGCGAGCACCTGGTGATGGAGTCGGTAGGCCAGAAGCTGGCCCCGCTGTGGCTCTCGCAGGAGGAGGCCGAAGCCTTCGTGCGCCAGAGCCCGGCCTCGAGGGGGATGCAGGTGGGGCGGCTGGAGGACCTGGTGCTCAAGGAAGCCTTTTTGGTGGCCCTGGGCCTGCTGGGTGTCCGGCAGCTCGTGCTGGGCTACCAGCCGGGTCGGCCCCAGGCAGTACTGCTCGATCGGGCCCGAGCTTTGCGGGAAGTCCAACAGCGCATGAGGGCAGGGCTCGAGGCTTCCTGAGCGGTCCCCACGCATACCCACTGCGGCGGGTTTGGCCTCGCCGCGTGAGGCGCAATGGTGGGAAGCGCGACCGAAGGTCAAACCGCGGCTTTACCACGCCATGGCCGATATACTCTGACTCAGGAGGTATGGTGTGAAAAAACTTTTCGTGCTGTTGGTTCTTCTGCTGACACCGGCCTTTGCCCAGAGCCTGCAAGGCAGCGTTGGTGGCCCCTTTGGCCTGAGCGCGGGCATTCGCTTGGGCCTGGTACCCCTGTTGCTCGATGGCCGTCTCTACGTTTCGGGCGGCCCGGTGGGAACGGGCGGAGCCCTGGTGTTTGGTGGCGGGGCCGACTTGCTGGCCAAGATCCCCCTGACCGATCTCTATGCCGGAGGTGGGGTGTTCTTCGGAAATGGCAACTCCCTCTCGATGCTGGGCAGTGGCAACCTTGGCCTGCGCGGCGTGGTGGGTACCTGGCTCAACCTGGGCCTCCCGGGCATCGGTTTCTTCATCGAAGCCCACCCCATGGTCTTCTTCGGCAGCAGCACGGGCTTCGGCATCAGCGGCTCCTTCGGCGTGAACGTCGGCTTCTGAGCGGGTCGGACCAAAGAAACCCTCCGGTGAGAACCGGAGGGTTCAGCTTTTCGCAGCGCCAAGCTCGATGACCCTCGAGGCCCTAAACGAGCGGGAACTCCTGGGGCTTCGGTCGTCTGGTTCTTGCGGTGAACTCCCGCGAGGTCGAACGTCACAGGTCAGACCCGAATGTTCACCCTCGCCCCGCTCTCGAGCAGGTGAATGCTGTCGATGAAGCGCACCACGTGCGTGGCGTAGCCCATCACGATGGAGTGGGTGCGAGCCCCGCCGCCGAAATAGCGCACCCCCTCGAGCAATTCCCCGTGGGTGATGCCGGTGGCGGCGAAGACCATCTGCTTGCCGGGAGCTAGGTCGCTGGTGCGGTAGATCCGATGGGGATCTCCACCCATGGCTTTGAGGCGCTCGAGTTCGGCCTCGTTCGAAGGTTTGAAGCGGCCCTGGATTTCACCGCCCATGCACTTCAGCGCCGCAGCGGCCAGCACACCCTCGGGGGCCCCGCCGCTGCCCATCATGACGTGAACGCCGGTGCCCCGGATGGCCACGGCCACCGCCGCCACCACGTCCCCATCGGTGATCAGCTTGACCCTGGCCCCGGCTCGACGGATTTCACGAATGAGGTTCTCGTGGCGCGGGCGGTCGAGCACCACCACCACCAGGTCCTCGACCTTACGGCTGAGGGCATCGGCCACGATGCGAAGGTTGGCTTCCACGGGGAAATCCAGGTTGACCTTACCTGCCGCCGGGGGCCCCACCACCAGCTTTTCCATGTACATATCGGGGGCGTGCAGCAGGCCGCCCTTCTCGCTGATGGCGATGACGGTGATGGCGTTGGGGAGGCCCTTGGCCGTGATGTTGGTGCCCTCCACCGGGTCTACGGCGATATCCACCTCGGGGCCACCCTTGCCCACCTTCTCACCGATATAGAGCATGGGGGCCTCGTCCATCTCCCCCTCCCCGATCACCACCGTTCCGGAGATGGGTAGCTCGTTCAGCACCTCGCGCATCGCCTCGGTGCCGGCCGCGTCCACCGCTTCCTTGTCGCCCATTCCCGCCAGACGGCTCACCGCGAGCGCAGCCTGCTCGGTGACGCGGACCACCTCGAGCACCATCAGGTGTTCAATATCCATGACGATGTCCATGCCCTGAGCCTACCAGAGCCTGGCGCTTCGGCGGGCCCGGTAGCGTTTCCAAGGGACTGAGGGCGGGGAGCTAGCGGCCTTTGGCGACATTGCGCTGCCACAGTACCCGCGCCAGGTCGTCGGGCGAGAGGCCCAGTTCGGCCAGGGTAAACAGCAGGTGGAACAGCAAGTCGGCGGCTTCCCAGCTCAGCTCCTCACCGTTGGCGTTCTTGGCGGCGATGATAAGCTCCCCAGCCTCCTCGCCGATCTTTTTGAGCACGCGGTCGAGGCCCTCTTGGTGCATCCTGGCGACGTAAGAGCCCTCCGGCAACTCGCGCAGGCGCTGCTGGATGGTGCGGTAGACCTGCTCGAGCACCTCTCCCAGCGGTGGGTGCTCGGCGGCCTCGGTCAGGGGGTTGTGGAAACAGCTCTCCGCCCCGGTGTGGCAGGCGGGGCCCTGGGGTTCAACCCGGTAGACTACCGCGTCGCGGTCGCAATCGAGCAGCACCTCGAGCACCTTCTGGCGGTTACCCGAGGTAGCCCCCTTGACCCACAACTCGCCCCGGCTGCGGCTAAAGAAGGTGGAATAGCCCGTGAGCAGGGTCTGGGTCAGGGCTTCGCGGTTGGCGTAGGCCAGGGTTAGCACCTTGCCCGAGTGCGCATCCTGGACGATTACCGGGACCAAGCCCTTCTCGTCGAACTTCACGGCCTCGAGATTCACGCCACGACCTCGATTCTCACGGGGACACCCCGCTGCTGGAGGTAGCCTTTGAGCTCTTGTACGGCGATCTCCCCGAAGTGGAACACGCTCGCCGCCAGCGCCGCGTCGGCACCGCCCTCGGTGAGTACCTCGGCGAAGTGCTCCTTGCGCCCTGCCCCCCCTGAGGCGATCACCGGGATGCTCACGGCCTCGGCGACGCTGCGGGTGAGCTCGAGGTCGTAGCCATCCTTGGTGCCGTCCTTGTCCATGCTGGTAAGGAGGATTTCCCCCGCGCCGAGCTCGGCCCCCCGCACCGCCCACTCCACCGCGTCGAGGCCGGTGGGGATGCGCCCCCCGGCCACGTAGACCTCCCAGCCGCCGGGGCGCTTGCGGGCGTCGATGGCCAGCACCACCGCCTGGTTACCAAAGTGCTCGGAGAGCTCGCGCAACAGCTCGGGGTGCTTGACCGCCGAGGAGTTGACCGAGACCTTGTCGGCTCCGGCCAGCAAAAGCTGGCGGGCGTCCTCGAGGCTTCTGATGCCCCCGCCTACCGTGAAGGGGATGAACACCTGCTCGGCTACCCGTGCCGCGACATCGAGCATGATCGAGCGCTGCTCGTGGGTGGCGGTGATGTCGAGGAACACCAGCTCGTCGGCCCCGGCTAGGTTGTAAGCCCTGGCCGACTCCACCGGGTCGCCCGCGTCGCGTAGGTTAACGAAGTTGATGCCCTTGACCACCCGCCCGGCGTGTACGTCCAAGCAGGGAATGATGCGCTTGGCCAACATGAGCGAAGTATACGCATATTCACCAAGCCAAATAGGAGGGCCGTCAGCCTTGGAGGGCTGGTGGCTCGAGTGAAAACCCCTCACCGTAGCCGCTCGAGCAGGTACTGCGCCAGCTCGTTGACGTGGACGCGCTCTTGCAGCATGGTGTCGCGGTCGCGCACGGTCACGGTGTCCTTGAGGGCCGTGCTGCCGTCGTGGCTCTTGCCGATGGTGTCGTAGTCGACGGTCACACAGAAGGGGGTACCCACCTCGTCGTGGCGGCGGTAGGCCTTGCCGATATTGCCGGTGTCCTCGTAGAGCACCCGCCCCATGCCCAGGGCCTGCAACCTGGCCTTGAGACCCCTGGCGTAGGAGGTGATCTCCTCCTTGTTCTTGGCCAGGGGGATCACCGCGACCTTGATGGGTGCGAGGTGGGGCTTGAGCTTGAGCACGATGCGCTCCTCGCCGTTATCGAGCTGTTCTTTGGTGTAAGCCTCGCTGAGCACGGCCAGCACACCCCGGTCGACCCCCGCCGAGGGCTCGATGACGTAGGGCACGAACCAGGCCTTGGTATCGGGGTCCTGCACGGCCAGCTTGGCGGTGGAGTCGGTGTTCTCCATGACCCTGGTCTGGATGCCCAGCTCACCCTGAGCCTTGGTGTGCGAGCCCAGGTCGTAATCGCTGCGGTTGGCAATGCCCTCGATCTCCTCGAAGCCAAGGGTGGGGAAGTTGTACATGAGGTCGAAGGTGCGCTTGGAGTAGTGCGCTAAGTCGGCTTTGGGCACGTCCAACACGTGAATCTGCTGGCGCGGGATGCCCTGGTCTTCCCACCACTGCAGCCTCGTCTGTAGCCACCTCTGATGCCACTCCTCGTCGGTGCCGGGCTTGACGAAGAACTCGATCTCCATCTGCTCGAACTCCCGCACCCGGAAGATGAAGTTGCGCGGGGTGATCTCGTTGCGGAAAGCCTTGCCGATCTGGGCGATGCCGAAGGGCAGCCGACGGGCGGTGGAGTCGAGCACGTTCTTGAAGTTGATGAAGATGCCCTGCGCGGTCTCGGGGCGCAGATAGCCGTACGAGTCCTCATCGACCACCGGCCCGATGTTGGTGCGGAACATCATGTTGAAGGGCCGGGGCGGGGTCCAGTCGCCAGGGGCTCCGTCGGTGGGGTCGATCACCTTGGCGGACGTCATGGCTTCGGCGGCTTTCTCCGGATCCGCCATCAGGGCAGCCACCAGGGTGGTCATGTCCCAGTCTCCCAGACCCATCACCTCCGCGATGGCCTCGAGCACCTGGGGCTTTTGCTCTTTGAGCAGGTGATCCAGGCGGTAGCGCTTTTTAGAGATGCGGTTGTCGATGAGCGGGTCGGCGAAGGTGGCCTCGTGGCCCGAGTAGCGCAGCACCAGTCGGTGGGTCAGGATGCTGGCGTCGAGGCCTTCCATGTCGTCGCGCTCGTAGACGTTGGCCTTCCACCAGGCGGCTTTGAGGTTGTTCTTGAGCTCGACCCCTAAGGGGCCGTAGTCGTAGGTTCCCTGAAGGCCCCCGTAAATCTCCGAGCCCTGGAAGATGAAGCCTCGGCGCTTGCAGAGGGAAACCAGTTCGTCCATCGTTTCAGCAGGCATGGTTTGCTCCTTTCGGTCGCGCAGAACGCAAGGGTCTGCTTGGGGATTTAACCCGACCGCCGGGGAAGCCAAAGAAAACGCCCCCGGCATGATGCCTGGGGACGAATAGTTGCACTACTCGCGGTTCCACCCCAGTTCCCGAGGGATTGCCCTCGAGCCCTCTCGATCGCGCTGGCCTGAGCTTCGGGCTTCGCCCCCCTGGTGCAAGGGGATCGGTCCTCTGCCTTCGGCTGATCTCCGCCGCCCTTCCCGTGGCCCCTGCCGCCGAGCTCTCACCGTCCCCGACTCGCTGTGGGCGGATGTCCACGGTACTCCTGCGGACAGCGCCCTTCTATGATGCGGCATCGGTGCCGGGGCGTCAATTTCCTCAGGTGCCCTTCGCTTGATTTTCCCGCACCTGGGGCTCCCGCGGGAAGCGTATCGGGACGACCGAACTCAGCTATGCCGCGAAGCCTTGCGTGGGGCGCTTAGCGCAAGGCTTTGAGCGCCAGCTTGATGATCTCCTGGGTAGAAGCCTCGGGGTTTTTCTGCACGATGTCGGCCACCACGCCGCGCACCTGGCTCTCGCGGAAGCCCAGCGTGACCAGGGCCAGCTCGGCTTCTTCCGCGCTCTGGTTTTGCCGGATTGGCCCGCCCTCGCCCATCAGGTGAGCCGGAACCTTGCCGCGCAGCTCCAGGGCGATGCGCTCGGCCAGCTTTCGGCCCACTCCCTGCGCTCCGGTCAGCAGGCGCAGGTCGCCCTCGGCCAGGGCTCGAGCCAGCAGCGAGGGGGTGAGGCTGGAAAGCATGCTGAGCGCTACCTTGGGCCCCACGCCCGAGACCCCCAGCAACAGCTCGAAGAGCTCGAGTGAGCGCTCATCGGCGAAGCCGTAGAGTGAGAGGTCGTCTTCACGCACCACCAGCTTGGTGTGCAAAACGGCTTCCTTCCCCTCGGTGAGCTCGGCCAGGGTCGAGGTGGGGCAGCCCGCCTCAAAGCCTACCCCCCCCACCAGCAACACGGCGGTGTTTTGGGTTTTGCGCAGGACGGTGCCTTTGAGGTAGCGGATCACGGCGAATCGTCTATCGTCCGATAAAACGTGGGGCACGCTTTTCGTAGAAGGCGGCTATGCCCTCCTTGTGGTCTTGGCTTTGTCCTGCGAGCTCTTGCAACTCGGCCTCGACCTCGAGCATCTCCTCCAGGCTCGAGGTCGCGCTCTTGCGCAGGGCCTGCTTGATGAGGCCGAAGGTGCGGGTGGGGCCCTGGGCCAGCTCGAGCGCCAGCTTTTCCACTTCCTCGGCGAAGCGCTCGCCGGGGATGACCCGGTTCACCAGGCCCAGCTCGAGGGCCTGCTCGGCGTTTAGGCGAGGCGAGAGGGCCATGAGCTCGAAGGCTTTGGCCTGCCCTACGATGCGCGGCAGGTGGTAGTTCATCCCGGCGTCGGGGATGAGGGCGATGCGGCTGAAACCGGTGGTGAGCACCGCGTCGGAGGCGGCCAGCCGCAGGTCGCAAGCCAGGGCCAGCGAGAGCCCGGCTCCGGCGGCGGCCCCGTGGATGGCGGCGATCACCGGCTTGTCCAGCGTGGCGATGCCCGCGATGGCCCCGGCGTAGTTCTTGAGGTGGGCCTTGTAGGAGATGGTCTGGCCTTCGAACTCGCGCAAATCCTGTCCAGAGCAGAAGCCGCGTCCGGCTCCCCGGATGAGCACCACGCGTACGTCCTGGTTCTCGGCGGCCTCGCGCATGGCCTGGGCCAGCCCCTGAAGCATGGCGGTGTTGAAGGCGTTGATGGCCTCGGGTCGGTTGAGGGTGAGGGTCAGCACCCCGTCTTTGAGCTCGGATAGCAATACGCTCATCGCAGTGTCTCCCCATCGCCCCTACTTCATGCGCTCTTCGCCGAAGCGCTGGCCCTCCCACACGTCGATGAACGCGGTCCCGGCGGCCAGCCGGGCGCTATGGGGCACCCCGGCGGGGATGTGGTAGTAGTCGCCCTTGGTAAACACCCTGCGTTCACCGCCGATGACGAACTCCACGCGGCCCTCGAGCACCACCCCCCACTGCCCGCCGTGGGCGTGCTCGGGTACCTCGGTGTCCTCGCTTACCTGTCCGAAGCCGATCTGCCCACCCTGTCCCGAGAGCACGGGCATGTCCATTCCAGGCCAGAGGGTGACATGCTTGAACGCTTTGAACCACTCAGGGAAAAGGTCCATGGCCCGAGTATAAGCCCCTGCCGGGGGAATGCCGGCGATCCGGGGAAGCCGACGGATCGTCGGTGGGCACGGCGCATACCCCTCGCCCCGCTTGGTTTTGGTGTACCAAACATGATAGGATTCACCGGATTATGGCCTTGGTCGTACAGAAATACGGCGGTACCAGCGTGGGTGACCTCGAGCGCATCCACAAGGTGGCCCAGCGCATCCAGCACTACCGGGAGAAGGGCCACCACCTGGCGGTGGTGGTCTCGGCCATGGGCCGCATGACCGACGAGCTGATCGCGTTGGCCAGACGGGTCAATCCCCGGCCTCCCCAGCGGGAGCTGGACATGCTCACCACCATCGGGGAGCAGCAATCGGTGGCCCTGCTGTCGATGCAGCTCAACGCGATGGGCGTCCCGGCGCGGGGCTTCACCCAGAGCCAGGTGGGCATCATCACCGATGGGCGCTACGGCGACGCCCGCATCCTCAGGGTCGAACCCCGGCTGATCCAAGAGGCTCTGAACCGGGGAGAGGTGGCGGTGATTGCCGGTTTTATGGGCGTCACCCCGGATGGCGAGCTCACCACCTTGGGGCGCGGGGGCTCCGACACCACGGCAGTAGCCATCGCGGCGGCGTTGGGGGCCCACGAGTGCGAGATCTTCACCGATACCGAGGGGGTCTACACCACCGACCCCCACCTCATCCCCGAAGCCCAGAAGCTCAATAAGATCGGCTACGACCAGATGCTCGAGATGGCCGCGCTCGGGGCCAGGGTGCTGCACCCCCGCGCGGTCTACTACGGCAAGCGCTACGGGGTCAAAATCCACGTGCGCAGCAGCTTTTCCTACAACCCAGGAACCATCGTTACGGAGGACGGCATGGAACTCGAACGCCCGGTCACGGGGGTGGCTTTGGATGATGAGATCGCGCAGATTGGTTTGGTGGGCATTCCCGACCGCCCTGGCATCGCGGGCCGAGTCTTTGAAGCCCTGGCCAGAGCGGGCGTGGCGGTGGACATGATCATTCAGGGCGTGCCCGGCCACGACGCCTCGCGCCAGCAGATGGCGTTTACGGTGGGCCGGGACTTCGCCGACGACGCCATGGACGCCCTCGAGCCGGTGCTGGCCGAAATCGGTGGTGAGGCCCGGCTGCGTCGGGACGTGGCCAAGGTTTCTATCGTGGGGGTGGCCCTGGCCTCGACCCCCGGCATCCCGGCCCGCATGTTCGGTGCCATCGCCGGAGTGGGAGCCAACATCGAGATGATCGCCACCAGCGAGGTCAGGATTTCGGTGATCATCCCGCTGCAATTCGCCGAAGCAGCGGTGCGAGCGGTCCACAGTGCCTTCGAGTTGGACAAGCCGGTGAACGCCTGAGCCAGGGCCTGCCTTTGGCTGTGTTAGCGTAGGGAACATGGAGAAGCACTACCTGAGCTGGGGCGACATCAGCGCTTTGGTTTCCAAGCTGCTGGCCAGGCTCGACCGCGACGATTACGACGCAATCCTCTGCGTGACCAGGGGCGGCATGGTCCCGGCCTGCCTCATCAGCGAAGCCCTGGACCTACGCAACGTGCTCACCGCGGCGGTGATGTTCTATACCGACGTGGGGGAGACCCTCGAGCAGCCCGTTTTCTTGCAGTTTCCCAGCGACGCGCTGTTGGTAGGCAGGCGCATTCTGATCGTCGATGACGTGTGGGACTCGGGCAAGACGGCGGTGGCGGTGCGGGAGCGCGTGCGCCAGGCCGGGGGCAAGCCCACCCTCTGTACCCTGCACTACAAGCCCAGCCACAGCCACTTTCCCGGCGACGGGCCGGATGTCTTCGCCCAGGAGACCGACGGTTGGATCGTGTACCCGTGGGACCCCACACAGGTGTGGTCCTCGGCGTCGGCTTGACGGCACCAGCCGTACGTCCTACGTCGTACGCAAGATGCCCTTTTCCCCACCTCCTTTGGCAAGGGGGCTGGGGGGATAGAACCTGCCTCGCAGGCGGAGGGAGACAGGCGTTTCGCGTGGGGCGTTCGGCTATCGACCCTCCAGGTGCGCGTGAAATAGCGGGTTCACCACCTCCGGCTTCTCCATGTGCGGGGAGTGCCCGGTATCCGCGATGACCTCCTCGCGGAAGGAGCCGCCATTAGCAGCGTAGCGCTCGAGCACCCAGCGGGTCTGGCCCACCATGGGCTGGGGCGGGTGTACCTCCTCGCCCGGCCAGCCGGGGACCACGCCGAGCTTGCCCAAGGTGCCCAGGTTGAAGAGGCTGAAATCGCTCACGATCTGGTCGTCGGAGCCGCGCACCCAGAGGATGGGGGGTTTGGCCTCGGCGGCCAGCATCCGCTCTACCGTGTCGCCGACGTACTTGGGCGAGATGGCGTTGGCGGGTCCGAATTTTCCGGGGGCCACACCCGGCCAGTGGGGGGAGGCTTCGAAATCGCCAGGATACCTCTTTGGCCCGACCCGCTCGGAGAGCAGGCCCGAGAGCAACTCCTCCTCGCGGGGGTGCCGGAAGGGCGGTTTCCAGTAAAAGCTGTTCATCACCGTGCGCGGCGAAGCCTGGTGTTCGGTGCCTCGGTACTTTTCCCCCATCAGCCGGGCGAACTCGGGGTTGACGATGCCCCCGCCCGAACCGGCGAAGTCGGGGGCGCAGGGGGTGCCCTGCAGGTCCTTGGTACCCCCGAAGCCGAAGGGGGAGCCGGGGCAAAACACCGTCACGCTCAGCAACCGCTCGGGCGCGGTGGCGAGCATGGCCCAGATCACGCTCCCACCCAGGCTGTGCCCGGCGACGTGGAATTCCTGGATGTCCAGGGCGTTCATGAGACTCAGCAGGTCGTCTACCCAGTCCATGCAGCCGCGGGTAGCGTCGATCAGCTTATCCTCGGTGTCGCCGTAGCCGCGCAGGTCGGGGGCGATGGCGCGATAACCCTTCGGCAGGGCCAGCATGCTCTCTTCCCAGAAGGTCGCGGAGGAGGCGTTGCCGTGGATCAAGAGTACCGGGATACCGTCGGCGGGGCCGCTCAGCAGGACGTGCTGGTGGAGCCGGGGGGTCTGGACCATGCGGGACTCGATGCCGAGGAGCGTAGGAATGGAACCCATGGGTGCTCTCCTTTGCACTATTGGCTTTAATCAAAAGCTTACCGGAGCCCTGTTACAGAGTTGTTA